>JAOADJ010000011.1 GCA_026417375.1 Melioribacteraceae bacterium | reverse complement strand
TGTTCTTTTCAAATCTTTTTCTTTTACATTTTCAATTTTTCTTGAATCATCAATTCTTCCGTGATACAAAATTTCAAAGTTGTTATTTAATACGTAAATTTCAGGTGTAAATGATGCTTGAAATTTATCTGCAATAACATTTTTCTCATCCTTTAAGATTGTAAATGCAAGTTTATTTTTAGCAGCATGCTCTTTTATTTCATCAACGCTTTCCTGTTTGTTGGAATTTATACCAATAAAAGAAATTCCTTTATCTTTATACTCGTTATATAATTCTGCCATTCTTGAATTATAATCATTTGAAACAGGGCATTGTGTTGCAATGAACATTATAACTATTGCTTTTGCTCCTTTAAAATCTGTCAGTTGAAATTCTTTTCCATTGTAATCCTTCAATTTAAAGTTTTCAACTTTAGAATTTTCACTTGCATAGTTTAATGAAATTGAAAATAAAATTATTGATACAAGAAATTTTAATTTATTCATATTGTTTCTCCTTTCATAAAATATTATAACATTAAAACAAATTAGTATTAAGTTTCGTTCATAAAAAACTTATTCAATTGTAAAAAAATGAAAAAATTTTTATTGAACCTATTAATATTAATTACTTTATTAAATTCAGTTATACATTCACAAACCTTAAAGGATAAAATTGCACAAATGGTTTGGGTTGGATTCTCTGGAACAAAATTAAACGATACAATTAAAATAGATTTATCCAAAAGAAACGTAGGAGGAATTATTTTATTTGCAAGTAATATTTCAAATCCTACACAAGTTAAACTATTGAACGACACAATTAAAATGATAGCTAAAACAAAACCTTTTATAGCAGTTGATCAGGAAGGTGGAAAGGTTGCAAGATTAAATGGTTCAAATGGATTTATGAATACATATACAGCTTATCAATTAGGAACTATATTTAACTCTGAAGATTCAACAAGAAAGCAATCTAGAATAATGGCAGGTTGGCTTAAACAAACCGGATTTAATGTTAATTTAGCTCCTGTTGCCGATGTAAATGTTAATTCAAACAGTCCTGCAATAGGAAAACTTGAAAGGAGTTATTCTTCAAATCCTTTAATTGTTTATAATCATATCAAAATATTTATAGAAGAATTCGATAAACAAAATATTATAAGTTGTTTAAAACATTTTCCGGGGCATGGAAGTGCTTTACAAGATTCTCATTTAGGTTTTACTGATATTTCAAATACCTGGCAACAATATGAATTAAATCCATATCAATTATTATTTACTAAAAATGTAAATTGTATGGTAATGACGGGGCATTTATATAATTCTCAACTAGATGATCTTTATCCTGCTTCTCTTTCAAAAAAAGTAACTAATGATTTATTAAGGAATTCAATTGGTTTTTATGGAGTTACAATAACAGATGCTATGAATATGCAGGCAATTACTTCTAACTACTCCTTTGAAGATGGAATTACATTAGCTGTTAATGCAGGAAACGATATTATTTTAAATACCGGCACTTTAAGATTCGGGACTTCACTTGCTCAGCAAGTAATAAATGTAATTTATAATAAAGTTATGGAAGGTAAAATTCCATTGAGCAGAATTGAGGAATCATATAACAGAATAATTGAATTGAAAAAAAGGAATAACATAATTACATCAATAGAAAATTTATCAGAAGATATACAAAGTGATTTTAGCTTATTTCAAAACTATCCTAATCCATTCAACTCAAGCACAATTATAAATTACACTATTAATAAACCAAATTTTGTTCAACTAAAATTATATGATGTTTTGGGTAGTGAATTGATAACAATAGTTAATGAGTTTAAACAAAGCGGAAATTATAAAATTGAATTCAATGCAAATAATTTATCAAGTGGGGTTTATTTTTATAAACTACAAGTGGGTTCAAATGTTTTGGTTAAAAAAATGATTTTACTTCGTTAAAGGTTTTTTATCCAATAATCCATTTTCAAGTACATATAAAGCTAACTGTGTGTTTGTTTTTAAATTAAGTTTTTCCATTACTCTTGCTCTATATGTATTTATTGTATTCACACTTAAAAATAATTGTTCTGCTATTTCACTAACTGTTTTCCCTTTTGCAATTAATATCATCACTTCTAATTCTCTATCAGACAAATTTTCGTGTAGAGGTTTATCACTTGTAAAATCAATATGATTCGCTAATGCTTCGGCAAGTTCTGGTGAAATATGTTTTTTTCCCCCTTTTATTTTTCGTAATGTATCAATTATAATTTTAATATCAGTTTCTTTTGATAAATATGCATTCGCTCCTGCTTGAATAGCTCTTATTCCATAATTTTTTTCATCGTATCCACTTAAAATTAAAACAGGTAGTTTTTTATTTTCTTTTCTGATTTCTTTCAAAATATCAATTCCATTTCTGCCGGGCATATCAATATCAATTATCGCAATATCATAATCTTCATCACGGATTTTAGATATTAACTCTTCTCCACTTTCACATTCAGCAACAACTTTCAAATCAACTTCTTTATTAATTGTTTGAACTAGTCCGGCTCTTAACATCGGATGGTCATCTGCTATAATAATTTTTTGCATATTCATAACATCTTTTTATTTAAATGTAATAAAATTCTTTTATTCAGTGCTTATAATTTTTTTATTCGATATATTTATTTTGAAAGAAAATATTAAATATGAAGTTAAAGATATTCAAAAAAGTTTCATGGCAAATTAAACTTATCATTCTTGTTATAATTCTAGGTGCCTTTCCAAGTATATTAATTAGTTATAAAGTTGTAAATTTTGTTAAAGAAGAATTTAAAAGTAGTATTAATAGTCAACTTATATTTCTTACAAATGATATTATATCAACAATAGACAACACAATTAAAAAAAATCTCGAAACTGCGTTTATTATTCAAAAAAGTATTGAGAATTCAAGTCTTACCTTAGACCAAAAAATTTATTTTATTTCAACCTTTATTAAAGAAAGCGAAGATTTAATTTCTGTTGAATTGTTTGTTAAAAATGGAAAATATTATGAAACAATTTTTTCTTCTTATAAAGATAACAGAAATATTAAAATTGATTTTTCAGATGAATTTTTTAATACGAAAAACTTTAAAGAAGTTTTGAATGAATCTAATATTTATATAAGTACACCAAAATATAACCGACAATTTCAAATCTGGACTAATTTTATAATCATTCCTCTAAATTTTCAAAACAGTAAAGAGTTTTATATTATTATTCAAACAAACTTAGATAAAGTTGTCAAAAAACTAGAAAACAATTTGATAAATAAAGTTGGAAAAGCTATTGTTTTAGACATTAAAAAAGAAATATTTCTTTCTAATGAATTTACAGGTAATATAAATAATAAAATAATTGAAGATGCCACTTCGCAATTGTTTCAAAAAAATAATATTGGTTTAATAAATAATTACGACTTTGGTAATAATAAAAAATTTGTTGTTGCTTTTGGTTATCCAAAAGAAGTTAAATGGGTTGTTGTTGGTATTATAGATGAAAATTCAGCTTATGCAACTGTAAATGACTTTATTATTTTTATTGGTTTTTTTATAAGTATTACAACAATGTTAATGTTGATAATTTCATTTACATTTTCAAAACTTGAAATAAGCAAACCAATTGAAAAATTATCATTGGGAGCAAAAAAAATTGCCGAGGGAAATTTCAATTTACCTATAGAATATACTGCAAAGGATTCAATTGGATTATTAAATTCCTCTTTATCGCAAATGGCTAATCAGTTACAAAAATATATTCAGGAAATTGAACAGCAAAAAGAACAGTTGCAGGATTATAGTAAAAATCTTGAATTAAAAGTTGAAGAAAGAACCCGTGAACTTTATGAAGCGAACAATGAATTGAAAAAAGCTTATCAAAGAGTGTTAGAGCTAAATGAAGAAAAAAATGAGTTTTTAGGTATTGCTGCTCACGATTTAAAGAATCCACTTACCGCTGTTAGTGCTTTTGCTGATATTCTAAAGAATGACACAGAAATTAGCAAAGAACAACATGACGATTTTTTAACTGAAATAATAAAAGCATCTGAAAGAATGTTTTTTATTGTAAAGAATTTGCTTGATGTAAATGCTATTGAACAAGGAAAATTAAATACAAACATTAAACCAATTTTATTGTTACCAATAATTGAAGATATAATTAATCAATTCAAAGAAAGTCTTTCCAACAAAAATATTACACTAATTAAATCTTTCGAACTTTCAGAACCAAAAATTATTGCTGATAATAATTTAACTTATCAAATAATTCAAAATATTCTTTCAAATGCTATTAAATTTTCTCAACCAAAAAAATCTATTACAATAACAGTCAGAAATTCATCTTACAGTAATATGATTGATATTTCAATTAAAGATGAAGGACCCGGATTTACTGAAGAGGATAAGAAAAAATTATTTAAAAAATTTGCAAGATTATCAGCCAGACCAACTGCTGGTGAACATTCAACCGGACTAGGATTATCAATTGTAAAAAAACTTGTTGAAATGATGGATGGTAAAATTACTTTAAACAGTGAACCTGGTAAGGGTGCTGAATTTATAATTTCATTTTTATCTCAAAATAATAATGAACAAATGTAAATCAATATTTATTTTATTTTTATTTTTCTTTAGCAATCTCTTTTCCCAAGAAAAGATAATTATCTATGATTCCAAAACAGACTTAAGACAAATTGCAAAAACGGAATTTGGTGATGCTAATTTATGGCCTGCAATTCTTAAGTTAAATAACTATAACATAAATGAAATTCCACAAATTGGTGCTCCACTAAAAATACCATCGAAAAAAATTAATGATATATTAAAAAAGTTTAGCACTGCAGAAAAATCAGTAAAAGATGCAATTGATATTGGTGCAAAAGTTTTAGCAGAAGAATTAATTAGTTCGGCTATTTCAAAACTAAATGATGCTTATAAACTTAAAAGAGAATATGAGTTTTATAAATTAGATAATATATGTAATGAAATTATTACTGAATCAAAATCAGCCTATGTTAAAACAAAAGAAATGAGAGAAAAAACAATTGATGCAATTCTTTCCTATAAAGTTGGAACAGTTCAAAAACTTTTACCCTCTGCTATTAAATGGAATGATATAAATATTTTAGAAAACCTAAAGGAAAATGATTTAGCCAGAACTCTTGCTAAATCATTAGCCAAAATTACCTTTTACGATTTAAATCAAATTAAATTAAATGAAAACTCACAAGCTATAATTCAGCATTCAAAATTTGACTTCTTGACAAACAAAACAGAATCCAAAGTAAAAGTTGAAAAAGGAAATGCTTATGCAATGCTGTATAATTCACCAAAGAAAAAATTTGACTTAGAAATCCAAGGTGTAAAAACAAAAATTAATTCAAAATATTTTTGGGTAGAAAAGAATAACAAAGTTTCAAAATTTTCTAATTATCAAGGTACTATCGAAATAAGTTCGAATGATTCAATTGTATCAATAAAAAGAAATCAGGGAACAATTGTAGAAGAAAGTAAACCCCCTCTTAAACCAATTAATTTATTATCACCACCTGAATTAATTTATCCAAATAATAATGAGTTATTCTCATCTTCATCAATAATTTTTTCCTGGTCTAAAGTTGATAAAGCAAAAAATTATTGGTTAGAAATTGCTGAAGATGATAGTTTTAAAAATATTTATTCTCAAATCAAAAATATTGACACAACTATAATCGGCGTACACAACATAACTGATGGAATAAAATATTGGAGAGTCTGTTCAGTTGATGATTTTGGTTTACCCGGAATTTACTCTGAACCAAAAGCGTTCGCAGTTAAAATAAATTCATCACTACCTCAACTAATTATTCTTCACCCTTATGATAATTTTAACACAAAAGATTCTTTGTTAATTATCAAAGGAAAAACAGATGAGAATTGCAAGGTTAAGGTAAATGACTTAACAGCAATAACAAAAGATAATTATTTTGAAGTAAAACTATTTTTAAAACCTGGTTATAATAAGTTAAATATTACTTCAACTAATAAGTCCAATAAATCAAACACAACGACACTAAATGTTTACTATGAAAACAAATCTGTTGTTGATTTATTTGATGAAGATAAAAAAATCGGTAATGAATTTATTAAGAAAACAAATTCTACATTAATTAATTTAAGATTAAGAACTAATTCATATTCATTCATAAAATTAGTAAATCAAAAAAGTGGAAATGAACAAACTACTTATGCTGATTCTCTCGGTAATTTTTATTTCATAGTAAAAACCGAAAATATTAAAGAAGATTATTTGATAACAATAAAAACTCCTGCTGGTAATTACAGAGAAATAAATTTTCTTTTAATAAAAGATAATGTTTCACCTGAAATTAAATTTAACAATGACTTTCCACTTTTAACAAATAAAAAAGATTTACAAATAAGTGGCAAAGTGATTGATTGTAAAACTTTACTAATAAATAATAATTCAGTTTTTATCGATTCTACAGGTAATTTTTCACAAACAATTTCTTTAAATGAAAAAAATAATGTGCTTGAGTTTTATGCAATTGATGAAGCAAATAATTCAACCCGATTAATTAAGAATATTTACTTTGATTCAACACCACCAAAATATATTTCTCACTCGTTTAATGTTGATAATAAACTAAATTTGGTAGAACTGACTATTAAAGCCGAAGATGAATCTGAATTAGCTAATACAGCTTTGGCTGAAATTACAATTGATTCTGAAAAAAGAAAAGAAACTTTAACCTATGATAAATTAAATAAAAGTTATAAAGTAAAATTCATAAATAAATCTTTTTCAAAACCAAAGTTAATTTCAATACTCTTAAAAGATAAAATTGATAATCAAAGATTGTATCAAATAAATAATTAAATAAAATGAAAAACGTTTTAAAATTACTTTTATTTTTTTCAACTGTTATTTTTTCACAAGAAAATATTTGGTTTGTAAATTATGGTCCCCAGGCAAATAAATCAGAGGGAGATCCTAATTATTTTCAAATCATTAATTTTGAATTACAAAACAGTACTTATAAAAATTTACTGCTTCAAATTTTTGATCCTGATTGCATCGGAAAAAATGACTCACAATTTGGTGATTACAATTCACAATTTAGATTCTCCTTATACAAAGGAGAATTAACCGAACAACAAATAACTTCAAACATAAAAGCTAATACTTCGTTGCTACCTCAACATATTTATTCAAAAACATTTAGTAATGAGTATGAATATGATGATCAATGGATTGATCTTGTTAGGTTTTCAGGTGATTCACTCAGCGGAAATAAATTTTCTTTGCTTATAACCGGAACAAGTGGGAACGATGGCAATACATTTAAAATTCGTTTATTAAATGCAGACTCGAAAGAATTGATAGACCAATTAAAAGTTTATTCTTTTCAACCTACTATTCGTTTATATTCAACAAATGAAATAATTTCTTTTATAGCTGAAAACACTCATGACAACATAATTTTAAATACTTTTGATTTTGATGGTGCAAAATTCTCTTACAGTTCAATTCTAAAAAACAGAGAAATGTTATATGATAATATAAAAACCGATTGGAATAGTATTTTAATTAATTTATCTCAGTTTGAAAAAAATAATCCAGTTGCTATTAACTTTTATAAAATCAATATTCAATACAATGATTTAACTTTTTACCTTACCGATTCAAATTCTAATCCAATATCAATAAATCTAAATCATAATTATTCTTTGTTGCCCGATTTGCCAAATGTTAACAATTCTATAAAATATCATACTTGCAACAAGATTACTTTTTTTACTGATGATTTTAATAATCAGAAATATTTATGGCAATTTGAAGATGGTTCAGTTTTCAATAATGCTTATTGTGAAAAAACATTCGATACAGCTGGCAATTATACTTGTCAACTTTATGCAGAAAAAGGATCTAACTCAATTACAAGAGCAATTGTTAAGTCAATAAATTTTAAAATTAACAAACTTCCTCACGCAAAAATTAGTGACGTTAAAACTTTAGCTCCTAATGAAAATATTATGTTTGATGCTTCTCAATCTTTTGATGATGATGGTTATATTAAATTTTATGAGTGGGATTTTGGAGATGGAAACAATAATCAAGGAAAAAGTGTGATTCACAAATATTCAACTCCGGGGAAATATTTTGTAAAATTAAAAGTGACTGACGACTTTGAATATGATTGCAATTTTTCATATGATAGTTTATTAATCACTGTGAATGCTCAACCAATTATCAAAACAAAAAAAGAAATACATGCTGCACCAAATGAAAAAATAATATTTGATGCAAGTGATTGTTACGACACAGATGGAAACATAGAAACATATTTATGGAGTTTTGATAACAGAACAAGCAAAAGTGAAATAAAAACTGATTATAGTTTTCCAAAACCGGGAATTTATTTTGTTAAACTCATTGTAACAGATAATTCTACAGCTATTAATAAATCTTCAGAAGAAATTATAAAAGTAATAATAAATAATCCTCCTTTACCAATTACAAACCAAAAGTATTTAATAGCAGAAAATGATGAAATTACTTTTGATGCAACTAAATCTTTTGACAAGGATGGTAAAATTATTTCGTATATGTGGTTAATTAATAATAAAATTTATGAAGGTGCTATAACTAAATACAAATTCATTAAAGCAGGAATTTATAATGTTAAACTTATAATAAAAGATGATTCGGAAATGATAAATAATTCTGATTCAACTTTGATAAAAGTAATTGTTAATTCAAACCCAAAAGCAATAATTGAAAACGAGAAATATGTTATCGAAAACAAAGTATTTTTTGATGCTTCAAAATCATATGATGAAGATGGAAAGATTACAAAATATCTTTGGGATTTTGGCGACGGAACAACTTCATCAAATCAAAAAGTTTGGCATACATATAAATTGCCCGGAAAATATTTTGTTACATTAAATGTTTTTGATGATACAAATGTTAAAAATAATTTTTCAATTGATACCAGCTTTGTAATTATTAATAAAAAACCTATTGCTGATGCTGGTAAAGATTATTTAATATCTTCAAACAAAACAATAAAATTTTCAGCAAACAATTCAATTGATCCAGATGGTAAAATTTCAAAGGTAAAATGGTTTTTGAATAATAATTTAATTAGTAAAGAATTCGATTTTGAACATACATTTTTAGAACCGGGAAAATATATTGTTAAATTAGAAGTTGAAGACGATTTTGTAAAACCACTAAAAGATATCGATTCAGCTTTAATAATTGTTAATAAACAACCAGTTGCAAAAATAAATTGTATCAATAAAGCAATTCCAAATCAGAAAATTAAATTTGATGCAAGTTCTTCATTTGATTCTGATGGTAAAATTGTAAACTATTTTTGGACTATTGATGAAAATAAATTTAATAGCAAAATAGTTGAAAAATCATTTTCCAAACCGGGTATATACAAAATAATTCTTCAAGTTGAAGATAATTCCAAAGTTGAAAACTCAATTGCAAGCGATACTGTATTAATAAAAATTAACAGCTCGCCGATAATCAGAACAACAAATGAAATTTTTACTTGCGAAAAATTAATTCACTTCGATGCTAGTAATTCTTATGACCAAGATGGAGATCAAATTTACTTTACATGGTTTTTTCCACAATCAAATGATTCATTAACTGGTGCAAGTATTTTTTATTACTTCAAAGATGCTGGAACATTTCCGGTTTTATTGACTATCAATGATATGCAAGGTTTATCAAATTCAATTTCAAAACAATTAATTAACATTATAATTCATCAACCTCCAATTGCTGATGCAGGGCATGATACAATTGTTTGTACACAAGATTTAACAATTTTTAATGGCCTCAACTCAAAATCATTCAACAATAGAATACTTACATATGAATGGATTTTTAGTGATTCAACTAAATACAAAGGCGGAACAATAGTTAAAACATTTGATAAAGCAGGCATTTACAATGTTGTTCTCAAAGTTACCGATGATTCCAATTTACCATGCAATTCCGGAGTTGATTCAAAAGTTATTAAAGTAATTGATACACCACATGCAAATGCCGGTGCTGATATTAATGCTTGTGTTGGTGTACCAGTTCAATTTGATGGTTCTAAATCTACAGATATTGATGGAATTATTAATTCTTACATCTGGGATTTTGGTGATGGTGAAATTGGTGGCGGTGAAAAGCCAAGACATATTTATGAAAAAGTAGGAACATACAAAGTTGTTTTAACTGTTACCGGTGACTCTAAAAGTGATTGTAATAATGTTTCGAAAGATGAATTAATTGTTAATGTTTATGATGGACCAGTTGCAAATTTTACAGTTCAGGATTCAACTGATGAAAACACAAAATTAATTTTTGATGCATCTAAAAGTTTTACTCCAAATGGAATTATTACAAAATATGAATGGGATTTTGGTGATGGTAACAAAGCTAACGGAAAATTAGTGGAACATATTTATAAAAACTTTGGAAATTATATTGTTACTTTAAAAATTCATACAGATATTAAAAATGATTGTAACTCATCTTCATCTTCTTCTTCAATTTATGTTAATAAAAAACCAGTTGCTAAAATTAAAACAACTAAAAAAGCAGCATTAAATGAACTTATATTTTTTGATGCTTCATTATCTTACGATATTAATGGTAAAATCAGTAAATACATATGGGATTTTGGTGATGGTACTACTTCAGAAGGAATTAAAGTTTATCACAGCTTTTCAAAAAGTGGTAAATTCAAAATAAAACTTAAAGTTCAGGATGAAACCAGCACAAAACAAAATTTCGATATAGATGAATTAGACATTCAAATTAATTCTTCACCTATTCCAGAGTTTAATGTTAATAACATTTATCAGACTAATGAATTAATAAAATTAGATGCTTCTTTATCCAGTGATTCTGATGGGAAAATTATTAATTACAAGTGGTTCATTAATGATAAATTTTATTCCTCAAATAAAATTGATGAAATCAGATTACAAAACGAAGGTGTTTATAATATTAAATTGTTAGTCGAAGATGATTCAGAAACTTCTAACCGTTTTGCTATTTTAACTAAAACAATTCAGATAAATAACAACAAATAACTTCAAAAAAATACTTGTCACATTTTATGTGACAAGTAAAACAAAAACAACTACAAATCTTTCACACAAACTACTATACTAAACCTTATCGTCATTTCTGATTTTTACACCAGAAAAATTAAGGAAGTAAAAAAAATGACACTTACAATTCTTTTATTTGAATTATTTGGTTTGGTATTACTTTTATCTTCTTTAATGTTTTATGCTGGCATGAAATACTATAAGATAAAATTATATGGTTATAATTTTAACAACCCATTACCAATTATAACAAACTTAAATTCCAAGAACCAAAAGAAAAATGAATCACTAAAAATTGTTCAATTAAACAGTGGAAAATTTGAGACTATTACAAAGCCCGGTAAAATTCAGAAAACTAAAATCACTAAAACAACAATCGAAAAAATTAATGTTACTCCCAGAATGACAATCTATAAAACAATTGACGAGGAATAAAATGGAACTAATAGAATTAGTATTAAAATCAGATATTAAAACACTCGAAAATCTTTCAACAGAAACATTGATTGAAGTTTTCAAAAAATTAGATTATTCCAATGCGGTTCAAAAGACTTACATTTTGGAAATTCTAAAAATTCTATTTAAGCGACAACACATGGATCTTTTAAATTACCATAACAATAATTATAAATATTAACTTGACTCAAATTTTTTAGCAAATTCATTTATCTGTTTTCTTGATCTTGGTGTTATTTCTCTTGTTTTAAATGGTTCTTCCAATTTTTCAGGTTTGTCTAAATAACCTAAAGCAATAAATACAACGGGTTCATATTCGTTTATATCTAAATTGAAAAGCTCTAATGCTTTTGTTCTTGAATAACCACCCATTAAATGACCATAAATATTCATGGAAGTTGCTTGCAGAATTAATGTTGCATTAGCGGCTCCAACATCATGAAGTGCAGAAACATTCAAATTACCATCATCATATTTTTTCTTAGCATAAGAAAAAATTAAAACCGATGCATTTTTTGCCCAAGGCTTATTTCCATCTGATAAACAATCAACAAATTTTTCAAAATTTTCTTTATCAGTTTTTTTTACATAAATATATCTCCAGGGTTGGTAATTCATAGCACTAAATGCCCATGATGCAGCTTCAAATAATGTGTTTATTTCATCTTCGGTTATTTCTTTTTCAGAAAATGACCTTGCACTCCATCTTTTTTTAATTAACTCATTTATCGGATAATTTGTTTTCGCTTCTTTAATCATAAAAACCTTTTTAATTTATTAACTAAAATTAATTTATCAGAGTTCAATTTATCTTCTTTAATTTAGTGATAGCTTTTTATAATTTTCAATTATTAAAATTTAGTTAGAGGAACCAATGAAAAAAGTATTTCTTTTACTTATTACATTTTTAACAATTTCTTTTTCTTTTGCTCAAAAACGCGCAATTACCGTTGATGATTTGTGGAACATGAAAAGAATCGGCGATTATTCCCTTTCACCTGATGGAAAATTAATTGCTTTTGCTCTTACAACTTATGATATGGATAAAAATAAAGGCAACACAGATATTTGGATAATGAATTCCGATGGAAGCAATTTAAAACCACTAAAAAACAGCGATGCAAATGAATCAAATCCAAAATTTTCTCCCGATGGAAAATCAGTTGCTTACGAAATGAAAGGTCAAATTTGGCTTTGTGATTTAAATGGACAAAATGATGTTCAACTAACAAATATTTATTCAGGTGCAAGTGGTTTAGTTTGGTCGAAAGATGGAAAATCAATTCTTTTTGTCTCTTCAGTTTATCCAGATTGTAAAGATCAAAATTGCAACGAAGAAAAAGATAAATCTTCAGAACAAAGTAAAGTTAAAGCTAAAATTTTCACCGAGCTATATTACAGAAATTTCAATCAATGGCGTGGAGAAAAAGTAAGTCATTTATTCTTAATGAATCTTGAAACAAAAGAAATTAAAGATTTAACTGAAAATTCTTTTGCTGATGTACCTCCTATTGCTCTTGGTGGTAATATTGATTATTCATTTTCACCAATTGATAATGAAATCGCTTTTACAATTAATTGGGATAATTACAAAAAAAATAGTGGAACTAAATTAGCAACAAGTACAAACAACGATATTGTTATAATCAATAACGGATCAAATTCCACATACAAAACAATTTCAACCAGCAAGGGTAATGATAATCAACCTGTTTATTCACCAGATGGAAAATATATTGCATATCGTTCAATGGAACGTGCAGGTTTTGAAGCTGACAAAGAAAGACTATTACTTTATGATAGAGCAACAGGAAAAACTAAAGATCTTACTTTAAAACATGATTTATCAGTTAACAAAGTTATTTTTTCTCCCGATTCAAAGTTTATTTATTTCGATGCAGACAGAGAATCATTTCATTCAATTTACAGAATAAATGTTGAAACCTCAGAATTAGAATTACTTGTGAAAGATGCTTACAGTCATGATCAAATTTTATCACCAGATGGCACAACATTATTTTTTAAACATCAGAAAAGTACAATGCCTATTGAAATTTTTTCAATGAATCTTCAAACAAAAGAAATTAAACAATTAACATTTGTAAATAAAAATCTACTTGAACAACTTGAAATGAACACAACAGAATCTTTCTGGACAAAAGCAAAAGATGGTGTAAAAGTACAATCATTATTAATTAAACCTCCTTTTTTTGATCAAAATAAAAAATATCCATTACTTGTAATAATTCACGGAGGTCCACAGGGAACAACAGCAGATCAATTTCACTATCGTTGGAATTTACAATTATTTGCTTCAAAAGGTTATGTTGTAATTGCTCCTAATTTCAGAGGTTCAACAGGATTTGGTCAAAAATTTACTGATGAAATTAGTGGTGATTGGGGTGGCAAACCTTATACCGATATTATGAGTTGCGTTGATAATGCAATTAAATCTTACAGTTTTATCGATTCAAAAAATCTTTTTGCTGCTGGTGGTTCATATGGTGGTTATATGACTGCCTGGATTTCAACTCAAACCAATAGATTTAATGCTTTAATTTGTCACGCAGGCGTATTTAATCTCGAAAGTATGTATGGTACAACAGAACAACTTTGGTTTCCGGAATGGGAAAACAAAGGAACTCCTTGGGATAATCAAAAATTGTATGATAAATTTTCTCCTCATAAACATGCTAAAAATGTTAAAACTCCAGTGCTTGTAATTCATGGAGCAAATGATTTCAGAGTTAGTGAAGAACAGGCTTTTCAACATTTTACTTACTTACAACGAAGAGGTATTCCAAGTAAGTTTTTATATTTTCCAGATGAAACACATTTTATATTGAAACCACAAAATTCAAAACTATGGTATAACACTTTCTTCGATTGGTTAAATGAATTTAAAAAATAGGAGGGTTAAATGAATTCCAAACTTGATGAATTTGAAGAACAATTCAGTACCGAAGCTAATGTTGAAAAAGGATCTCAATATGTTGAAGAAAATTTATGGACTAAAGTAGAAAAAGTTGGAAACAAAATTCGTTTTGCTAAAGATGTAAAAGCTTTATATCGGTATATGCGCGACAAATATGTACCCTGGTATCGAAAATCAATTGTTATTGGTGCATTAATTTATTTTATAACACCTATAGATGCCGTTCCCGATTTAGCACCTCTTATAGGTTATCTTGATGATCTTGGTGTTATAGCTGCAGTAATAAAATTTTTAGGTAGTGAAATTTTACCATATTATGATTAATTAACATGAAAAGAATAATTATTTTATTTTCCATACTCGTTTTGATTAGCTGCACATCATCAAACTATTTACCTTTAGAAACAGTTGATAAAGTTGATGTTAATAAATACTTAGGTAAATGGTATGAAATTGCAAGTATTCCAAATTCATTTCAGAAAGGTTGTCAATGCACTTCCGCAGAATATTCTTTAATTGATTCCGAAACTATAAGAGTAAAAAACAGATGTAAAAAAGATAATGAAATTGACGATGTTGAAGGAAAAGCTTTTATTGTTGAAGGAAGTAATAATGCAAAGTTAAAAGTTCAATTCTTCTGGCCATTTAAAGGTGATTATTGGATTATTGAACTAGATAATGATTATAAATATGCCGTTGTTGGAACACCAAGCAGAAAGTATTTATGGATTCTTTCCCGTGAACCAAAATTAGATGAAAATATTTATCAAATGCTTTTACAAAAAATTAAAAATAAAAATTTTGACATAAGTAAAATTCAAAAAACTATTCACGATTGTAATTAAGGAACATTATGAACTTTAAAGTAACAAAAACCGAAACAGTTTTTTCTGGTAAAGTATTCGATGTTAGAATTGATGAAATTGAATACAATAATTCCGGTAATAAAGCAACAAGGCAAACAGCTATTCATCCGGGTGGAGCTGTAATTATTCCTGTTACAAATGATGGTAAACTTGTTTTTATTTCACAATATAGATTTGCACATGATGAAACACTTCTTGAACTTCCTGCTGGTAAATTAGAAAAAGGTGAAGATCCATTACTTTGTGCAATTCGTGAATTAAAAGAAGAAACTGGTTATTCATCAAATAATTTTACTAAGCTTGGTAAAATTTATACAACTCCCGGATTTTGCAATGAAGTTCTACATATTTTCTTAGCTAAAGATTTGATTGATGGAGATCATGCAAGAGAAGAAGGTGAAGAAGGAATTGAATTGCGTTATTTTTCAATTGATGAAATTGAATTAAAAATTAAAAGTGGTGAAATAGTTGATTCAAAAACTTTAAGTGCAGTTTATTTATATAAAGTGATGAATAATTTGTAAATAATTTGATTTGATAATTTAAAACTTAAAAGCTCGAGTTTTTTAATTACTCGAGCTTTTTTATTAATAAATTTTATTTAGTGCACTCTGCGGGATTCGAACCCGCGACCTGCTGATTAAGAGTCATTTTTTTTAGAAATTTTTAAAACATTTTGTGCGTTTTGGTGCAATTTTATGAATATTTTATGCACTGTTTTGTTTTCATTTTTGTATGTGTAGGGACAATTTGATTTAATTTTTTTTGTTAACCGTTTAATATTTATTTCAACAATTATCTGTTTTAAAACTTTGTTGAAATTGATAGTGGGCTGTAAAATAATTATTAGATAAAGTGAAATAATTTATTACAGCCCAAAGATAATTTAAGAAATTCTTGGTTCTTCTTTTTCTTTGTGTTCTTTTAGTAAACGAACGTTGTTAGCTATATCAATAGATATATTGAATAGTTCAATTATTAAACCGAATAGCCAAATAAAAATTAAAGATAGTAAGAAAGATCCAAAGATTGATAAGAAAAGTGCTTTATAATTATATTTAGCTTTTTCTTTATATGAATTTAATTTTTCTTGAGAATATTGTAAATTGTTTGTGAGTGATTTGTATTCTGATTCAATATTATAATAATTTGGTTGAATTTTTATTCTTATATCATCTTCTGATATGTTTTTTAACTCCAAATTATTAGTTGTAATAATAGCCCAATTGTTAATATATTCTTTAAGGAGATCAATTTTATTTGCTGGGGGTGAAATTTCTTCTGATTCGATGTAATTCAAAGCTCTCTCTTTTGAAAATTCAATAACATATGAATAATAATATGTTCTATCAAAATAATAGGATATGTTTTCGAAAAGATATTTTAATTCTTGGTCGTTTGAAATTTTTTGAAATAGTTTTTCATTTTTTTCTGTTAGGTTTTTGTTTTGATATAATTTATTATTTGTTAATGAATTGATAATAGAATCTTTTTTGCTATTCCAAAAGTTAGTAATTTTTTCATATTCAGGGGTAACTTCATTAAGTTTTTTTTGTGTATCGTTAATTTCAAGTTCTAAAGTAGATATTTTTTCAAGAAGTTCAGAAGGGGGTGAAAAAGAATTCCAACCAATAATAATACCATTAACAACAATAGCAATGGATGAAATGACTAAGATAACTTCGAGTAATTTAATAAATTTTTGAAGAAGATATTGCTTTGAGTTAATGTTATAGTTGAAATAAGTAGTATGATTATTTGAAATTTCTGAAACAGTTTTTTTTAGGAAAAAAATAGGGCTAATAATTATTGATAAAAATGTTTTTAGTACACCTAAATAAAAATAACCTGTTTTGTCTTTAACAAATAAAATAATAATTATTGTAAATAAGATGAAAAATAGAAATAGGAAGAAGATAATGTGTTCAGTTAAGGAATAAATTAAAGAATCAAATAAATTCATAAGTACCCCGATAAGTTAGTAAATTGATTAATTAATTAAATGGAAATAATTTATTTCATATGAATATATTTTTCATCTTTATGGAATGAGGTTTAATGAGATAAGTGAAAGTATTAAAAACATTTAACTACCCCCAGAATTTTCTAATTAAAAAATATAATTAATGAAAAAAAAATCAAATTGATGATTGGGGATTTATGTGAATATACAAAAAAAGAAGGTGCAATTTTTTATAAATAAGCTAAATGTTTTTAGTGCATTTTATTTTTATCAATAATATTAATGCGATAATTTTTGCTTTTTGAATGCGAGTTAAAAGCGGAGCGAAACGAGCAATGAAAAAGCGGAATAAAAAATTATAGCCAAATAAAAGAAAAATAAATTGCACGTTATTTAGCTAAAAGAAAAATTGTACCTGAGCGTTAGAATATAGATAAAAAAAGATAGTATAAAATACAATTAATTTAAGGATATTAAAATACTTAAATATGAAAAAAAGAGTTATAGAAAGAAAAAGAAGGTAAACAACGAATACAATGTATAGAGGAAGTTAACGAAAAAAACCATAAGATTTATTTATTAAAATATTTCTATCTAAGAACGAATTGAATACTTCGCATGATATATCAGGCAAAAGTGTACAAGAATAACAAGCCGCAAGGTTTAAGTTTTCGACACCTTGACCTTCTGAATTTTCACAAATTGGATCAGATGAACAATCCTTTGCCCTTTCAATTGCACTATTTATTATTCGATTTAAGTTTTCAAGGTCATCGCATTGACTAACTAAACCACCAAGACTACCTTCAGTACCTTCAATAGCCATTATCATAAAACCAAACATATTTTCACCAATATAAAGTCTTTCTTTTAATGAAGCCGCTGAATAACCACAAACATATTCTAGTTCTTTAATTATCAAATGAGAGAGAGTATGTATTAATAAATATTGAGGTTTAATACTAGAACTTAATCTTCTAACAAATTTGCGTTGTGAGGATTGGGCATTATTTTTAATAGTACTTGAACGTTTCGAAACTTCAACATTTTGAGACCATTCATCTAATTGTGCTTTATCAATTGTAAATAAAATTGCTTCACCAAGAGATTCAACACCAAGCAAAATCGGAGTATTTATATTCTTTGAAGTTGTAGATTGACGTTTAACTTCATATTGTATATTGTCATACTCATCATCTGTGAGTAATATTGCATCAGAATCAATTGGCATTTGGCGTGTAAAAGATGTTTGTACAGAAATGTGTTTCAACTTTTCTATTCTAATAATATTGTCGAATCCTTTTATTTTATTTCGGACATCGATTTTAGAAAACTTTATTGAATTATCAGCAACACGCTCTTGACTTTTAAAATAGTCATACTCAACTTCTCTAAATGATTGTTCCGAAACATAACTTTCTGAGCCATCTAAATATTGTCTTGTTTCAGATTCTGGAATATCATAATCGAGCTTTAAATCTTTGATAATCTCATCTTTTTGTTTACCGCGCTCCAGCCATTTAGAAATTAAAACCCTATGTTCTTGTTTCAAATTAATTTGATTAACTGGTATGTAGATACTTGAAATTATGTTTGAATAATAAATACTGTTGCTAGATTTAATCACAACCTTTAGTTTTTTTTCACAATTTTTATGAATATTTAAATCAAACCATGGTGAATTACCAGAACATTTCATTCTAAAACCAAAAACGCCACCCAAATCTTCAGACTTCCCACAGTTTTTACATTCAATATGAATTCCAGATAATTCTGAATTTTCTCGACTGACCGAATAATTTAACTTTTGCTCCGAACAACATTTAGATTTAAAATTTAGATATACTGGTCCGGTACTTTCCTCAAGTTCAGACTCTAAGAAATCTTGTTCGAGTTGTTTCTCAGTAGTTCGATTATTCCAATAGTTCCAAGGTAAATCTTGAATATGCCCATCTGGACAAGTCATCACAAATCGAACCTGTTCCAAAATTTCTTGGTTACAATCTTTATTTGAGCACTTTGGTGGGTAAAAATATCTTAAATCTTTGCCCAAATGATGCCAGGAATTTTTCCAATATGAATATTCATTAAATTGTTTACAATTAGGACAATAAAACCACTTTGGGAAATAATTTGCTCTTGGATTAATTCTATTATCAAATTCATCGGGCACACTTACAATGTATTTAAGATTTTTAAAGATATATTTAAGTCTGGATAGCAATCTATCATCAACAATTAAATATTTCTCAATTTCATTAGAATATAGAATATTTTGATAACCCCAATTATCAAAAGTTTCTATAATAACGGAGCCCTCAATAGTTTCAACAAGTGAACCAACTCCACCATAACTTGAGAGCATCTTATTTTTACCATGATTGAAATAATTTTTTGCCATAATTAAAATTGATTAATTATTATTTTAGTTGATGGTTCAACATTTCTAACAGATTGCATAATAGAATATTCATCATTTCTTATTTGATCTCTTGTTTTGAGAAAACTTTCATCAAGTCTATTCGATTTAAATTTCAATTCATAATTTGCATTTTTTAAGGCTCTAATTTTATTTTCCCAATAATCTAGAAGATGTTCAACTTTTTTCATAAAATCATTTTTTTCATTATCTGTTATACCTTTATATTTTTCAATTAAAACATTAAGTTCATATAAGATAACTTTTTTTTCCAAATTCACAACATCATCATTTGAGTAATTACCTAACTTATGTCTAAAATAAGTTACGATTGCTGTAAGCAACATTCTATCGAATGTATTATCAGTAAATGGAGTCAAACTCAAAGGTTCAATTTCTTTATAGAACTTTTGATGAAAAGTAACAAAATGTTCGAAGTATGATAAGTCTCTCGAATTGTCCGGATTAAATAATGTGAAAACTAAGCCTTTATTTTTTCTTGCAACTCGTGAAGTTGATTGGATATATTCAGCAATATTTCTTGGCATACCATTAACAAGCATAACACCAAGTCTTGGAACATCAAGACCAACGGAAATCATATTGGTGGCAAGAACTATGTCAATAGCTTTTGAATTTTCAATATTATTGTCAAATTGAATATTTAATTTATCTAAGGTTTCTTTAATACGGTCACTTGGAATTCTGCTAGTCAATTCTTGAGCAAATTTTAACCTGCGATAATTTGCGGAAATTGAATTTAATAATCTATTATGCATTTGCTTCAAAGTACTATCTCTTAATTCAGAAGCAATTTTATTTGCCATTTTCCCAACATCTTTCAAGCTATTGAAATAAGAAACAACAGTCCAAAAATTATCGGCACATTTGTTAATTGTTTGATCTTTGTTTTGCCAAACATCAAGTCTTGCATATAACATTGCTGCTAAAATTTTTAATTGAGTCATAGTAAAGTTTTTACCAGTAGGCATTATACCAATATATCGTCGTAAAGAATGTTCTTCTGTGCGAGAAAAGAAATTATTTTTTGTATCAAGAGCAAACTGAGGAAATATTGCTACATGACGACCATATAATTTTTTGATTTGGTTCTCTGCATTTTTAGAGGTTGCTGTAGAAGCAATAATTTTGGGAGAAAGACCATTTTTTTCACATAAAGATTGTATGACATTTTCATACAAGCCAACTATACTACCCAAAGGACCACTAATCAGATGAAGCTCATCTTGAATAATAAGTTCTGGTGGAATGCAATCAGTATGTTGATTGAATAACTTTCTGCCTTCCGGTCGCCAAGCAAGCATTGCAAATTTATCGACTGTTCCAAAAAGTAAAGTTGGTGGTTTATTATAAATATCTTCATCAACCAAGACAATAGGGAAACCATTTTTTTGCTCTGAGAAGTCGCACTGTGGATTCTGACAATAAACTTTTATTCCTTGGTTTAAATAATTTGCACGAATACTAATTCTATATCGTTGATCATCTTTATTAAATCTTGTAACAATTTTTGTATTACACCATTGACAGATATTAACTTGGAAGATATTATTTACTTTATAACCATTATTCAGACGAGATAGAATTCTATCTAGAGATTCATTGGCTTTGGCAAAAGAATTAGGAATTGTGGAGGCACCGACCCAAAAACCAATCGTAATATCTTCATCACCTAAAATCTTTTTATTTTCTCTTCTTATTTTTTCACAAGCAAATATTACTTTTGAAGCTCTTTCAAATTGTTGTGCAGTTAATAATCTTAACGTGTAACGAATAATAGCATTTACACCATATCCTTTTTCTTTGTGAACTAATCTTCTGTAAAAGATTAAAAAAGCAATTACGGTAAGATACGTTTCAGTTTTACCACCACCGGTTGGAAACCAAATTAAATCCACCAATTGTCTAACTTCAGAAGCTGGTTCAACTATTGAACGGAGCGAAAGCAGAATAAAACCAAGTTGAAATGGACGCCATTTAGGTACCCTTGCTGAAGGGAAACTAATAGTTTCATAATCAGCATAATTGGGAATACCTTTTTGTTGGAATCGCTCATTCCATTCAAATAATTCAAAACCCTTGTTAAATTCGTTGCCGAAATAACTGGCAGAATGAAACATTTGCATATACATTGCAGAATTAGCAAACTGAAATGCTTTGAAAGCATTATTATTTTTTTCTAAAATTTCTATACCATTCTGAATTCTATTAAATATATTAATGCATTTTAAAAGATTACTGTTACCTATATCACTATTAGAACGATTTTTGTTTTCTTCTTTTTTTTCATTAATCCATTCTTTATAAAAATTGTTAAACCTTTTTAGACCAGAAATAATTTCATCATTATTTAATTGTGTGAAAGATGATAGGTTTTTAATGTCGAGAATTTTTTCAACTTCGACATCTTTAAAATCAAACTCTGTGCTTTGGTTTTTTATATCATGATAAGGGAAGAAGGAAGTTTTAATCCAAGTTGGTTTATCTGCCAATTCCCATTCACAAGATGTACCATGCCCTATTCCATAACTTTTTATATCTTCATATAAAAAGTTAAGTGTTTTATCTTCATCTGAGAGGAATTCATTTTCTACAAATTTATCAAATGGTAATAAATTTATAGAATTCACAAAGAGTTCTACCTGAAAAAGAGAGCTTTGATTAAGTTTTTCATTAGTTGGTAAATATTTTTTAGCTTTAATTCCAAGAGCTTTATTTTCAAGTAATATTTTTACAAACTTTTTTTGTTGATCTTTGTCTTGGTAAACTTTAACATGGAGTATAATATTATTTATTAAATTTTGTGGTAGTTTTTTTAATTCATCGACAAATTTTTCTAAAGATGCTTTATGGTTTTTATTAATTGGTACTTTAAAATTGTAATTATGAGAAACTCTTTGCCATTTGTCTTTACCGTAAACTAATTTTTTAAGATGCTTCAGCAATGTATGATCTTTGGAAATTTCTTTAGCAAAACTTTTAAGACAGGCATCAATTATTAAGTAATCCTCACTTTTTTGATTTACTCGCTTATTACCTTTCAACTCTTTTTTTAATGAAAGGATATTATTTTCAACATCAAAATCAATGTACTCTTGAAGTCCAAATCGTGATATTAGATCAATTCCTTCACCATTATATTTTAACTTGACATTTTTGCTATTTGCTTTTTTGTATGTGCCAAAACTAAGATTCAAATTAATTTCATTTTTTTCAAAAGGGATACAAAAGGTAAGGCCTATATTTGTAGGAAAGTATAGATTACTTGTCAATTTAAATGTTTCATCATATTCAGAATTATCAAGTATTTCATTTTCTTTTGTAACAAAATCCATTTCTTTGGTAATCAATTCATCTGGTTCTGCGTTAAGTTCATCGTTATCTTCTTGAAATAATTCTGGTTCATCTTCGGCTAATTCTGTTTTTGGGGGAAATAAAATACCTGAATAATATCTTGATAAAGGTTTGCCTTCTATAATTTCATCACTAAAATCATCAGAGCAATAAAATATATCTGAGCCAGGACCAATAAGTTCACGTTTTATTCTATCAATATAAATATCACGTGCATCACTCATCAACATCCTCCTTTTTAATTAAAAATGTTGAGATGTTCTTTATTTTCCTTAAAGGCATTTGTTCATCAATCGCTTTTCTCAATGTTTCAGGAGTTATATTATTTTTTTGAATTATTTCACCAATATTACCATTAGAAAGGAAGTTCTTTATTTCATCCTTTAAATCCCTACCCAAAGAAATCATTGTACTATTATATATTCTTTTAGATTTTAGGATATCATTAAAAGATAAACCTAATATTTTATCTTTAGATATTTCATATATAGCCTTAATAACCTTATCGCTTTTAGGGAATTTAGTATTTCCATTAATCCAATTATTAAATACTGTAGAAGACTTGACATTAACACCATGATGTTTTAACTGAGAATGTAAATGATGAATATTTTCTTTAAAAGTTTTGAGATAAAGTTCATTTAAACAACTTTTCCAAAGTTTGCTATGTTTTTCTATAAGAGTGAATACTTCACTTTGAAATTCCATAGCTGTGTTAAGAAGGATTTCACCAAAGTCAAGTTTATAAACTCTAATAATATCACCAGATTTTAATTTATTTACTTTAATCAAATTATTTTTTTCATCGAATACTGTGTCAGTAGATTTTAAATTATCTATATCGGTTGTACCTTCGTATTCGATTCTATAAGCGATAAATTCATTTGAGTTTTCATCAGGATCATCTATATTAATATCAAATTCTTTTTCATTCCAATCTTTAGTCCTATCAATTATATTTTGAAGTGCTTGACTTATTGAAACAGGTATAGGAGCAGGGACTTCATATTTAATACCGCTAATAAAATATCTATCATCAGATTGTAATTCTTCTTCTAATTTTGATTTGTATTTGTTTATACAATTATTATATAAGCATTCTTCAAATTCATAAAGATAAAGATTTACAGTAACTGACATGTTATGATAAATTTCAAAGTCTCTGTAACCTTCTAGAAAATATCCAATGACAAAATATTCTTTTAATTCTTCTTCTTTTCTTTTAATAAATTTTTTGTATCTGATAATTTCAATATTATTAAAAGCATTCTTTTCAAAATAATCTCTTAAATAATCTTCATCGTAATTATTACTAATAATTAGAGCTTTATTTTGTTGTTTTGGGAATAATATAGAATGAGGTATAGAACTTTCAATATTACTATTTTTTGACTCTTGGAGGTAGTTGAAAATTGAATCTGCCTTTTTATTTTGTTTATTAATTGTTGATGATATTTCTAAAAGAATGTTTTTTAAATTTAGCTCACTTGGTAATTGTTGAATATTAATTCCGTTATTTAGTAATTTATTCTCAAATGAAGAATTGAATTTTATTCTTGATTCCAAATCATTATTATTTGATTCTTGATTGCTTATGATACTTTTTATAAGTAGACTAAAATAATACGAATATTCCATAATATTATCTATAAAATAAGGGGCACCCTTAAGATAACTTAAGGCAGAATTATATTGGTCGATTAGCTGATCTAACTTTTTGTCACAAATTTTGTGTAAACAAATCATAATGATTTTATTAAATTAATTTCCTCTTTATGCCATTCCCAATATTTTATGTTGTTTAATTTTTCTTCAATTGGTGTTGTGCAAATTCCTAGAATCCGGAAACAATAAATTGATTGGTCACTAATAATTTGTTGTAACTCATCAAAACCATCATTAAGTAAAACAATGTTACTAACCTGTATTTTATTTTGAATAATATATTGATAAGCAATGTTATATGAAGGGACAAAATATAATAATGGCTCAATACCTAAAGTATCACTATCTTTCCCATCACGGGTTAAATAATAACAGGGGATACTATTATAGAGATTAGCTTCAAGAATTGAAGTATTTCGAAAATTATCAAATATTCTTTTTGAACCGACTAATACAGTAATTGAATCAAATTTAGTAGGAAAATAATCTTTATTTTTATCAAGTTTATTTAAACTACTAAATAATTCCAGAAAATTATTCAGCGATTCTTTTTTTAATGGTCGCTTAATAGGTACAAATTCTTTAATAATATTTTCTCTATCAACATAAAGTGTGGCGGGACCATTAAAATCTTTTAGAGATTCTTTTTTTTGTTCAAGCAAGATAAATTGCTGTTTTTTAATTTCTACCACTTTATATCTTCTATTTTTCTTGCCAATCTTTCTTACTAAAAGTTCACCTACTTCAAAATTAGTATTTATATAATTTTCGTTAAACTGAAAATTGGCTATATAGAGATAAAGGTTTGCATAAAATTCATCTAACATTGAATCATAATGCTTAGGAAATTTAATAATAATATCAAAGCCATTCTTTTTTGAAATTGCTTTTTTAATAAATGAGAGATTTATTCTATTAAACTGCGAGATAGGCAAAAGAGAATGATTTAGATCAGAATCTTTAAAAGAATTTAGTAATAAGTGATAGTAATCATTATTTAAAATTTTATCGTACAATGAAATTATAATTTTTTGATAAAATAGTAAGAAATAATTATTGCCATATTAATGGATTTATTTAGTGGACAATATATGACCACTAAGTTAAAATTATTATTTTTTTTGCAAAGCATTTTCAACAACTTAATTAAGTAATTTTTTTTCTTTGATTACGTAGGTTCTTTCATCAAGTTTTACTGGATCGTCAAATTTCACGTATAATTTATCACCCTCAATTTTTCATTTACCAGGGAAAGTGCTTTTTGCTGTTTATCCCAATCAGTTCAAATTGAAATATGAATTTTAGAAAGAACTTTAGGATTCATTTTTCTTTTTATTTAATATTCCTAAAAAAGGGGAAAGAAAAATAGTATTCAAATTATTAATTCAATGAATTATAGACTTGATTTTATGCCCTATCAAAAGTCATTTTAAAATTAACTGTATTCTCTTATAAGATAAGAAACCTTTTATAACCAACGTAACTTAAAATAAAGGGAAAAAAGATGCAATAGAGAGCGAATTGTTTTATGAAGCTATGAATGATTTTTTTAATATTTCTCATCTATAGTAGGTAATTTAGCTAAAAGAAAAATTGTGCATGAGAGAATTAAAAAGTAGGTTGAAATTCTAAATGAAAATGAGTTTTTTCGTAATGAGGTTTTCGTCATCTTCATAGATACCAGTATCAATGAGAGCTTTCTTCAGTTCATAAATGTAACGGCTATCTTCTTTAGTGTGGTAATACAGTTCTTCCAAAATCCGTAGATCATTAGAAACGTCGTGATCAAATTTACGGGTGAACTTATCTTGACCCTTGGACAAGTTCAGGGCAACGCCTTGTTCTAAGACAAAAGGATAATACCTTGCACCACGACCAATAAGCTGTGCTTCAGAAATTGTGGTCTTACCTGGTTTATCATCTTTACTATCTCTACCATCGTAAAGACGAACAATGTCGAACAAATTCAATACGTCCCACCCTTCGTTAAGTTTCTGAACAGCAAAAACAGCACGGATTGGATTGTTTTCATCTTCCAATGTGTTTAGCAATATCTGGTTTTGCTCGGCTTCTGCGTCATTGTTGGCACTTAAGCAATTTTCGGGTTTGAAATTGGCTTGAATACGTTTTACAATTTCTTCAGTTGAAATGCCTTTTTCTTCGAAAAATCGAAAAGCTTTTTGAACGATTGTAACGGTTGAAGTCTTTTGAATTTTCTCTACCATTGCAACAGAAAAATTATCAATCAGATAATGGAATTTTTCTTTGTTATGCTCTGATTCTTTGATAGTTTTTTTGGCTTTGAAAAGAATTACGGGTTTTAAATTTATATTGTGAGAAGTTGCTAATTCCTGACGATATAAATTCAAAATCAAAGCTTGAATGATTCTCTCTTTCTCATCATAAAAAGAACGGATAAGGTTGATTTCTTTGGAATACTTGTCTTTACGAAATTGGGCAAGGTCGTATTTGAAAATAACTTTGTCCTGATAGTGTTTGATTAATTCTATTGTATCGGTGTCAATGGTTGCGGTAAACTCCAATAGAATATTATCCAAATTGGATTCGTGAATTTTTTTTACTGTGTCTTCCCAAGTTCCAAAAATATTTCCTTGTTTTGTTCCTGCTACAAGGTGGTGAGCTTCATCAGCAATTAAAACCAATTTTCTGTTTTTAAAATCTTCGTAAGTTACACTGTTTTCTTTTGTATTGTTCAGGTCAATATGCAATTGCTGAATGGTGGTAAACTTAATATTTATGTTTTGATTATCGGCTTCTTCAAAGTTGTCAATTTCTTTAATCAACACTTCTTTGCCTTCAATAACAATTTTATCTTTAAATAAATATTTTGAAGCTTTCGGATTGAGAAAATTGTCTTTAGTTTTCCTAATAATATTATTACTGTTTACAAAAAACAAAAAGTTGCGATAGCCATTGTGGTAAAGGTGCAACATTAAACCTGCCATTATGAGAGTTTTTCCGCTACCTGTTGCCATATTGTAAAGTAGGTGGTAGGGCTTTCTTGGCTTTTCTTCTAAATCTTCTTGGTCTAAATAAATGTATCGCTTAAATGCTTCAATTTGATAAGGTCTTTGGTCAAATTTCAGATTATCGGTGATCCAATTAGGAACCTCTACCTGAGCTAAGGCTTTTTTGGCGAATGGATTATTGAATATTTCGTGTAGAAATGCCATTATTTCTCGCTTTTATTTTTAGGTTTTAATGCTTTCAGTTTTTTCTGTGCTTGTTCTATGCTAGCAATAAATTGCTTTTCAACTTCTGATAAATCTTCTTCTGATTTTTTCTTATATGCTTCATATTCTGCCAATGCTTTTTGCTGTGCCAGTTCTGCCGATATTTTCCCGGCATGGGTAAGCACTTCCTGACGGCTCATTTTTATAAAGCCATCGAGCACTTCAATCCAATCTTTCATATACATGGGTTTGCGCTGCATGGCATTGATTTCGGCAATATCCAGGTAAGCAGATACCAAACGGTTCAGCACGGCTAATTCTTCGGCATTCAGATAATTTTTAGCAACGGTTATTTCTTGTTTTGTGGGCTTTCTGCCTTTGAATGCCGTTAAACCCATAAAGGGCAAATGTGCATTGGCTCTTTGATAAATGATTTCCGCTGCCGTATGCCCGTGTGCCGCCCAGTGCAGTTTGTTCTGCACGGTTTGAAAAAACTTTTGAGTAATTTCGGCATTGGGGTCGTAGTCAATGCTTGTGGCATAAATTTCAAGGACTTTACGGTAAAATATTTTTTCTGATGAACGAATATCCCGGATGCGTTCCAGCAATTCTTCAAAATAGCCGCCCCCTTGTTTGAGCAGGTCATCGTTCATAGTAAAACCTTTGATAAGAAATTCGCGAAGCCGCTCGGTTGCCCAAATCCGAAACTGTGTGCCACGAAGCGACTTTACCCGATAGCCCACGGAAATAATCACGTCCAGGTTGTAATGATTGACCTCGTAGGTTTTGCCGTCTGCGGCAGTTGTTCGGAATTTCCGAACAACTGATTCTTCTTTTAACTCCCCTTCTTCAAAAATATGTTTGATATGCTCGCTGACATTGGATTTTGACGATTGAAAAAGCTCTACCATATCGGCTTGCGTAAGCCAAACGGTGTTGTCTTCCAAGCGGACGTTGATTTTTATCGTTCCGTCTTCGGATTGGTATAATAAAAATTCGCTGTGTTTTTTTTCAGGTAGCATCGCTTACTTTTTCATTTGGTAAAAATCTTTTGTTATCTTCTTTTCTTCTTCGGTGCAGGCAAAGTCGGTATCGTTGAGCGAAGAGAGGTTTACATACAATTGGTTTTTGTCCAGCAGTTCACAGAGTATTTCCTTTTGCTTTTTCAGCTCAAACTGCTTAAACTCCTCAATGCTTTCCTGAAACTTTTGCAAATCTACACTGTATTTAAAGAAACTTTTGGCTTTCATATGTTCCCAAACTTCCATAAGTGATTCGGTGTCTTTAGCTTCTTCTATTTGCTCAATGAAAGTTTGGTTGTATTTTTTAAGTTCAAGATATACGAAAGAGCCACCGCCTTGCCAATTAACGGATTTTGATATACCTCCTTGTTCGCCATCAATAACTTTTTTCAATCTTTCAACGGCGACCGTTTCTATATAATCCATTTGCTCAATACCTATGTATTGACGATTCATTTTGTGGGCGGTAGATGCCGTAGTCCCGCTTCCTAAATGGAAGTCCAAAACAATGTCTTTTTCCTTAGTAGCTAATTCAATAATTTTTTGAATAAATGATTCAGGCTTTGGATTTTTGAAAACATTCTTTCCAAAAAGTTCTTTCAAATGCTGTGTTCCATTGGTAGTAGTGCCTACGTCATCCCATATTGTTTTTGCAACCTTTCCTCTTTCTAATGCTTCACTTAAAAACCTTTTCCTTTGTGGCCCTGCTTCACCGGAAACACCAAAAACAATTCTATTATCTCTTAGTAATTCCTGGAATTTTTCGCAATCATTTTTCCAAGAACAACCTTCATTAGGTTTATATACAACCCCTGTTTTGGGATTTACAATTTCATATTGTTGATTTGGTCTCCAACCACCAACTTGAAAAGGGTCTGCTTTCCAAGGACCTCGTGGGTCATTATCAGGATTCTCAAAACCTTCACCATCCTCTTTTAATCTAAATTCAGTTCTATTTTCAACGTAGTATCTTTTATCTTTGAAGTAAACTAAAGTATGAGTATGGGAAACAGAAATTATCGCTGTATTAGTAACTGATTTAGTTGAATTCCAAATAATGTCATTCAAAAAATTTTCTTCGCCAAATACTTCATCAGCAATAACCTTTAGATATGCGAATTCTCTATCATCAACAGAGATAAAAATTGAACCACTATTACTAAGTAAATCTCTTGCTATTTTAAGTCTATTGAAAACAAAGGTAAGCCAAGAGGAATGATTAAAGCTGTCGTTATAATTAAATCCATCATTGCCTGTGTTGTAAGGTGGGTCTATGTAAATGAGTTTTACTTTTCCTGCAAATTCTTTTTTAAGCGAGTGCAATGCTAAGAGGTTGTTGCCTTTAATGATGAGATTGTCGGTTAAGGTGTCTTCGGGTAAGCCACGTTTTCGGTTCAGTTCGGCATCTCTACGAAAGCCGTCAAAGGGGTGCTCTCCGTCTTTGTCAATACGTTTGGCATTGGTTAAAACTTTGGGTTCTAAGAGCTGGGTGATTTCGTCTTGTGCGAGGATTTCGTTGAAGAATATCTCTTTTCGTTTGTCTTCTTCACGGCTTTGTCCTCCTTCCAAAATACAGTCTTTAAAGGGCCATACTAACGCCACTTCGTTGCGTTGATTGAGGTATTTTCCGTCAATGGTGAGACCAATTTTGTTTTTGTATTTGGTATAGCTGTCGTTTAAGTAGTTTTTTAGTTCTAAAAATTCTATAAAGAGGTTTTGTTTGAATACCAATACGTCTTTAACCTTGACAAAGAATTTTTCTTTAAGAGTTTCGTTCTGTAAGAGCAAATCAATCAGTTCTTCGTCAAAGTTTCTGGCTTTGTCAATGACAACCCATTTTTTTAACTCACCGTTATCGGAGACATAGTTTGGTTCTTTTTTGAGGTGTTGTTCTAATGTTTCGTAGAGTTTCATAGTAGTGTCAATTATTCTTTAATATAATTTGTAAAATAAGAGCACAAAAATTTAATATGAATGCAAAAATATGTTTATCGTAAGATGAAAATATAAAATTTGAGAATAAATTAATGTTATTTGAATTAATATATTCTATTTTCCCTTCAATTTCATTTTTTATAGAGTATATAACAGAATTTATACTATCATATTTTTGTAATAAATCATTTTGGGTTCTAGAAAGATCTTTAAATTGACGTAAAAGAAAGTTTACTTTGCTTTCTAATGATGCATTTTCATTATGTTCAACAATTGGATAAACTTTTATATCTGCACTAAATTCAATATTACAACTTTCCACAAAAATATCATTGATTTTTCGTTTAGGGATTTTTTTTAACCATACAAGAAAAGGATTCGTCTTTTTTTCTGGGATTATTTTAGTATCAAAAACAAAAACAAAGAATAGAATAATTAAGCCGATGATAGAAAAAATATTTGGAATATAGTTCGAAAATATTTTTATCACACCTAATAAATATAATATGGTTATAATAATTACAAATAGAGATAGGAAATAATAAATACCATTAATGAACCAATCGAAAATTCGATTTATATAGACTTTGACTGGTAACTTATCATTAGGGAGACTCATTAATAAATAAAATATTTTGTAATTAAACCCTTTTTAAAAATAATTATTTTATAATTAAATAAAACTATTTTTTTAAACATATAACTTTGGATAAAAAAGAAAGAATTTATTGTTATCATGCTGAATATAGTAAAAAAAATATAATATTATAAGTTACTAAGAATTTAACTTTTAATTGGTTACCAAAAAAATTAAAGTTATTAAATTATTTTTTTTACAAATAAAAATTTGTGAATAATTACAATTTTGACTTATAGAGAAATTTGTTTGAGTTGATAAATTCTAATAAGTCTGAATAGTGAATTTTAATACGAGAATAGCCGGGAATTTTTACAACGGGCATATTGCAATGTTTTATAAGAAATGCAAGGTTGTTTCTACCAATGCCAGTTATTTTTGCGGCTTGGTGGATTGATAAAAGTTCTGGAATATTTTTATTTGTTTTATTGACTGCTTTATTATTTTCATCTTCATTTAGCATTGGTAATCTCCTTTTCAAGAATCTGAACGATATAGTCTTTTAGGTAAAGGTCTTTTTCAATAGCAAGAATTTTAATTTTGTTTAGAATGGCTGTAGGAATTTGGATATTAATGTTTTTGAAAGGACCATTTGTTTTGGATTGGCTGATGGAATTATTCTCATGTAAAAAATTAAGTGAATTTCCTTTGATTTCAGAATTTGATGAGATGTAGGTATTCTGAAAGTTATTTTTAGAATTATTCATAATTTTCCCCATAAAAGTTGCTTAGTAACATAATTTTACTTATTTTAGTTATGTAGAATTATTAATGAATAATAATTACGATATAAAAATAAGTAAATATTTTAATTTATGTCAAATAAAAAATAATTTTTTAATAAAAAGAAAGAATAGTTATGAAAAAAAGCTTACAAAATGATGAGATAATTAAAAAAGCTATTGGGGAGAGGATCAAAGAGTTTGCGAAATCAAAATATGGTTTTAGTAAAAAGTTAGCTGAAGAACTTGGAATGACGCAACAAACTTTGCAACAGTATTTAGTGGGCAAATCATATCCGGGTGGACAAATATTAAAGAAGTTAAGCGAGCTTGGTGCTGATGTAGAATATATTCTTACTGGAAATAATAAAAAACAAAGAATTGTTGATGAAGTTTATGATGAGATTGAAAAAACAAGAAGTGGTTATGAATTTCCTTTGGTTCATTATTTAAGTGCCGGAAGTATGATTGAATTCTTTAGTGATAATGTAGTTGAAAGGGTTACTTTCAATTATAGGAAAAAAGATGGGTGTATGGCGTTAATGGTTAAAGGTGATAGTATGCACCCAACTATTGAAGATGGGGATATTGTTTTGGTAGATAGTGATAAAAGTCTTTATAAGGGTTGTATAGTAGCAACACGGTTAAAAACTGGGGAGCAATTAATAAAAAGGTATAGAGTATTGCCTGATGATTATATTCAGTTAGATAGTGATAATTTTTTATATGAACCGATAACAATTAAAAAAGAAGATATTGAGATAATAATGCCTGTGGTAAGAATACAAAGGAATGTATATAAAAATGATCTCTCTGGAAAAAAGGAATAAAAAAAATTTGGAGGGCTAATGGCTTTCTTAAAAAAGAGAGGAAATATACTTTGGATAAAGTATTATGATAAGATTGAGGGGAAGTATAAAGAGTTTTCGACAAAGATAAATGCAACAAGAGATGGATGGATAGAAGCTAGGAAATTATTAAAGGAATTTAATTCAACAAATGATATTAAAGAAAAATTTGTTACTAGTTCTAAAGAGAAATTATTAAGTGTTGGTTTAGAGGAATTTATAGCAACGAAGAAGTTAAAAACAAAAACTATTAGTTTGTGTAAAAGAGCTTGTGAAATTTTAATTGATGTAAGTGGTGATAAAAATATTTCTAGTTATGGTAATTTAGATTATAGAAAGATGTTAAAATATTTTAGTGAAAATAATTTGAGTTCGAATACGCAAGGAATTTATACAGCACACTTACATTCAATATTTAATTTTTTTATTGAGTTAAATTATACAAAAGAAAATCCAATTAAAGTTATTAAGAGAAAATTAAAGCCACCTGAAAGTATAGATGATGGTGATTTAAAAGTAATATTAGATTTTTTGAAGTTAAAGGAGAAAAAGGAACAGTATCATTTAATAATGTTTTTGTTGATTACTGGTTTTAGAATATCAACAGCGTTAGAATTGAAATGGGAAAATGTTGATTGGGAAAATGGTTTTATAGTTGCACCAAATATTAAGAGGGATAAAGAATTTTTCTTTCCATTGACAGATGATTTGATTTATTTGTTAAAAGAGATAGGAATTAAAAAAGAGGGGAAAATATTTAGGTATAGTAATAATGGATTGAAGTTTTTTTTAAGAGTACAAAAAAGTTTATTGAGTACAAATAGTATAAGTAAAAAATATACAATGCATCAGTTGAGAAAAACATTTATAACAAAGTTATTGGAGAATGGAATACCGATACATACAGTAAAAGCGTTGGCTGATCATAGTAATATACAAACGACAATAAATTATTATGCGGCAATAAATGTTAAGAAGATAAAGGAAGAGTTGAATTCGCGAGGGATATTTAGGGACAATTTTAGGGACAATAAAAGACTTGTAGGTTAAGGGAAAAAATAAAAGCTCGGATTTCGAAAAGAAAAGCGAGCTTTTTTAGTGCACTCTGCGGGATTCGAACCCGCGACCTGCTGATTAAGAGTCAGATGCTCTACCAACTGAGCTAAGAGTGCGTCGCAAAAATAATTATTTTCACGACGCATACAAAATTTATTGTTTTTCTCCTCTTGTTTTAAATATTGAATACAAAATTGAAATAGTAATTATACCTGAGATTATTATTAGTGAAATTGAAATTGGAAACTTTCCGCCGAATAATTCATTCAACCATGCCATTTTCAAACCGACAAAAATTAATACAATTCCCAATCCATATTTTAAATACTTAAATTTATTAACTACACCTGCAAGCATAAAGTATAATGCTCTCAATCCAAGTATAGCAAAGACATTTGATGTAAATACAATAAATGGTTCTTTTGTAATTGCAAAAATTGCAGGTACTGAATCAACAGCAAAGATTATATCGGAAATTTCTATAAATAGTAAAGCTATCATCAATGGAGTTGCATAAATTACATTATCTTTTTTAATAAAGAGTTTTTGATTTTCTATTGTTGATGTAACCGGGAAAAATTTTTTAAATAATTTTACTATTGGATTTTTCTCCGGTTCAATTGGTTTTTCAGGTGCAAATAAAATTTTAAATCCTGTTAAAATTAAAAACACACCAAAAAATATTACAATAAACTGATATTGAATTAAAGCTGCACCTAAAGCAATGAAAATTGTTCTGAATATTAAAGCACCAAAAATTCCCAAAAACAAAACACGGTGTTGATATTTTAATGGAATAGCAAAAAAATTAAATACAACAACAAAAACAAAAATGTTATCAATTGCTAAAGTTTTTTCAATGATAAACCCTGTTAAAAATTCTAATGCAACTTGTTTTGATGCAACTTCGGGATTGAAATTTGGAATAGATAAATACTTTTCATCAGTCGAAAATTTCCAACCGGAATAAACATATAATAAATAATTAAAAATCAGAGCTAATGAAATCCAAACAATACTCCACGAAAGAGATTCTTTAAAAGAAACTTCATGAGCACTTTTATGAAATACTCCTAAATCCAGAGCAAGTAAAAAAATAACAAATAAAACAAAACCAAGATAAAATAACCAATACTCTGAAAATGGAAACAAAATAATATTTTGCATTTTTCACCTTTTTTAATTTAACAACAAAAAAAAAGTTTAATGAATTCCAAATGAAATAATTTTTTAATGTGTTTTTTGAAGAATATGTCAGCTACTATTGAAAATAGCTGACATAAATTTTAGAAAGTAAATGTAATACCGAGTTTAAAGTGTTCATATGTTAATGGAGCTTCTGAATTAAAGGGCCAGTTCATTTTATCTTTCTTCAATGTATAAAATGCATATTGATAAGCACCTTTCAGTATGAAATTAACAAATGGTAAAGAAATTGGTGAAGATTCTGCAATTTCATTTATAAATCTTCCTAATAAATCTTCCCCTGCTGATTCAATAATTAAACTGCCCAAATGCTTCCAAAATAAATGTCTTGGAAAAACTACTGTTGTTTCATATCCAACATTTAAACCTATACTTGAAGCAAAATCGAAATTGATACCTGTTTCGTTTATTGTTCCAAATTTAAGTGTTTGGTTTATCCTTTCAAGAAAATGAGCATCTTTTTCTGCTTTAAGTTGACCTTCTAAAGGTGGATAAACTGCAGGCCAAATCGTTGGCGGATAATCTTTCATATTTAATCCTGTCCAAACAAACCCGCTCGAATTATAAGGTAACAGATAAAAATCATTTAATTTATAGCCATATCCCTTTCTTTTATTAAAACCAAATCTCCAAATACTCGAACGTAATTCATTATATTTTGCATTTTTTGATTCTAAATCAGAACCAATTCTTGATATAAAAAAATATCTATCTTTAAAATTAATAACCTTTTCGTCGTAAAAATTTTTTCTTGTTGAGTATCCTAATTTTAATTCAGCCATTCCAACTTTAGCAAAATCATAATTCATATTTTTGTTGTCAATGGAACCAAATCCATAATTTGCTTCGATAAATGGAACACCTTTTAATTCCCAAAGTGTCCAATCTTCTTTCCAATTTTTCCACCAATGTTTTTTTGATTTTTCTTTGAAGAAATCATCATTTGCTACTGTTGAATCTAATTCCTGTGCAAATAAATTTATACCTATAAAAAAAAGTAAAACAAATATTCTTTTATACATACTTCCTCCGTTTGTTTGAAAATTTAGACGGAATGTATAACCTGTTTGTTACAAGTATTTTAAATATTTTTTTTAACTAACTCTAAAAGAGTATTACGTAAAATAATTCCATCTACAGGTTTTGTCAGAAATTTATCGACACCAACTTCTGTGGCGTTCAACTTATCTTTTTGAAATGCGTGTGCGGTTAAAACCACTATAGGTATGTTAACAAATTTGGGATTTGATTTTATTTCTTTAGTTAATTGCAATCCATCTTTTGAACCATGAATTGTAATATCCATTAAAATAATATCTATAGTTTTAGAATTGATTAATGAATGAAAATCTTCTGCGTTGTCACAATCTTCAATGATAAAAATATTTCTTAATAATAATTTTAAGTATTTAAGATTTTCTTTGTCGTCTTCAACTATTAAAAGAACCGGAAGCTTAAAGTTTTCCAACATCCCCTCGATTTGTTAATTAAATATAAAAAATTTTAAAATTAATATTCATCCCAACTTTTTACTTCCAGGTTTAATGGGTCTTTACAACAAATTGATTCAGCTAAACGCATTGCTAATTGTCTGTTTGTAATTAATGGAATCTTAAAATCAACTGCTGCTCTTCTGATTAAATAATCATTAGTTAATTCTTCTTCCTGAAAATTTTTAGGAATGTTAATTACTAAATCCACCGCTTTGCTTTTAATTAACTCAACAGCATTTGAATTTTTATTTTGAGATGGCCAATCTACAACTTCTGTTGGAATTCCGTTTGAATTCATAAATTTAGCAGTGCCTTGTGTTGCATAAAATTTGATTCCAAGCTTAAGTAATTGTTTCATCGGTTCAAGCAATTCAGATTTAGATTCAATAGTACCAGAAGAAATTAAAATTGATTTGATTGGAAATTTATAACCAACAGATTGCAATGCTTTTAGAAATGCTTCATTGAAATCTTCACCTAAACAGGCAACCTCACCTGTGGATGCCATTTCAACACCAGTTGTTGGGTCTGCTCCTTCCAAACGGGTAAAAGAAAATTCGGGAGCTTTTACTCCTACATAATCAAGATTAAATGTAATATCTTCAATTGGCTGAACCTTTTGACCAAGAATTATTTTTGTTGCAACCTCAATGAAATTTTTCTTCAAAGTTTTTGAAACAAAAGGAAAACTTCTTGAAGCGCGAAGATTACATTCAATAACCTTAACATTATTATCTTTTGCTAAATATTGAATATTGAAGGGACCATTTATGTTTAATGATTTTGCAATCAAAGAAGAAAATTCTTTTATCTGTCTTATTGTTTCAAGATAAGTTCTTTGAGCTGGTAAAACTAAAGTTGCGTCTCCGCTATGAACACCTGCATTTTCAACATGTTCTGAAATTGCAGAACAGATAATTTTTCCATTTTGAGCAACCGCATCAAACTCCAATTCTTTTGCATTAACAAGAAATTTTGAAATAACAACAGGATGTTCTGAAGAAACATCAACAGCTTTTTGTAAAAATTTTGTTAATTCAATATCATCTGTTGCAATAGCCATTGCTGCACCACTTAATACATAAGAAGGGCGAACTAAAACCGGATAACCTACTTTATTTGCAAATTGAAGTGCATCTTGTAATGTTGTTAAACTTTGCCATTCGGGCTGACCAATTTCTAATTCATCAAGCATAGAAGAAAATTTACTTCTATCTTCTGCTCTATCAATTGATTCAGGTGCTGTTCCTAAAATTTTAATACCAACTTTATGAAGTTTAAGAGCAAGATTATTTGGTGTTTGCCCACCCATCGATACAATTACACCTTTTGCTTTTATTGATGAATATATTTCCCAAATTGTTTCTGTTGTAAGTTCTTCAAAAAACAAAGCATCACTTTCATCATAATCTGTTGATACTGTTTCGGGATTACAATTTATCATTACAGATTTTACACCACATTCCCGTAAAGTTCTTGATGTATTAACACAACACCAATCAAATTCTACAGAACTTCCGATTCTGTAAGGACCACTTCCTAAAATGATAATTGAATTTTTTAATTTGAAATCAAAATCATGTTTTGAAGCATTATAACTTAAATAAAGATAATTTGTTTTTGCCGGATATTCTGCCGCAAGAGTATCAATATGTTGAATAAAGGGATGAATTGAATATTTTTTTCTTAATAAATAAATATCGTGTGCATCTTTACCTAATATATTTGCTATCTGCCGATCAGAAAAACCTTTTTGTTTTGCTTCTAATAATAATTCTTTTGTAATAACTTTTTGTTCTTCTATTTTCTTTTCAAGTTCAACTATATTCTGAATTTTATATAAAAACCATTTATTAATATGTGTCAGAGAATGAATCCAATCAATCGAATAACCTTGTTTCAAAGCTTGAACAACCGCAAACATTCTTTCTTCAGTTGGGTGTTCTAAAGCTTCTTTCAATTCGTCAAATTCAACTTTAGTTCTGCTAGCTGTCAATCCTTCAACACCAATATCAAGCATTCTCATTGCTTTTTGAATTGCTTCTTCAAATTTTTTTCCAATTGCCATAACTTCGCCAACAGATTTCATTGAAGAGCCTAGTTTTCGTTTTACTAACCGGAATTTTTTCAAATCCCAACGTGGTACTTTTACTACAATATAATCCAAAGCGGGTTCAAAAAAAGCTTTTGTTGTTCTTGTTACAGAGTTTGGTAATTCATGTAATCCATAACCTAATGCAAGTTTTGCAGCAACAAATGCCAAAGGATAACCAGTTGCTTTTGAAGCTAATGCCGAACTTCTTGATAATCTTGCATTGACTTCAATAACACGATAATCTTTTTCAGTTGGTGAAAGTGCATACTGAATGTTACATTCGCCTACAATTCCAAGATGTCGAATTGTTTTAATGGCTACTTCTCTTAAAAGATGAAATTCATCATTAGATAAAGTTTGACTTGGAGCTACAACAATACTTTCTCCTGTATGAATACCCATCGGGTCAATATTTTCCATATTACAAACAGTAATACAATTATCATATTTATCACGAACAACTTCATATTCAATTTCTTTCCATCCCTCAAGATATTCTTCAACTAAAATTTGTGATGAATAATTAAGAGCTTTTGTGGCGAGTTTTTTTAGTTCAATTTTATTTCTGCAAACTCCAGAACCAAGTCCGCCTAATGCATAAGCAATTCTTATTATAACCGGAAATTTTATTTCCTCTGCAAAAGAAATTGCATCTTCAATATTATTAACAGCTTTACTTTTGGGATATTTAACATTAATCTCATCAAGTTTATTACAGAATAGTTGTCTATCCTCTGTATTTTCAATTGCATCAATTTGAGTTCCTAAAACTTCTACTTTATATTTTTTTAAGATTCCTTTTCTGTGTAATTCTAATCCACAATTAAGTGCTGTTTGTCCACCAAATCCTAAAACAATTCCATCTGGTTTTTCTTTTGCTATAACTTTTTCAACATAATTTATATTAATTGGTAACAAATAAACTTTATCTGCTAAATGTTCAGAAGTTTGATTTGTAGCAATATTTGGATTTATAAGGACTGTATAAATTCCCTCTTCTTTAAAAGCTTTAATAGCCTGAGAACCTGAATAATCAAATTCTCCTGCTTCGCCAATCTTTAAAGCTGAACTACCAATTATTAAAACTTTTTTAATTTTCATTTATAACCTTGAAAAATATAATTAAACATTTTTAATAAATTCATCAAAAATAAAATCTGTATCAACAGGACCGGGAGTTGCTTCCGGATGAAATTGAACACTCATAAATGGTAATTTTTCGTGACGAACACCTTCATTTGAATAATCATTTAAATTTTCGAACCAAGGTTGCCACCCTCTTGGTAATGATTTTGTTTCAACAGCAAAACTATGATTTTGTGAAGTTATATAACATTTATTTGAATCAACAGTTTTTACCGGTTGATTTTGACTTCGGTGACCATATTTTAATTTATAAGTTTTTCCACCCGCAGCTAATGATAGAATTTGATGCCCCATACAAATTCCCAGAGTTGGAACTTGTTTCTTTATAATTTTCTTTACTGATTCAACTAACTGTTTATAAACTATTGGATTGCCCGGACCATTTGAAAGCAGAACTCCATCATAATCTTCCTTTTCAATATCATAATCATAAGGCACTCTTAAAACAGATACTTTTTTATCAAGCAATTTTCTGATTATATTGAACTTACAACCACAATCGATTAATAAAATTCTCTTTTTCCCATTTTTATATTCTTCAACTTTTGGAATTGTTACTTTAGAAATTAAATTATCAATATCGGGATTGTAATATTCAACTTTATCATTACCAACAACAATTTTACCTAACATTGTACCATGCTCACGTAAAATTTTGGTTAGGTTACGAGTATCAATTCCATAAATACCGGGAACATCATATTTTTTCAACCAACTTTCCAAACTTAAAAATGAATTCCAATGACTATACTTTTCTGAATGTTCAGAAACAATAAGAGCTTGCACTTGAATTTTTTCAGATTCCCAATTTTGAAATAGATCATCTGTTTCTTCAAGTTGTGGCACTCCATAATTTCCAATTAACGGATAAGTTAAAACAAGAATTTGCCCTTTATACGATGGATCTGTTAATGTTTCCGGATAGCCTACCATTCCAGTGTTAAAAACAACTTCACCGGCAACAGATCGTTTTGCTCCGAATAATTTTCCCTCAAATGTATGTCCATCTTTTAAGATAAGTTTTACGGTTGGCTGTTCAGTTTGTTTATTTTTTGACAAAACTAAATAACTCCTTTTTTTGGTTAAGTAAGGTAGGAAGAGTTTCAAAAATGCTTTGCGAAAGTAAAAAAAAAGTGAATGCTTGCAAAACTAATTTATAATTTTATTAAAGTTTTTTAATTGAAATTAGTTTCAATTAATTCTATGTTTACAAAAAAAGGAATTATAGATTTAATTTTTACTATGAAGCATTTATATAAATTTTGTTTGTTCATATTATTTTTTTCCTTAATGAATAATTCAATCATTTATTCTCAGGACAAAGGAATAATACGCGGTTTTGTTGCCGATTCTACTTCCGGGGAAGCATTACCTTATGCAAATGTATTTATAAAAGAATTGAATCGTGGTGTTCAAACCGATTTTCGTGGATATTTTATTATTGCAGCTTTACCATACAAAAGACTATCAGTTGTAGCTTCATATATTGGTTACAAATCAAAAGAATATTTTATAATGGTAGAGCCTTTCAAAGTTACAGATTTAAAATTTTTCCTTCCTCCGGTTTCAATACAAATGAAAACTATTGAACAGGTTGCACAAAGAATTCCTAAAGAAAATGCAACTGATTTAAGTCTTCAAAAAATTGGTATAAGAGAAATAGAAAATTTACCCAAAGGAATTGAACTAGATATTTTCAGATCATTACAAAACATGCCGGGTGTTCAAACAGCTGGTGATGTTTCTGCAAAATTTTATGTTCGTGGAAGTGCGAGTAATGAAAATTTAGTTTTGCTTGATGATACTCCAATTTATAATCCTTTTCATGCTCTCGGTATTTTTAGTTCTATTGATCCGGATATGGTAAATTCAATGGAATTTTATAAAGGTGGTTTTCCATCTGAATATGCAGGACGTTTATCATCTGTTGTCAAAGTTGTAAGCAGAGATGGTAATAAAAATAATTTTAGTGGTAAAGCAAGTTTAAGTTTGCTTACTGCAAAACTTTTACTTGAAGGACCAATTCCCAATGGTTCATTTATTTTAAGTGGAAGAAAAAATTATTCAGATTATGTTTTAAAAAAATTCAGAAACAATAATTCAATTCCAGCAGATTTTCACGATTTATTTTTTAAAGCGAATTATTCAAATAATAATTTTATGAAAGATGCTAAATGGTCATTCAGCATTTTTTCAAGCAAAGATAAAATTATGAATAACAATCCAAAGCGTGAAGATTTTAAATGGGAAAACAATACAATGAGCTTAAGTTATTTTCAGTTATCCGATACACCTTTGTTTTACAATGTTGAAGTAACTGTGAGCAATTTTATTGGAGAGAGAATTCCAAATTCAAGTGGTGCAAAATATGTTTATAATAAAATAACAGATGGAACAATGAGATTAGATTTCACTTATGTTTATGATAGTAAAGATGAATTATCCGGTGGATTTAGAATTTCTGAAGTACATACAAGATTAGTTTTGGAAAATTTTAGAAATCAAGTTAATGAAACACTTGCTCATGGTGCTAATGTAAGTGTTTTTTTAAAATATAAATTATTAAGATGGAGCAGTTTTGGTTTAGACATTGGAACAAGAGCAAATGCAACAAGATTAGCTGGTGGCGGACCAGCATATTTTTTAGAACCACGTGCTAGTTTAACATATCGGTTTATCCCACAAATTGCTTTGAAAAGCTCCTGGGGAATTTACTTACAAGATCTTGTTACAATATCAGACGAGAATGAAGTGGTTTCAGTTTTTGAACCTTGGATTATTACACCATTATATTTAAAACCTTCTAGTGCAATTCATTATATAGGAGGATTTGAAATTACCCCAAATGAATTTTTGACATTTAATCTTGAAGGTTATTATAAACTTCAAAAAAATTTAGCTATTATAAATGAAAATAAATTTTTTGCAACCGATAAAGATTTAATTCATGGTGATGGAAAATCATATGGGTTAGAATTTTTATCCAAGTTGACAACTAATAATTTAAATTTTACAACAGCATATGCTTTAATGTATTCTTTTAAAACTGTAAATGGAAAAACATATTCGCCGCGTTATGACTCGAGACATAATGTCAATCTTACTTTTGAATATAATTTGGGATTAGGATTTTCGGCAAGTGCTGTTTTGACTTATTCATCAGGATTACCTTTTACTCAAATTGCTGGCTATTATGATAAACTAAATGTTGATGATTTAACGGGTCGCGAATTTCTTCTTGATAATTATAATCCATTCATAATTTTAGGTGAAAAAAATTTAGGAAGATTACCAGATTATCATCGATTGGATTTAAGTTTAACTAAAAAATTAAATATTGGAAAATTTAAAATTACCACTGATTTAAGCGCGATCAATGTTTATAACAGAAAAAATTTATTTTATTTTAGAAGAGATACCGGAGAAAGAGTAAATATGCTTCCCTTTTTGCCTTCAGCAAGTATAAAGGTGGAACTATGAAAAACATTTTTTTATTGATAAATATTTTTTTGATTTTTTTATCTATTAGCTGCGATGATAATGTAAATCCAAAAGCAAATTTCAAAGAAGAATATGTGCTTAACTGCGTTTTGAAAGCAGACACAAATTATCAAATTGCTACAATTTCAAAATCATATGATGTTGATGGATATGATCCGAATTCAAATAAAATAGATCCGTTTATTAAAGGTGCTACTATAAAAGTTTATTACAGAGATTCAATTTTTACTTTTAAAGATACATCAACACAAAGAAGTGCTGATTCAAAATACAACACACCAATAAATTTTTATTATATAAAAAAGTTAAAACCATCAAGTTATTCACAATTAAAAATTGAAGCACTCCTTCCAAATGGTAAAATATTAACAGCATCAACTGAATCTTTCTTTTTAAACACACTTTATTTTTCAAAAACTGTTGATACTTATCCACCAATAAATGCAAATAAAATTATTTTTTCTTGGGATAAAATTTCCGGCGATAAATTTGAAAGCACAATATACTTTGCGCCGGAGCTTGCAATTGTTTATTCTAAATTTGAAAATGGAAATTGGAACAAGTATTATAAAAAAGTGCCTATTCGTTATTTAGAAAATTCTCCTGATAAACCACCAATCTATCCGGAAATTTCTGTCGGGAAAAATAGTGTTAGTTTCGATACATTAGCTTTTGGTGTTGCATTAAGAGAAATAAGTAAAGATATAACCCAAAGAAAAAATTATAAGATTGAAAATGCATTATTTCGTTTGTTAATACTTGATAAAAATTTAGCAGCTTATTATTCATTACAAAAAACTTTTCTTGATGAATTTTCTGTACGTATTAATCAACCTGATTTTACAAACATTAAAGGTGGCTTGGGAATTTTTGGTATCTATGCAATAAAACAAATTAATATACCAATTGAATCGAGTTACATTTTAAAATTTGGTTATTCATTGTGATTTATTTCATAATAAATAAATATATAAACATTATATTGCATTACAGATTTGCATCTTCTATTTCACGGCTGGAATCTTAGATGCAAAGGGCAACTTGGGAGCGGAAAATTCGCTCCCTTTTTATTAATATGAAAATATTATTATTAAACAAAAAAATTTTTTTCTTAATCATATTAATTTCTTTTCTTGAATCTTGTTCATCATCACCCCGTTTTTTAATTAAAGATAAAAATGAAAATGAGTTTGGTTTTACTACAAACAATGACGTTTTAGAAACACAAATTGGTATTGCTTCATATTATGCTGACCAATTCAATGGAAAAGTAACTTATAGTGGAGAAATTTATAATATGTTTGGACTTTCTGCTGCTCATCCTTTTTATCAAATGGGAACTATAATACGTGTTACAAATCTATCTAATGGCAAGAGTGTTGTTATTCCAATAAATGATAGAATGCCTTATCGTTCAGATAGAATAATTGATCTTTCATTAGGAACCGCACAAAAACTTGATATGATTAATGTTGGAATTACAGAAGTTAAAGTAGAAGTGTTAAAATGGGGAAATGGAAAAAAATAATTCAGTGTAAATTTTTTTGTGAATCTTAAGTTAAATTCAATCATCATATTAATACAAAATTTTTAAAGGAGAATAAAATGTATTTAGATAATAATGTAAGAACTGAATTAAGTAAAAGATTTTCTGTTCTTACAAAAAAAGTAAAAATGATTTTTTTCACTCAAGAACTTGAATGTCAATATTGCCGCGAAACTAAAGCCATATTAAGTGAACTTGTTGAAACTTCAGACAAACTTGAGCTTGAAATTAAAAATTTCATAACAGATAAATCGGATGCAGAAAAATATGGAGTAGATAAAATTCCTGCTACAGTGCTTTTAGATGAAAATGGTATTGATTACGGAATTAAATTTTATGGTATTCCAAGTGGATATGAATTTGCATCATTGTTGGAAGATATTGTTATGCTTGGAACTGGTATAAGTGGTCTTTCACCAGAAGTTGAAAATCAGGTTAAATCGGTTGATAAAGAAGTTCATATGCAAGTTTTTGTTACACCAACATGTCCATATTGTCCACAAGCAGTTTTAACTGCTCATAAATTTGCTTTTGTTAATCCTAAATTTAAAAGTGATATGATTGAAGCAACAGAATTTCCTCATCTTTCAAATAAATATAATGTTCGTGGTGTTCCAAGAACTGTTATTAATGAAAATGTGTTTATCGAGGGTGCAGCTCCGGAACAAATGGTTTTTGATAAAGTTAAAGAAGCAATTAATTAAAATATTATGAAAATAGATAAAAATTTTATTATTAAAAGAATATTACCTGTTGTAATTGGTGCTGTTTTAGGTTATTCATATTATTATTTTATTGGCTGTAGAACAAATAGTTGTCCAATTACAAGTAATCCATGGATTTCAACCTTTTATGGTGCTTTTGCCGGATTTATTATTTCAATACCAACTAAAAAGAAAAATGATAACCAAACAAATTGAAATAGAAGAATTGGTAAACCTTTTACCTGAAGCAGTTTCATATTTAAGTGAAAAAGGAATAAGATGTTTAATTTGTGGCGAACCAATCTGGGGAACTTTAGAAAATGCTGCCTTAGAAAAAGGATTTACTGAAAATGAAATTGAAAATTTTGTTAAAGAATTAAATCAAAAATTTTTATGTAAATCAATTTAATTTTTCTTTTAGTAATAAATTCTTATTTTTCAACAAACATTAACGAGGCATAAATGAACATAAATCAAATAATGAAATTAAAATCACCTAAATTGAATAAAAAAGACAGAGGTAGAATTTATACAGGTATATTTATAACAATTGTTCTTCTACTTTTTGTTTTTAATAATTTTGATTATTTATTCGGTGGCAAAGAACCAAATGGTCCATATCCACCAAACTATATACCTTCACCAATTCAATCATCATCTATGGCACCAGATTTTGAATTGCCAACAACAGATGGTAAAACATTAAAATTATCAAATCTAAAAGGTAAAGTTGTAATTTTAGATTTTTGGGCAACGTGGTGTCCACCATGTAGAAAAGGGATTCCGGATTTAATTGAACTAAAAAATAAATATGGAAACAAGGGAGTTGAAATAATTGGAATTTCTGTTGATACTCAAACAAAAAGCGAAGTTGTACCATTTATTAAAAATTATGGAATTAATTATCCAGTAGTTTATTTTAATCAAAAAGTTATAATGGATTATGGTGGAATTGAAGCAATACCAACATCATTTATAGTTGATAAAAAAGGGAAAATAATAGCAAGCTATCAAGGTTTACAGCCAATATCAGTTTATGAAAATCACATCAAAAAACTTTTGAACTGATATATTTAGAATAAGTTTACAAAAAAAGCTGCGTTAAGAAATTAATGCAGCTTTTTTATTTTCTAAACTTTTCTTTCAATTTCTTTTCTACTATTTCCGGTACAAAACCGGAAACATCTCCGCCAAAGGCAGCAAGGTTTCTGATTATTGTTGAATTTAAATATGTATATCGAGCATGAGGCATCAATAAAATTGTTGAAATTTCACCAGCTAATTTTCTATTCATTAAAGCCATCTGAAATTCATATTCAAAATCACTTACAGCTCTTAATCCACGAATAATTCCTATAGCACCAACTTGCCTTGCATGATCTACTACCAATCCTCCAAACGAATCAACAGTTACTGTTGGAAATTCCTTCAAACTTTCTTTCAACATTTCTATTCTTTCTTCAACTGTAAATAATTCTGTTTTGGTTGGATTTTTTGCAACTGTAACAACAACTTCATCAAATAATTCTACTGCTCTTCTTACAATATCTATGTGTCCGTTTGTTACAGGATCGAATGTTCCGGGATAAATTACTTTTTTCATTTTATTCTCTATTTGTACTAATGAAAAATAATGTAGCCAAATCAAAGAAAAAACTTTATGAAAAATTTTTTTGATTATCAAAAATGTAAATTAAACTATCACCAAGTTTTCTGAAATATTCTTGCTGAAATGCTTCCTGATCTTTTTCTTTTGTTTGAATTGATCTTTCGACAAGTAATATTCCATCTTCAATTAAAAAATTATTAACGATTAAATTTTTTACAACTGTATGAATATCATGTTGAAAAAAAGGTGGATCGGCTAAAATTAAATTATATTTTTCATGATCTTTTAATTTTGAAAAACGAAGTGCTTCCATTCTGAAAATTTTACATTCATTCTTTGCATTTAAGGAGGAAATATTTTCTTCGAGCATTTTTGAAACCCGAAAATCTTTCTCTACAAAATGAACTTCTGATGCTCCTCTGCTTAATGCTTCTAAACCAAGTGAACCTGAACCGGCATAAATATCAAGTGCTTTTATACCTTCAAAATCAATTTGATTTGTTAAATAGTTGAAAATAGATTCTTTGTTTCTATCTGTTGTTGGACGCACTAAATCGCTTTTAGGAAATTTTACAACTCTTCCTTTATATTTTCCGGCAATTATTCTCATTAAATTATTCTTAGTGCAATACCAGTTGCGGCTGTGAATGAATTATATTTAATTCTGTAAAAAGGATTGTTCTTAATCTTTTCATCAATTTTTAATCTTTCAAACGGATTAACTTTTTTTAATGGCAACCCAAAAAAAGATTTTAATTTATTTTCAAATTCTTCGGCAATATCCTGACCATAAAGCAACACTTTTGAAAAATCTTTTATGTGTAGTTTATAATCTTCCATTTTTTTTATTGTTTCGGTCAATTCTTCAAAAATGTTTTGAGAGTTAGGTTTTAAAACTTTGAAATAAAACGGATGAACCCCTTCAACACAACTTAATGAAGAATATTTCTGATCAATATAAATTGTTAAACAAACTTCATTTTCATTATTTGGTTTTTCTAAATAAAGAAATGCATTTGAAGCAAGATGAACATTATCTATAAATTTTAATTGCAAATCGTTTCTTTCACAAAATTTATTTATACATGAAACATGATTTTTATCTATCGCAATTACAATAGCTCGTTTTTCTTGTCTTACTGAACTTTTATCTATTTCAATATGCTGAAGTAAAAAATTATTCGGGTTACATTGAGGAAAAAGAATTGATAATTCCCATCTAAATTGTTCCATCAAATCTTTCTTAACAAGTGAATCATCATATGGTATTTCAAAAATCTTAAAAAAATTATTTGGTAATGAAAAAGAAATGTTTTTTGTAATTAATTGTTTACGTTTGTTTAGTTTGTCAAATGAGTTTTGAAGAATCGAAATTATTTTTTCTTCTTCTAAATTCGGAGTCAAACTTTCAGCATGAATTATTTGTTCTATTGTTTCTAAATAAAATGAATCATCACGGTAATTTATTTCAACAACTTGAAGTTTTGATTCAGTTAAATTTATTCCTGCATGGTTATTAAACACAAATCCTCAAAACTATTTATCGAAATTTAATAACATTCTTATTTTTTCAAGCTTCGATTTTCCTATGCCTTTAACATTCAATAATTCATCAGCATTTTTAAAAGCACCATTTTTATTTCTATACTCAACTAAATTTTTTGCAGTTTTAATTCCTATTCCGGGCAGTTTACTTAACTCATCTTCTGTTGCATAATTAATTTTAACTACAGTGCTAATATTTTTATTTACATTGCTATTTTCAACTTTTTTTCTTTCTACCTTAATTAAATTATTGCTTGCCTGATTAGTGTTTTCAATTGACAAACCTTCTTCATCTTCTATATTTCCAATTGATGAGTAAAACATACTATCCTGTTTTGAATAATCAACTTCAAGTAAATCTTCTTTTTGACTTGATTTCCAAACATTAATTATTATTCCACCAATTAATGTAAACAATAAAAAAAGAAAAATTTTTAATTCTGTGTTAGTAAGATTTAATTTACTTGAAAGTTGATCAATAATTTTATTCAACATTAGCCCTCATTTAAAAACTGTGCTTTGTTGTTTAAAATATTTTCATAAATCTCAAGAAAAACTAATTGCCAATTTTCATGTTAGGTTGTTTTTGTAATTCTTTTAACAACTCTTTTTCTTTAGGAGTAATAACTTTTGGAACATGAATATTAATTCTAACCAATTGATCTCCGGCACCATGTCCATTCAAGTGTTGAATTCCTTTTTCTCTCATCTTTAAATATTTACCGGCATTAGTTCCCGGTTCAATTTTTAATTTTGCTTTTCCATTTAAAGTTGGCACTTCAACTTCGGTTCCTAAAACTGCTTCGGGATAACTGATATAAAGGTCATAAATAATATTATCACCGTCGCGAGTAAAATATTCATGTTGTAATTCTTCGAAAATGACAATTATATCACCATTGGGACCACCATTTTTACCTGCATTTCCTTCACCACGTAATGTCATATAATTACCATCATTAACACCAGCAGGAACATTAATTTTTATTGTTGATTCATCATGAATTCTTCCATCTCCTTTGCAACTTGAACAAGGTTCAGAAATTATTTTTCCTGTTCCACTACAATTATTGCAAGGTTGAATATTTACGAACTGACCAAATATTGATCTTGATACTTGTCGAATTTCACCGGTTCCGTTACAAGCAGTACATGTTTTGAATGAAGCATTACTTTTAGCACCTGTTCCATTACAAGAAGTACATTTATTGTATTTTTTAATTTTAACTTTTTTAGTAGTTCCTTTTGCAATCTCTTCTAAAGTTAATTTAAGAGTAATTTTTAGGTCAGCTCCCGGTTGCCCTGTTGATCTTTGTCTTGATCTACTGGAAGAAGTTCCGAAAAAGTCATCGAAAATAGATGAACCACCAAAAGCACCGCCAAAAATATCTGAGAAGTGACTAAAAATATCATTAACGTTTTGGTAGCTATGGAAATCTTCTCCACCACGTAAGCCACTATGACCATAACGATCATACTTAGCTTTCTTTTCAGGATTACTTAAAACTTCGTAAGCTTCAGCAGCTTCTTTAAATTTTTCTTCAGCTTCTTTATCCCCCTGGTTTCTATCGGGGTGATATTGCATTGCTAATTTTCTGTAAGCTTTTTTAATCTCTTCAGCTGATGCATCTTTACTAACACCAAGCACTTCGTAATAATCTCTTTTAGCCATTTTTTCTTTTCCTATTCTTGTGATTGATGATTTTCATCTTGAGAAGCTAATTCTGAACTAACAATTACTTTTGCATGACGAATTACTTTATCTTTAAATAAATATCCGGGTTCAATTACTTCTAAAACTGTATGAGGATCAACGCCTTCAATTGGTTGTTGCATTAAAGCTTCATGAAGATGAACATCAAATGGTTGTCCTTTAGCTTCAATTTTTTTTACGCCGTGTGATTCTAATATTTTATTAAAATTTTCGAATACTAATTGCAAACCTTTCTTAGTTTGTTCAAAGTTGTTTTGATCATCAATATGATTTAACGATCTTTCTAAATCATCATAAACTGTTAAAATACTTTTAATAAAAGGTTCAGCAGCATATTTTATTAAATTAATTTGTTCATTTTCATTTCTTCGTTTATAATTTTCGAATTCAGCTACTTTTCTTAGTAATGTATCTTTTAATTCAGCGTTTTGTTTTTCTAATTCCAATATTTTTTCCTTTAATAATTGATTTTCATTTTCTTCTATTTTTTCTGGTTCTTGAGCTTGATCTTGTTGTTGAATAGTTTCTGGTTCTTTTACTTCTTCGTTTCCAACATTATTATTTTGTTCTTTAATTTCATCCATAAATTACTACTCCAAATTTTATCTTTGTTTAGTTAGTTCTTCGGTTAATTGTTCTGCAATATAAACAACTGCAGCAATAATTTTTGAATAGTCCATTCTTTTAGGACCCATAATACCAAGCGTACCAGTTAAATCACCAATTTTATATTCTTTTGAAATCATACTATAATCAGAAAGTTTTTCATCTTTGTTTTCATTACCTATACTAATTGCTATATCGTTTTTAGCTATTTCTTTGTTTTTATCTAAAACATGAATGATAATATCTTTATTTTCAACAAGTTCAATAACACTTTGAAATTTATCGTGGTCAAAAAATTCCGGATGAGATAACATTTTTTTTGTGCCGGCTATAAATGTTTTATCAATACTTGAATCTGTAAAAATTTTATCAACGCTATCAAGAAAAACACGAATTATAGGGCGATATTTTTCAGAAGAAATATCTTTAACTCTTTCCTGAAATGATGTTCTTATTTCTGAAAATTTTAAACCGCTTAATCTTTCATTTAATAATTGTTGAATTGATTGAAGTTGATCTTCTTTTACTTCAGCGTCAACTTCCAAAGTAATTGTTTTAACTAATCCGGATTTTACACTAACAACAACTAAAATTCTTTTTGAACTTAACTGAACAAGTTGAATTTTTTCTAATTCAGCTTGTTCAAACTTTGGATAAGTAACTAATGCAAGCTGATTAGTTAAATCACTTAAAATTGCGGAAGTAATTTTTAATAATTCTTCAGTTTCATTTTGAACAGAAAGATTTTCATCAACAACTTTTTTTGAAGTTAAATCTATAACAGGAGGATCCATTAAAGAATCAACATAAACACGATACCCTTTATCTGTTGGAACTCTTCCGGCTGAAGTATGTGGATGATCCAGTAAACCCATATCTTCCAGATCAGCCATAACATTTCTAATTGATGCCGGTGAAAGACCAAGGTCAAATTTTTTAGATACATTACGAGAACCAACAGGGTTAGCTGTCAAAATAAACTGATGAATTACAAATCTTAATATTGCTTTTTCTCTATCTTTTAACTGATACTCTGTCATAGTTTCTAATTTTTAATAGTGCAAAGTTATTAAAAAACGTTCTATTTTGCAGATTAGATGCAAATCCAAAATTAGCGTTGCATATTACAATTTTATCAAAATCTAAGTTTCAATTTTGCTTTTCATATATTTGTATAAAAAATTTGAGGATTAATTGGAAACCACTTATAAAAATGCGGGTGTTGATATTCAAGCGGGTGATGAAACTGTTAAAAGAATAAAAAGTTTAGCAAAATCAACTTTTAATAAAAATGTTCTTTCGGGGATTGGTCACTTTGGTGCATTTTACGAAGTTGATCTTTCTAAATGGAATAAACCTGTTTTGGTATCAAGTGTTGATGGAGTTGGAACCAAACTTAAAATTGCTTTTGCTTTGGATAAACATGACACTATTGGTCAGGATTTAGTAAATCATTGCGTAAATGATATTTCTGTTTGCGGTGCTATTCCTCAATATTTTATGGATTACATGGCTTTCGGCAAATTAATTCCTGAAAAAGCCGAACAAATTATAAAAGGATTTTCTATTGCTTGTAAAGAAAACAACTTTGCTTTAATTGGTGGTGAAACAGCCGAAATGCCCGGTCTTTATGATGAAAACGAATATGATATTTCCGGAACTATTGTTGGAATAGTAGAAAAAGATAAAATAATTGATGGTAAAAATGTAACCAATGGTGATGTATTAATTGGTTTTAAATCTACCGGCTTGCATACAAATGGCTATTCCCTTGCAAGAAAAGTTTTGTTTGAAAAATATTCAGTCAATGATAAACCGGAAATTTTAGATAAATCACTTGGCGAAGAGCTTTTGCAAATTCATAAATCATATTTGAATTTAATTATGAAATTAAACGAAAATATTTCCGTAAAAGCATTTTCACATATTACCGGTGGTGGAATTATTGGAAATACAAAACGTGTTGTTCCTGATTCACACGAAATAAAAATTGAATGGAACTCTTGGGAGACATTACCGATTTTTAAATTAATACAAGAAACAGGAAATATTTCTGATGATGAAATGAGAAATGTATTTAATCTTGGAATTGGTTTAATAGCAATTGTAGGTAAAAATGATGTTGATAAAACATTAGAGCTTTCAAAGGAAGTAAATGAACCGGGAATAATTATTGGAGAAATTTTTTAAATAAAGGAAAATTTAATGTTTATAGATACACACGCTCATTTATTCTATCATAATTTTGAAAATGATTTAGATAAAGTAATTGAAAGAGCAAAAAACTCAGATGTTAATTTTATTATAGTTCCGGGAACTGATATTGAAACTTCGAAAAAAGCAATTGAACTTGCAGATAAATATGATATAATCTATGCAGCTGTTGGAGTTCATCCACATGATACAAAAGATTGGAATAACTCTTTAATTCAACAAATAGAAGAATTAGCAACTCACAAAAAAGTTGTAGCAATCGGAGAAATTGGTTTAGATTATTTTTATGACTTCTCACCAAAAGAAAAACAGATTGAAGCTTTTACTTCCCAGATTGATATTTCATTAAAAATGAACAAACCAATTATAGTTCATAACCGGGATGCAAATTTCGATATGATGAATATAATTCGTTCTTATAAAGGAAGTAATTTAAAAGCTCAGTTTCATTGTTTTGCAGGTTCCCTTGAAGATGCAAGAGAGTTAATTGAACTTAGGCATTACATTTCTTTCACCGGAAATATTACATTTAAAAATATGAGTTCATTAAGAAGTATATTAAGCAGAGTTTCGGTTGAAAATTTATTACTTGAAACCGATTCACCTTTTATGACTCCTGTTCCACACCGAGGTGAACGTAATGAACCATCAAATGTAAAATTAGTTGCTGAAAAAATTGCAGAAGTTCATAATTTAAGAACAGAAGATGTTGCAAGAACCACATCTTATAATGCATTTAAATTATTTGGTATTGGTATGAAACCAAAAGTTAGCTTCACTTATCAAATTGGTAAATCACTTTATATTAATGTTACAAATCGTTGCAATGCTGATTGTGTTTTTTGCGACAGAAAAGGTGATGCTATGATTAATGGATATAATTTAAAAATGTCCAAAGCAGAAGAACCCGATGCTGAAGTATATATTAAAGAAATTGGAGATCCTAAAAATTACAGTGAAATTGTTTTCTGTGGTTATGGCGAACCAACAATTCGATGGGATGTTGTAAAAGAAGTGGCAAAATATGTTAAAGAAAATGGTGGCAAAACAAGAATGAATACAGATGGTCACGGCAACTATATCAATAAAAAAGATATTACTCCGGAACTAAAAGATTTAATTGATGTAGTTTCAATTAGCTTAAATTCAACAGATGCCGAACAATATGCTAAGTTGATGAGAGTAGATCCTTCGCTACATAATGAAATGATTGACTTTGCAAAAAAAGCAAAAAATTATACACATGTTGTTATGTCTATTGTTGGATTAAGTGAAATTGATAAAGAAGCAGCTAAAAATTTTGTTACTCATGAACTTGGTGTTGATTTCAGAGAAAGAGAATATTTTTAATGAAAAACTTAATAACTTTTTTATTAATCGTTTTTATTATATCTGCTTGTTCAACTTTTAAGCAAGAGAAATCTTATTTCGAAAAAAGAATTGATAGTTTATTAGTATCAGACTTTTTTCAAAAATCAAACATTTCAATTTCAGCTTTAGATTTTCAAAAGGATTCAATTCTAATTTCTATTAATTCAAAAAAATTAATGCGACCTGCTTCAAATCAAAAAATTTTAACTACCGCAACTGCCCTTTATTTTTTAGGTAAAGATTATCAGTTCCAAACTTCATTTTTTTATGATGGAGAAATAAAAGATTCTGTTCTTTATGGAAATATTTTTGTAACTGGAAGTTTTGATCCGGATTTTTCTACTAACGATTTAGATTCTGTTACAACCGCAATAAAAAATATTGGGATTAAAAAAATCAATGGAAATATTTACACAGATATTTCTAAAAGTGATTCTCTTTATTTTGGACAAGGTTGGATTTGGAGCGATGAACCTGAAACTTATATGCCATATTTATCGCAACTTGCTATAAATAAAAATTCTTTAACTATTTATTTTGAACCCGATTCATTAAACAAACCCGCAAAAATTTCTTTTAATCCCAAAAATAATTTTGTTCAGTTAATTAATAATTCTAAAACAACTTTTGATGGAAATTCAAATTTTGAAATAAATCGTGATTGGTTAAATCACAATAATAAAATAATTTCAAAAGGAAATATTTCAATTAATTCAAAAAAAGATTCAATTGAAGTTAGTGTAAGAGAACCACATTTTTATTTTTTAAGTTTGTTCAAAGAAAAATTAATCAACTCAGGAATTCAGTTTTCCGGAACTCTTGACACATGCAAAATTAATTCAGACATTAAATTAATAACCAGTTTCAAAAGGAATATAATACCAGTAATAACAAACACAAACAAAGTTAGTGATAATTTAAGCGCTGAAATGTTGTTGCGAGCTGTAGCTGGTTTAAAGTTTAATAAACAATCGGCTATTAATGGTAAATTTTTTATTGATAGCTTAATTACACTTTCAGGTGCAAACCCAAAAGAATATAGAATAGCAGATGGATCAGGATTATCATATTATAATTTGCTATCATCTGAACTTCTGATTAAAGTACTTAAGTTTATTAAAAAACAAAATGAACCAATTCCAACTTTATTTATAAATACACTTCCAATTGGTGGAATTGATGGAACACTTGCAAATAGATTTAAGAATTCATCTGCCCGAGGTTTTGTTTTTGCAAAAACAGGAACAATAAGTGGTGTTTCATCACTAAGCGGTTATATTAAAACAAAAAAGAATAATCTGATTGTTTTTTCTATTTTAATTCAAAATTTTGTTGGTTCATCAAAACAAGCAAGAGATATACAAGATAAAATTTGTGAAATAATTTATAATGAATTATGAAAACATATAAAGAAATAAAAATTAAAACAGAACCATTTGATGTTGATGTTTTATCGGGTTTTCTTTGGGAACTTGATATAGATGGAATTAATGAATTTGATGATCATCTAACTGTGTTTGTTAGTGAAGATAAACTTTTAAATGAAGAAGTATTTAATTCACTACTAAAAAAATTAGTTGAAGATAAAATCATTGAAAATTTTGAGCTTGAATTTCAAACACTTGAAGAAAGGAATTGGAATGAAGAATATGAAAAAAATGTAAATGTTGTTGAAGTAACTGATAAAATTGTAATTAAACCATCATTTAAAGAATATATTTCTAAACCAAATCAATTAGTAATTACTATTGATCCAAAAATGTCTTTCGGAACTGGTGAACATGCAACGACAAAATTGATTTTAACTTATTTAGAAAATTATATCAAAGGAGATGAATTTGTTTTAGATGTTGGCTCAGGAACAGCAATTTTAGGAATTACTGCACTTAAACTTGGTGCCAGAGAAGCTATTTGTATTGATAATGATGAATGGTGTTTTCTAAATGGAAATGAAAATGCAAAACTGAATCAACTTGAAGATAAAATTGACATTAGATTATGTGAAATCAAAGATGTTAAAGAAAATGATTTTGATATAATTCTTGCAAATATTAACAAACCAATCTTAATAAATATTGTTGAAGATTTATTTAACAAATTAAAAAGTAACGGAATTATAATTCTATCTGGTTTATTAAATATTGATGAAGAGGAAATAATTAATTTGTATGAATCCAAACGATTTGTTTTGGAAAACAAATCAGGTTTAGATGAGTGGATTTCTTTAGTATTTAGAAAACAAAACTAAATATTGATTATAAAATTTTACTTAATAATCTAATTAATTCTTTTTGTTCATTTTCATTAAGTGGAGAAAATACATCGGAAATATTTTTAGTGTATGTCGGCAAAATTGAATCAATTTTACTTCTGCCGGCAGAAGTTAATTCAGCATTAATTACTCTTCTATCTTCATTTGAGGGAACTCTTTTAACATAATTTTCTTTTTCCAGATTATCAATTACACAAGTAATGTTTGCACCGGTAACCATAAGTTCTTCGCTGATTTTTTTTAAAGGTAAAGAACCATGTTTATGGATAACTTCTAAAACACTAAACTGTGGTGCGGTTAATTTTTGTTCAAACATTTGTTTTGCCTGTACCTTGCGTAATTTATCTGTTGCTTTGGAGAGTACTTCGAAAAGTTCGAGAGCCAACTTAAATTTGTCACTCATTTTTAACTCCTTTCTTAAGTGTTATACACTTTTAATATTTCCCCATAGTTAAACTTTTAATTTAACTTAATTAAAAAATAACCATTTAATTTAAAATTACAAATCATTTTTTGGTTGAAATATTACATTTTAGCATTAATAAATTTTTATGAAACTTTTTAGTCATAAATCATAGTATATTTGAGTAATAAAATTCTTGCAAATTTATGAGTTTAATTTCTACTTTTTTACAAAATGAAAATATTGATAAACATTCATTATCATCATTCTTTTATAGAATAGAACCAATAAATTTTCTAAATCTGATTGAATCAATTTCAGATTTCAGAAATGTACTTACCTTTTTTAATGAAAGAAAAAATTTTTCATTTGTTGCAATTGATGAAGTTAAAACCGATGTTGATGTATTTACTTCATCATTAAATATAAATACAAATGTTGATGAAAATATATTAGAAAAATTTCCTCAATTTGTTGGATATAAAAAGTTTAATGATAATTCTAAATCAAATCTTTGGAATGATTTTGCTGATAACAAATGGTATATACCAAAATTTTTAATTGTTAGAGACAATAATGATTATTACATTATTCACAATTTCCGGGATAATGAATATGATGAAAATTCTTTTAATTATTTAATTTCCCTTTCAAGTAAGTTAATTGAAACATCCACAACTGAAATAAAAGTTGATGACTTGAGTTTAACTCGTGATTCAAAAAGTTGGACAAGTAATGTAGAGCTTGCACTTAAAAGAATTAATGAAAATACTTTAGACAAAGTAGTTTTAGCTCGTAAAATTGAGATTCAATTAAAAAGTCAATTTAGTTTATCATTTGTAATAAATAAACTTTTAAATGCTTGTGACGATTGCATTGTTTTTTCTGTTAAAGAAAATAATTCAATTTTTTGGGGAGCAACACCTGAAAAATTATTTTCTATAAATAAAAATATTTTACACACAGAAGCATTAGCAGGTTCAATTGAAAGAAGTTCTGATAAAACCGAAGATGCATTTTTAGGTAATCAACTTTTGAGAGATCCGAAAGAACTAAATGAACAAAAAAAAGTTTTGGATTATATTTTATCAATCCTTGAAAACTTTTCAAGTGACATTAAATTCAATGAAATTCCTTTCATAAAAAAGTTAAATACAGTTCAACATCTTCAAACTAAAATAACAGCAACCATAAATGAAAAATTCGACATATTTAAATTTTTAGAAGAAATTCATCCAACACCAGCTGTTTGTGGTTATCCAAAAGATGTATCGATGAAATTTATTTTAGAAACTGAAAATTTCGACAGAGGTTTGTATGCAGGTGTTATTGGCTGGTTTAATAAATTTAATGTTGGTGAATTTTATGTTGGAATCAGAAGTGCGTTATTAAAAGAAAATAAATTAAATGTTTTTGCTGGTTGTGGAATTGTTGAGGGTTCAATTCCCGAAAAAGAATTTCAAGAAACAGAAATTAAAATGAAGCCTATTTTATCAGTTCTTTCTTTATGAAAATACAAGTTAACAGTAATATTTTATGGTGCGATGTTTTTACAAATAGATTAGCACAACTTGGTGTAAAAGATGTTTGTATTTCTGCCGGTTCAAGAAGCACTTCTTTAACACTTTCGTTTAATATGAATAATAATTTTTCAATTTATCGTTTTGTAGATGAACGCTCGTCAGCTTTTTTTGCTTTAGGTATTGCTAAGAAAACAAAAAATCCTGTTGTAATTGTTACAACTTCCGGAACAGCAGTTGCAGAAATTTACCCTGCTATTATCGAAGCCTTTTATCAAAGAATTCCTTTAATTGTTTGTACTGCGGATAGACCAGAATATTTAATTAATAGTGGCGCAAACCAAACAATAAATCAAAATAATATTTATAGTAACCATATAAGATATTTCATTAATGTCGGGCTTCCTGATTTATCCAAATTAAATTTTGTAAGAAAAATTGCAGAAGATTCATATTCGGTTTCATTACATAAAAATCGCGGACCTGTTCACATAAATTTTCCCTTCGAAAAACCTTTTGAACCAAATTCTTATACAGATTTTATAAATCAGGATAAGACAAATAAATTTTTTGTTAATACAGAAATTGTTTTGAAAAAAAATTTTAATGATAAATTAAGTTTCATTAAAATCAATAAACTTATGAAAAATAAAAAAGGGTTGATTTTTGTTGGTTCAAACGGGTTTGATGAAATTTTTGAAAAATATTTAATAAAATTTTCAGAAAAATATTTTTATCCGATAGTTGTAGACGGAGCTTCTTCTTTAAGATTTGGAAAAAATATTAACAAAAATATTATTGACAATTTCACAACAATTATTCGATCGGAATTATTTAAGAAAAAATTTGATCCTGAAATAATAATTCAATTTGGAGCTGCTCCAACTTCAAATGTTGTTTTAGAATTTTATAAAAATTCAAATGCAAATAAATTTATTATTAATGATTATGGTGATTACTTAGATCCATCTCGTACAACAAGAAATGTAATTAAATTTTCTCCAACAGAATTTTGTAAAAATTTAGTCGAGTTAAATGAAGAAAAATCTGACAATAAATTATGGTTGAAAATTTTTATTGAAGCAAATGAACTTATTGAAAAAGAAAAAGAAAAATATTTTTCTAAAAATAATTTCCCCTTTGAAAGCAAAATTATTACTGAGTTTTTAAAATCAATTCCAAATAATTCGAATGTATTTGTTTCAAATTCATTACCAATAAGAGATTTTGATTTCTTTGCTTCTAAATCAAAAAAGAATATTGAAATTTTTACAAATCGCGGGGCAAGTGGAATTGATGGAATTAATTCTACAGCATTAGCAATAGCACATAAATCTAAAAATCCGACATATTTAATTATTGGCGATTTATCATTCTTCCACGATTTAAATGGATTATATGCTTCTTATAAATACAATATTCCATTAACAATTATCTTAATTAACAACAATGGTGGTGGAATTTTTGAATCACTCCCTGTTTCAAATTATGAAGAATATTTTAAAGAAAATTTTATAATGCCACTAAATATGAACTTCAAAAAAATTATTGAAACTTATAATGGAGAATACAAAAAGATAAAAAGTTGGAATCAGTTTTCTCTGGAACTAATTAAATCGCACAAAAGTAAAAAACTCACCGTTTTAGAAATCAAAACCAACGCAAAAAAATCTAAAGCATTAAGAAATAATTTTTGGCATATTGCTGTAGAACATTTGAATAATTATATAAATGAAATTAAATATTGATGGAATTAATTTTAATATTCTAATTGATGATTCAAAAATTTCACAAAATAAAATTCCGATATTGTTTATACATGGCTTTACCGGCTCTTCTGATGATTGGGAGTTTATATTAAATTCTATTCCATCAGATTTTTTACCCTTTGCAATTGATTTAATCGGTCACGGCAAAACTGACTCTCCCAAAGATTCTAAATATTATAATTGTAGCTCAATCGTAAATCAAATTAATTCAGTAATAACTTTCTTCAATTTTAAAAAAATAATTCTAGCTGGTTATTCAATGGGGGGAAGAGTTGCTTTATCCTATTCATTAAAACATTTAGAGAAAGTTTCTGCATTAATTTTAGAAAGCACCACACCCGGAATTGAAGATGTAGAAGAAAAAAAGAAAAGAGTTGAACATGATTTAATTTTAGCCGAAACAATATTAAATGATGGAGTTGAAAATTTTATTGAATATTGGTTCAACACACCTTTGTTTAGTTCTTTGAAAACTTTAAACAATTTTTTACAAATTATTGAAAAAAGAAAAACAAATAATCCGATTGGACTTGCAAATACACTCAAATCATTTTCTACTGGTTTAATGAATAGCTATTGGGATAAAATCGGATTATTAAATGTACCGGTGCTTTTAATAACCGGAAGCAGGGATAAAAAATACACTGAACAAAATTTTATAATGAAAAATTATTTTAAAAATGCTCAACATAAAATAATAGAAGAAGCAACACACAACACTCACTTAGAAAAACCTGAGCTTTTTACTAATTTTGTTATAGAATTTTTAAATAAGTTGAAAGGCTCAAATGAAATATAATTGGATTAAAGCAAAAGAATATCAGGATATCATTTATGAAAAAATGGATGGTATCGCAAAAATTACTATTAATCGCCCTGAAAAAAGAAATGCTTTCAGACCAGAAACCACACAAGAATTATACGATGCATTTGCTGATGCCCGTGAAGATTCAAATATCGGTGTAATTCTTTTAACGGGTGCCGGACCATCTAAAGATGGCAAGTATGCTTTTTGCTCAGGTGGAGATCAATCAATTCGTGGCAATAAAGGTTATGTTGGAAAAGATGGTGTTCCAAGATTAAATATACTTGATGTTCAAAAACAAATAAGAAGTATTCCAAAACCTGTAATTGCTTTAGTTGCTGGCTATGCAATTGGAGGTGGTCATGTTCTTCATGTTGTATGCGATTTAACTATTGCTGCCGATAATGCAATATTTGGTCAAACTGGTCCTAAAGTTGGAAGTTTTGATGGTGGTTTTGGTTCAAGTTATTTAGCTCGAATTGTTGGTCAAAAAAAGGCGAGAGAAATTTGGTATTTATGCCGGCAATACAATGCCAGTGAAGCTTACGAAATGGGATTAGTAAACAAAGTTGTTCCAGTTGATCAACTTGAAGAAGAAGGTATTAAATGGGCAAATGAAATTTTAGAAAAAAGTCCTTTAGCAATAAGATTACTTAAATCTGCTTTCAACGCCGAACTTGATGGACAAGCGGGAATACAGGAACTTGCGGGTAACGCTACTCTGTTATATTATATGACCGATGAAGCTCAGGAAGGAAAGAATGCTTACAACGAAAAAAGAAAACCTGATTTTAAAAAATTTCCAAGAGTTCCATAAATGATTAAACAAAATGATATTTCATTTTCAAAATTTGATGCGTGGATTTTAGCAATCCGCCCTAAAACTTTACCAGCTGCTATTATGCCCGTTTTAGTTGGAACTGCAATTGCAATTCATGATAATAAATTTAAACCAGTTGCTGCTTTAATTGCTTTATTATGTTCTTTATTAATTCAAATTGGTACAAACTTAGTAAATGACCTTTATGATTATTTAAAAGGAACAGATAAAAAAGAAAGAATTGGACCACAAAGAGCAGCAGCATCTGGTTTACTTACAGTAAATGAATTAAAATTCGGTATCTATCTTGTATTTTCATTAAGCTTTTTGCTAGGTATTTATTTAATTGCTATTGCGGGATGGTTGGTTTTATTAATAGGAGTTTTATCTATAATTGCCGGAATAATTTATACAGCAGGTCCATTCCCTTTGGCATATAATGCTCTTGGCGATATTGCTTCTTTTTTATTTTTTGGTTTCATAGGAACAGTAGGAACTTACTATGTGCAGGCAAATGAAATTACAGCATTTGTATTTTGGGCTTCAATTCCTGTTGGTTCTTTAATTACAAATATTTTAGTAGTAAATAATTATCGCGATAAAGAGGAAGATAAATTAAACGGGAAAAAAACTTTAGCTGTTTTATTCGGCGAAACTTTTTCAAGATTTCAATATTTGATTTTTATGATTGCATCATATTCAATTTTGTTTATTGTTTACTTTACATTCAGAAAAAGTATTTGGGTTTTTTTACCTATTCTTTCGTTACCAATTTCAATTAAATTGATAAAAATGATTTATACTTTTAAAGGAAAAGAACTAAATAAAACTTTAGAGCTAACTGCAAAACTTTCTGCTATTTACGGATTACTTTTTGCAATTGGAATTTTAGTATGATAATCAGAAATGTTTTATTGATTCCCTTTTCATTATCATTAAAAAAAAACTTTATTAATTCCTCATTTCAGTTTAATACACGCGAAGGTATAATTTTAAAACTTGAAGACAATCTTGGACATTTTGGATATGGCGAATGTTCTCCTCTTCCCCATTTCAGTAAAGAAAATTTAAATGAGATACAAAATGAACTAAATAAATTTTCTCAATTCATTTTAAACAAATTTGTTGATAATAATTTTATTGAATTCAAAAGTTACCCAAGTGTTAATTTTTGCGTTGAGCAAGCTTTATTTAATCTTTTTCTACAACAAACTGAAAATTTGAATGAAAGTTATACAAAAAAAATTAAAACAAGTGCATTAGTTGGTTTGTATAGTCTTAATGAAACATTAGATTTTATTAGTAAAAAAATTAATCAGGGTTATGATACTTTTAAATTAAAGATTGGAAGAGATAATCCGTTTGATGATTTTTTATTAATTGAAAAAATAAGAGAAGCTTTTGGATATGAAATAAAATTGAGATTAGATGTTAATCAAAAATGGAGCTGCGACGAAGCAATTGAATACATTAATAACTTGGAACAATTTAATATTGAATACATTGAAGAACCATGTTCATCACTTTGTAGTAATTTGAAAACATTAGAAGACCTGAACTTTAATATTGCACTCGATGAATCACTTACAGATTTTGATTTTACAAAAGAATTAATTGTGAATTCCCCAATTAATATTTTTATTGTAAAACCAATGATGTTTGGTTTTAATAATACAATTGAATTAATAGATTTGGCAAAAACACAAAATAAAATTATAATCATATCATCTTTATTTGAAAGTTTGGTTGGTAAAAGTGGTTTAGTTTATTTGGCTTCACTTCCAGATCATAATTATGCTCATGGTTTAGACACTTCAGAATTTTTTAATGATGATATTGCTGATGATTTTTATAAAGCTGAAAATTCCATAATTAACTTCGATATTAATTTATATCCGCCAAAGTTTAACTTATGATTTCCAATTCAAATCATTGGCTTTTTCAACAATCAATTAATATTCCCGACAAGGTTGCAATAATTTCTGCTGAACAAAGTATTACTTATCATGAATTATTTAACCTCTCCAAAATTTTTGCAAATTATTTAATTCAAGAAGGAATAACCCCAAAAACAAATGTTGGAATTTTAGTTAATCATTCTTTTGAGTTTTTTATCATACTTAATTCAATCTGGTTGATTGGTGCTGTTGCAGTTCCATTAAATCCGAATTCTAAACTTGAAGAGTTAGAGTATCAAATCAAAAAAACAGAAATATTTTTTTTAATATCAAATGATGAATATTTCATTAAACAAAACTTAAATGTAAACTTAATTTTATATCACAATAATCATATCAAAGAACAATTTAATTCAACATACTATAATTTCAATAAAGATGAATCTGCTTTAATTATGTTCACATCTGGCTCAACTGCTAAACCAAAGGCAGTTGTTCATACTTTTAATTCTCTTTATAATCATGTTAATAACTTATCAAAATGTATAAATTTATCTTCTGATGATTTCTGGCTTTTATCACTTCCATTATATCATATCGGCGGATTTATGATATTAATCCGCTCATTAATTTTAGGTTCAACGGTAATCTTTCCAAACTCATTAAAAGCAAACGACATTGCAAAATCATTTAACTTTTCTCCAACTCATGCTTCATTTGTATCAACAATGTTAAATAATTTTTATAATGATAATATTTTATTACCAAAATCATTGAAATATATTTTCCTTGGTGGCGGACCAATTGATAATGAGTTGTTTATGTTCTTTAAAGATCATTATAAAAATATTTTAAAGGTTTATGGCTCAACCGAAACCTGCTCAATGGTAACTTTACTTTTTCAAAATGATAATTACAATGAAACAGTTGGAAAACCAATTAATGAATTTATTGAAATCAGAATTAATACAAATGAAAATGAAAGAGTTGGTGAAATCCTTATAAAATCAAATTCACTTTTCAAAGAATATTATAATGATTATGAAGAAACAATTAAGAAGTTTGAAAATGATTTTTATAAAACCGGAGATTTTGGTTATCTAAATGATAATGGATATTTAGTAATTGAAAATCGCCGTGAAGATATAATAATTACCGGTGGTAAAAATGTTAGCAGAAATGAAGTTGAAAGTGAAATAAAAAAAATAAAAAATGTTGAAGACGTTTATGTTTTTGGTTTAAGCGACAAGCATTGGGGACAAAAACTTTGTGCATTAATACAAACAAAAAACATAGATGAAGAAGAAATTAAAAAACATTTAAATCAAAAATTTTCTTCATATAAAATTCCAAAGCAATTTTATTTTACAGATAAAATCCCTAAAAACGAGTTAGGCAAAATTTCGAAGAAAGAAATTTTAAGTTTTCTCAACCTAAATGAAGATTAAGTTTTTCATAAAAATCTTTTGGTAACTCTATTTTTTCAAACTTGCCTTTATAAACACACACATGAACAGTTTTAGCCATTGCTGTAAATTCATTATCTCTGTAAAACCGGTAAGTAATTTCAAAAGATGATTTTTTTAACATACTTACAACTAATTCAACTTTTAATTCATCACCAACTTTAATTGGTCTTACAAAATCTGCTTCGGCATGCATAATTGGAAGTATATAATCCTGATCGAAGAAAAAATTTCTTTGTGTTGAAAGACTTCTTAAAAAATCTTCATATGCAGCGTGTACATATTTAAAGATGCTTGCATAAAAAATAATTCCTGCGGGATCCGCATCATAAAAATATACTTTTATATTTGAGGTAAACATAAATTCCCTTTTTTGTTTTCAAATTTACTTAACTATTTTTCATTTTACATTATGTAAAAATTATTTTTGATATGACAAAATTATCTTTAAATACATTCATCCTTTTTACTTTTTTCTCTTTACCATTTTTTTCGCAGGAATTAAGAAAAGAATATTATCCTAATGGTAAAATAAAATCTGAAGGATTTTATATAAACAATCAAAAACATGGGGTTTACAAGGAATATTTTCAAAATGGAAAATTGTGGAAAGAGTGGAATTTTGTAAATGGTAAAGAAGAAGGTATTTCTATTTGGTATTTTGAAGATGGCACCAAAAGTATGGAGTGGAATTATATCAATGGTAAACTTGAAGGAATTTCTAAATGGTATTATGAAACCGGTGAACTTTGGGCAGAAGCAAATTATGTTAATAACTTGCAAGAGGGTTTCACTAAAACATATTATAAAAGTGGCAATCTATTAGCTATTTGGAGTTATAAAAACGGGAAATTAAATGGTTTGTCAAAAATATTTTTTGAAAATGGAAAATTAGAAGTAGAAAGAAATTATATTGATGATAAACTTGAAGGCATTAGTAAAGTTTATTATGATTTTGGTAAAATAGCATTGGAAGCAAAATATAAAAACGACAAACTTGATGGCGAATCATATTTCTACTATCCCGATGGCTCTATTAAAGTTGTTGATTTTTATAATGATGGTCAGATTGTTAAACGAATCCGATACGATATTCGCGGTAAATTTGATAAAGTTGAAGAAGATTTTGAAGAATTTCATGATGAAGGAACATTAAAAAAAACTCTCCACTTTAGAGAAGGAAAATTAAAAGGTGAAATAAAAGAATATTATTCTAACGGATTTATTAAAGCTATATTAAATTATAATAATGATTTACTAAATGGACCTGCGAAATTTTTTAATGAAAATGGGACAATATCAGAAGAAGTTACATTTAAAAATAATTTTAAAGAAGGTATTTCAATCAGATACAACAGCATTGGGAGAAAAATCTCAGAAATAAATTATTCATCCGGAATAAAAGAAGGAGAATCAAAAACATTTTACCCAACCGGCGAAATTGAATCAATAAGATATTATTCAAATGATAAATTAAATGGCACGACTAAATATTATTCAAAAAATGGAAAATTAATTGCCGAAGAAAATTATATTGATGATTTAAAAAATGGAATTGCCAAATATTATTTTGAAAATGGTTCGATTTCTGACTTTATTGTTTATAAAAATAATCTTATCAATGGAAAAGTAATTTCATACGACATTGATGGAAATATTATTTCATCATTTGAATTTCAAAACGGAGAGTTAATAAAATAAAGGATAAAAAATGGAAAATTTCTTAAAACTATTTTTTGTTTTTTTAATATTCACTTCGGTGATATTTGGCAAATTTGAATTCGTTGGAAAAATAAAATCATTTTCAGTAGAAAAAAACAGAGTAGAATTTATTCTATCAAATGCAAAGTTTAATATTTATGTATTAGAAAGTAATATTATACGATTCAGATTTACAAACCAAAATGAATTTAGCAAAGCTCCTTCTTATGCTGTCATTTATAAACAACAGGAAAAAACAAATTTTACTTTCAAAGAAGAAAATGAAAAATTTATTTTATCAACTGATGAATTAATTATTCATATTAAAAAAGATCCTTGCCGGATTTCAGTTTACGATAAAGAAATGAATTTAATTAATCAGGACGAAGATAGCTTTGGTGTTTCTTTCGACGCTGATGAAGTAAGATGTCATAAAAAATTATTTAACGATGAAAAATTTATAGGACTTGGTGAAAAATCAAAAGAAAACCTAATTAAAAATGGCGACCAATACACAATGTGGAATACAGACTTTCCTGCCTATACATCAACTAAAGATGAATTATACATGTCAATACCATTTTTTATGGGAATAAGAAATTTTAAAACTTACGGAATCTATTTTGACAATACACATAAATCTCAGTTTAACATGGGTGCAGCAAATAATCGTTTATATTGGTTTGGTGCTGCTCGTGGAGAAATGGATTATTATTTCATTTATGGTCCGGAAATGAAACGAATAATTTCTGATTACACTAAATTAACCGGCAGAATGGAATTACCACCTATGTGGGCAATTGGTTATCAACAAAGCAGATGGAGTTATTACCCTGAATCAAAAGTAAGAGAAATAGCAAACGGTTTTAGAAATAGAAATATTCCATGCGATGTAATTTATTTTGATATTCATTACATGGATGAATACAGAGTTTTTACCTGGGATAAAAATAGATTTCCTGATCCACCAAAATTATTATCAGATTTAAAGAACAATGGATTTAAAGTAATTACAATTATTGATCCCGGTGTAAAAGCCGATCCAAATTATCACGCTGCAAAAGAAGGATTAGAAAAAGATTTGTTTATTAAATATCCTGATGGAGTTGTTTACCAGGGTGAAGTCTGGCCAAGTTGGTCTTACTTTCCAGATTTTACAAAAAAAGAAACACGCCAATGGTGGGGCTTAAAACTTTCTTCACTACTTAAAGATGGAGTTGAAGGATTTTGGAATGATATGAATGAACCAGCTACATGGGGTGGTGGCAATATTCCCGATATTGTTCAGTTTGATGATAACGGTTTTATTGCCGATCATAAAAAAATAAGAAATGTTTATGCTTTAGAAATGGCACATGCAACACGTGAAGGATTAAAAAAATATTCAAACAAAAGACATTTTATTTTAAGCAGAGCTGGTTTCTCCGGCATTCAGAGATATGCAGCTAACTGGACCGGTGATAATGCTACAACTGAAGAACATTTAAGATTAGCTTTAATTATGCCTGTTAATATCGGATTAAGTGGTCAACCTTTTATTGGTTCAGATGTTGGCGGTTTTATGAATGGTGAACCGACCAATGAAATGTATATTCGCTGGATGCAGTTAGGTGCTTTTACTCCTTTCTTCCGTGGTCATTCTTCAATTGATACTAAAGCACGTGAACCCTGGGCTTTTAATGAGTTTACAGAAGAAAATGTAAGACAAGCAATTCAGCTTAGATACAAACTAATTCCATTTTGGTACAATGAATTTTATAATTCCTCAAAATCTGGTTTACCAATTATGAGAGCAATGTTTTTAAATTATCAAGATGATCCTAATTGTTACAATCTTGATGCTCAATATCAATTTATGATTGGTGAAAATTTATTGGTAGCTCCAATTGTAAATTCAACTGATAAAACAAAAAAATTATATCTGCCTAAAGGAAATTGGTACAACTGGTTAAATAATAAAGTTGAAAATGGTGGTGAATATAAAATTGTAGAAGTGCCAATAAATAAAATTCCTCTCTTTATTAAAGAAGGGGGAATAATTCCAATGCAAGAAGTCCAGAACTATGTTGGTGAAAAAACCATTGATGAATTAGAATTAATTATTTTCCCTTCAGCAAAATCAACATACTCTTTTTATGAAGATGACGGAATTTCTTATGATTATGAAAATGGCAAATATTCAATCACTAATTTTACTTCTGAATTAAAAGGAAATAATTATCAAATTGAAGTAAAAAAAGAAAAAGATAATTATAATTCTAATCGTAAAACTTATTTATTTACATTCTTAAATTCTGATAAACCAAAAGAAATTTCATCGGATAAAATTGATAAATCAGAAATAAGTTTTAATTATGATAGTTCAAATAAAACTTTAAAACTAAAAGTACCTGATAAAAAAGATTTCAGAATAAACATTAATTTTTAACTAAACTGAATTAATATGGCAAACAAAACGATAATAGTATTGGCATTATTTATTACTTCATTAATTAACGGAGAAACTTTGTACCGTAGAGACACATTTTTGTTTAAATCATATAAAGACACAACTGAATTTTATCAGCATTATAAAGAATTAGATAAATACTATTCAGACAAAAAATTAGGTTCGTGGGTAGAAAATGGTAAAACATATTTTAGAATTTTTGCTCCATCTGCTCAACTTGTAAAAGTATGTATATATCAAAAAGTAGATGATAAAAAACCCAAAGAATATTTTATGATTCGTGATGAACAAGGTGTTTGGGAAGTAAAAGTTGAAGAAGTTTTATACAATAAATTTTATGGTTACAAAGTCTATCATAAAGGTGATGATTTTACCAATCCATTAATGCCTGTTTGTATTGACCCTTATGCAAAAGCAAATGCAAGTTTTACAGATTATATGAATCCACGATTATCAATTGTTGTAAAAGATGAACCATATGATTGGGAAAATGATAAATGGATTCAAAGAGATTGGGAAGATTTAATTATTTATGAAATGCACATTAGAGATATGACAGCTCATAAATCAAGTGGTGCGAAAAAACCCGGAACATATCAAGGTTTGATTGAGCCAAATATTAAAGGTGGTTTAGAATACATAAAAAAACTTGGTGTAAATACAGTAGAATTATTACCATCACAAGAATTTGGATATTGTGAAATTCCATACAAAGAATCATTAGCAGGAAAATTTAATACGTGGAATCCATATGAAAGAAATCATTGGGGATATATGACTGCATCATTTTTTGCTCCGGCTTCTTATTACAGTACAGAGTGGAAAACATTCAAATGGAAAAAATGGATCGGTACAGATGCTAAACAGATTAAAGATTTTAAAGATATGGTTAAAGCATTTCACAAAAATGGAATTGCTGTAATTATGGATGTAGTTTATAATCACCTATCGGAATATGAAATAGGAAATCTTAAACAAATTGATAAAGAATATTATTTCAGATTAGATGAAAAGGGAAACTACATTGCAGAAAGTTATTGTGGAAATGATTTAAAAACTGAAAGACCAATGGTACGCCGTTTAATAATTGAAAGTTTAATTTATTGGATGAAAGAATATCATATTGATGGTTTTCGTTTCGATTTGGGAAAATTAATTGATTGGGAAACAGTAGAAGATATATCAATTAAACTTCGTCAAATAAATCCAAATGTTATTATTGTTTGTGAACCATGGGGCGGTGGCTATGATCCAACAGGTTTTTCAAAAAGAAATTGGGGAGCGTGGAATGATCAGATTAGAAATGGAATTAAAGGGGAAAATCCTTATAATGGTTTAGGTTGGATTTTCGGTCATTGGTATGGAAATAATTCGCCACAAAGAATTAAAAGTTATGTAAACGGAACTCTGTTAAAAGATTCTCTTGGATTATTTTTGGTTAAAGAACATTCTGTTAATTACCTTGAATCGCATGATGGTTACACTCTCGGAGATTTTATAAGAATTGCTACAAAAGAAGTTGACCCTCACAAAATTATTAAAGATGTAGATAAACATGTTCGTTTAACACCTCTGCAAGAAAAAATAAATCGACTTGCAGCTTTATTTTTATTTACTTCACAAGGTATTACTATGATTCATAGCGGACAAGAATTTGCCCGTTCAAAAGTAATTCCTTACAATATTTCAGTCAAAGACACTAACAAAGGGCGAATTGATCATAATTCCTACGAAAAAGATAATGAAACTAATTACATTAATTTTAATCATGCTGAAATAAATATTGGTTTGTTTAATTACTATAAAGGATTAATTGATTTAAGGAAAAATTTTGATGCCTTTAGAAAAGCTAATTATGAAGATATAATTTTTTATGAACACCCAAACAGCAAATTTGGACTAAGTTATTTATTGAATTATAAAAATCAAAAATTTGTTGTTTTATTTAATGCTGATCAAAATCAAAAATTGGATTTTCCATTGCCAGAAGGAATTTGGGAAGTTTTAGTTGACAAGGACACAGCCGGAATTAAAACGCTTTATGTTACCGGTGGAATATTAACTTTAGAACCTATTTCTGGTGCTGTTCTTAAATTAAAGGAATAGTATGGTAAAAAAGTTTTTCTTTCCAATTTTATTTTTTTGCACAATTATATATTCACAGAACGATAGTTTAATTGTTTCACTTCAATCAATTGATTCAACTATTATTCAAGATGTTCGTTATGCAACTAAAAATAATTTTACCGGGAAAGTATTGTATTCATCACCAATTGTTTTTTTAAGAAAAGTTGTTGCTGATAGTTTATCGAAGGCAAATAAATATTTTAAAGAAAAATATAACTACAGAATAAAAATATTTGACGGGTTCCGACCATTACATATACAAAAAATTATGTGGAATATTATTCCTGATGAAAGATACGTTGCAAATCCGTTGAAAGGTTCAAGACATAATCGTGGTGCTGCTGTTGATATTACATTGGTTGATTCTAATGGAAACGAATTGGATTTCGGAACTGATTATGATGATTTCACAGAGAAAGCAAGTCCAAATTATTTGAAATTTTCTAATAAGATTTTAGAAAACAGAAAATTATTAAAAGAGGTAATGCTAAAATTTGGTTTTACTCAATTAGATAGTGAATGGTGGCATTTCGATTTTAAAGATTGGAAAAATTTTTCAATTCCTGATGAAGATGATTTCAACTAAAGATTGCTTTTTTTAGCGACCTTTCAATTGCATCTTTAAATTTTGCAAGATTTACTGGTTTAGCAAAAATATAATCAACACCAAATTCTTTATATTCATTTTCAACTGCTTTATTAACATCACCGCTTAATACTATAACGGGTGGATTATATTTAAGTTTAATTATGCTTAATTGTTTGACAAAATCATAACCATTCATTACGGGCATATTATGATCGGTTATAACTAAAGCAGGTAAATTTTCTTTTATAACATCAAGTGCTTTTTTTCCATTTTCTGCTTCAAGAATACTATAATTGGGCATTAAACTTTTTATAAGTTTAGTATAAAGTAATCTATCGGTTTTACTATCATCAACTAAAAGAATATATGATGAAGCTACAGGAATTGAAAAAGTAAATTGTGTTCCTTTTCCAACTTCACTATTTACCCAGATATCACCACCATGTTTTTTAATAATTTCATAAACCAGAGATAAACCAAGACCACTTCCCTTTTCACCATCTGTTCCGCTTGTAGTAAATTTTGTATCAACTTTAAAGAGTTTATTAATATCTTCTTTTTTAATTCCAATTCCATCATCAATAACATTGAACTCTACTTGTTTTAATTCAACATTTAATTTTGCAGAAATTTTAATATGCCCGTTATGTTTTGTAAACTTTATAGCATTTGAAATCAAATTATTAAAAACTTGTAACAAAAGATTTTCATCTGCATGAATAAAAAAATCTTTTTCGACTTCATTTATAAGATTAATATTTTTCTGAAGAGCAACACCTGATAAAATTTGAAATGATTTTTCAATAACATACTTTGCATTTATTCTATCGGGTTCGAATTTAATTCTTCCTGTTTGAAGTCTAGTCCAATCCAAAAGAGAATTTACTAAACTTAACATGCTTTTAGATGAATCCTTTATAAACTGAATATATTGATTTCGTTTTTCATCATCTAAAGATTTATCATTAAGAATTAAATCTGCAAAACCTATTATTGAACTAAAAGGTGTTCTTAAATCGTGAGATATAATTGATATAAACCTATCTTTAGTTTCATTCAGTTCTTTTAATTCTTTTGTTGATCTTTTTAATTCTTCTTCTGCTTTTTTGGAAAGTGTAATATCGCTTATAATACCAAAAACTTTTTGAATTTTACCTCTTTCATCACGAATGCAGGTTATTTTGTTTTCAATCCAAATTATATTTCCAAGTTTATCTATAATTCTATATTCCAGAGTTTCCATTTTTCTAATTGGATCTTCATAAAGAATATCCATCTTTTCGCCTACCATATCAACATCGTCAGGATGAATAATTTTACCCCAAAGTTCTTCATCATCTAAAAATTCTTGTGCTTCATAACTTGTAATTTTTTTAATTGCATTTGTATAAAAAACTGCTTTTAAATCATTATTCTTTTTTTCTGCTGCCCAGATACATTCATTTATACTTTCGGTAATAGATCTATATTTAGCTTCGCTTTCAAGAAGTGCCTGACGTGCTTTGAATTCTTCGGTTTGATCTCTTAATACCCAAACAATAAAACGATCTAATTCAAATTCATAAAATGATACTGAATTTTCAGCTTCGAAAGTAGAACCATCTTTTCTAATTGCCGTAAAACTATATCTTGAAGGGGATTCTCTTCCTTCTTCTGCTAATTCAATAAAATTTGATATTCTCCATTTATCTTTTTCATGTACTAATTCAATCGGTTCTAATTCAAGTAACTCTGATACACTTTCATAACCGAACATTTTTACGAAAGAATCATTTAACAAAGCAAATTTATTTTTATGAATTAATGCTATTCCGTCAACTGATGCTTCAAAAACTGAACGTATAAGCATCATATCTTTTTCGGATTCTTTTCTTAAGGTTATATCTGTTAAAATTAAATTATATGAAACAACTTTATTTTTGTTTGTTGTTGATATAATACTTGCTAAAACAAAAATTTTATGTCCCGATTTATTTATTAAGGGCAATTCATAGTTTTTATTTTTCGACTTTACTGCATCTTCTAATTCGAATGAATTATTTAATAAATACTCCGGATCAATTAATTCTCTGAAATTTATTTTTGATAATTCATTAAATGAAAATTGAAAAGCTTCCAGAAATTTTTGATTAGCATAACTAATAAAACCACGTGCATTTGTGGTTAAAATATAATCTGGAGAGTTTGTAACAATATTTCGAAATTTTTCTTCAGAATCTTTTAATTTATTTTCTTCTTTAATCTTTTCGGTTACATTTTCGCAAATAAAGAAAAGTAATTCGTTTTCATCTTGATTTAAAATGCTTGCTTCAATTTCAAAATAGTTACTGGATTCTTCATCAAAACCAATTGATAAAACTTCTTTCCAATTACCATGCTCATTTATTCTCTTTTTAATTTCAGTTACATATTCATCAGTTAACTGAGAAAATATTTTATTTATTGGTTTACCATATACTTCGCTTTTAGTAAGTCCAAATATTTGGGAAGCCGTTTCATTCCAAAATATTATTCTACCATTTTTATTTATACCTATTAAACCACCAACTAATGAAGTAACTATTTGTTGATATGTAAGTAATTCTTTAAGCTCATCTTTATGAAATTTATTTTCAAATTCACCATTAGATTCTTCAAACAAAACAAATATTTTTTTGTTGAATTCATCTGTATCAACTGGAATTAGAGTTATACTAAAGTTTGTTTCTTTGTTTTCAATTAAGAAAGGTAGTGTTATAGTTTTTGTTTTTTGTGATGTTAACACATCATTTATATGTTCATCAAAAATTAATTGATTTAGAATTTTTACATCTTTCTTTACACTATCTGATTCAAAAAGAAAATTATATTTATTAATATCGTTAAGATTAGTTTTATATAATCTTCCATCTGAATTTATAATAAAATAAAAATCTGAAATTTTTGATAATATTATTTCACTTTCATCAGATTGAAAAGTATCAGTTGTTGAATCAGTTGATGAAAATTTTAAATCTTCAAGAATTAATATACCACCAGCTTGTTCATTTGATAGAGTTATAGGTGTGCCTTTAAGTAATAAAGTTATTTTATTACCATTTAAAGTTTTTATTGATGAAATTTCTTTTTCAAAGGGTTCACCATTTTTTAATAATTCAAGTTCAGGTCGAATATCAGTGTTATTAAAAATTCTGTTTGAATAAATACTTTGACCAATTACATTTTGTGGATTTTCACCTAATACACCCGGGAAGAGGAAAAAATTTTCATTTACATATTTTATAATCCAATCACGTTGAAATATCATTATTCCAATTGGAGCATATTCTAAAATTTCTTTAAAGGAAATTTCAGATTTTGAACTTTCTTGTGTTTTTTCTGAAAAAGTTGCCATTTATAATTTTAATTAATTCGCTAAAATTTATTAAATAGAATTATCAATTCATAAAAGATTATATATTTCTTTTATAATTTTATCTGTAGCTCCAATATTTTCAAGAACATAATCTGAACACAATTTTCCTTTTTCTTTTCTTAAAGTATCATCAGATAATAGCTTTCGTAAAATCTTATATGCTTCTTTTTTATTTTTAATTTCGAATGCTCCACCTAATTTTTTCAAAGCCTGTGCTTCCTGACTATTTTCATTTTTGGGTCCAAATAAAATAGGAATAGAATAAACAGCCGGTTCTAACACATTATGAATTCCCTGCTTAAAACTTCCACCAACATATGCAACATCAGCATAATAATAAAGAGTTAAAAGTATTCCGATTGAATCAATAATTATTATTCTTTCCTGTTGATAATTATTTAATAATGAAAATCTTATTGTTTTTTCAATATTATGAAACTGGTTTTCCAAATTTTCGATATGTATTAAAGTTGGTTCATGCGGAACAATAATGACAACAACATCTTTATCAAATTTCAGGAGTTTTATAATTGCTGGTATTAATACATCTTCATCATTTTCCCAGGAACTTCCTACAACAAAAACTTTTTTGTTTCCGAAAAATGAATCTTTAAATATCTTTTTTTCTTTTGCTTGTAAACTTTTTTGATATACTCTATCAAATCGTGTATCACCAACTGCATTTAGTTTTGAAGGGTTTATATCAAATTCTAAAAAATTATTTACATCATTTACTGATACGCATAAAATTTTAGTGAATGAATTAAAAAGAGATTTATGAAAACTTTTTGCTACTAACCATTTCCTGGCAGTTTTTTTTCTCATTGTAGCATCAACAATTACAAAAGGAATTTTACTTTTTTCTAATTTCCAAATCATATTTGGCCAAATATCATAACGCATAAATATCGCAATATCTGGTTGTACAAGTTTCAAAAATCTTTCTGCAGCAAAAGAGGTGTCAAATGGAAAATAAACAATAACGTCTGCATAAGGATACTTTAAAGAATTATTGTAACCCGATGGTGAAAAAAAGGAAACAATAATATTTACATTTTTCTGACTTTTAATTTTTTCAATTATTGGTTTTGCTTGTTCAAATTCTCCCATCGATGCTGAATGAACCCAAATCATTTTCTTTTTTCTATCTATTCCTGCAAGATTAATTATCAAATTTTCAAAAAGTTTTTTCCTTCCCTTAATTCCCGATTTAATTTTCGGATTAAAAATTTGTGCAATAAACAAAGCAATTTTTGCTAATGGAATAAATATAATGTTATAAAACAAATACCAGGTTTTTTTCATAATTCTTTCAAAAAAATTTTTATTTGACTTAGCACACTCTCTGGTGTTATATCTCGCATACATTTAAAATGCCTTTTGGGACAATCGTTTTTGCCAATATGACTACATGGTCTGCAATCTATTGAATTATTTTCTATAATCAAATTTTTCACTTTGTAAGGAACAAATCCAAAACTTTTAACAGTTGAGCCAAATATAGCAACAATAGGAATATTAATAGCAGCTGCCAAGTGCATTAAACCTGAATCATTTGTAATAATTAAACTACAACTTTTCATATTTAATGCTGTTTCAAATAATTCGTTATTGTTTTGATAATTTGTTGAATTTTTAATTCCTTTATTAATTTCATCGCAAAGTTCTTTTTCTGATGTTCCGCCAAATATTGCAATTTCATATCCTAACTCTACTAATTTATTTCCAATGTCAATAAAATATTCCGTTAACCATCTTTTTGTTCGATGTTTTGCTCCGGGACAAATTCCTATAATTTTTCTTTCGTTTGGTTCTCTTTCTATTTTTTTTCCATTGTAAAATATATCAAGACCAAAATCATCAAGATTTAATTTTGCTGCATTAGCATATCTTTCAACAATGGTATTTTCTTTTTTTAATAAATCAACTTTAAAATTGACAAGTATTAATTTTTTTAAAGTGGGCTTTCTGAATTTATAAACAGTTGATTTATGATTAAATGTTAATCTTTTACTGTTAAGATTATTTTGTAAATCAATGATTAGGTTATATTTGTTTAATTTCTTTTTAATTTCTGAAAAATCATTTTTATTAAATTCAATTACTTCATTTAAATATGGATTAAATTTATAAACATCAGAGAATTCTTTTTTTACTAAAAAATCAATCTCTGAATTTTCATGTTTCCTTTTCAAAGCTCTAACTATTGGAGTAGTTAACAAAACATCACCCAGAGAACTTAATCTAATTACCAATATTTTTTTATTATTATTGATAAAACACCCAGTAATTTTAATACAAAATTAGACATTTAAAGATTTGCTTGCCATTAAGATTGTAAGAAAGATTAAGCTTATTTATTTTTGTGACAACGAAAAAGGAATTTTTATGACAACTTTACCACCTCCTGCTGTTAAATATTTTCCGGAAGATTCAATAGAAAAGAGATGTTATAGTTTTGCAGAATCCTTAAAAGATTATGTTCCAATTGCAAATGATAGAAATAGATTAGCTTTTAATATTTATCGTTATGTTATTGGAGAAGGTGACATTCCAGAAGTAATTGTAAAAAATACTAAAATAAAAATTGAAGGAATTTCTGCTTCTGAATTAGCAAAAAAAATAGAAGAAGAAGTTATAAAGATTAAAGGATAATTAAGACACGGATAAAAAATCCGTGTCATAATTTTAATATGCCTCTCTGGATTCTCTTAAAAATTTTTCTACCAATAAAACATCATCTTCGCTACCAATATAAATAGGTGATCTTTCATGAAGTGATTCAGGTTTTTTATCCAGAATTCGTTCTTTGCCATCTGTAGCTCTTCCACCTGCAGCTTCAACAATAAAAGCCATAGGATTACATTCATAACACAATCTTAATTTACCTTTTGGATTTCTTCTATCGCCGGGATAAATAAATATTCCACCATAAAGCAAAGTTCTGTGTATATCTGCAACCATTGAACCAACATATCTTGCCTGATATGGTTTTCCATTGTAGTAATTTGCTTGTAAATATTTTATATAATCTTTCAATCCTTTTGGCCATGAAAAATAATTACCTTCGTTCAAACTATAAATTCTACCCGATTTTGGAATTCTTATATTATCATGTGAAAGAAGAAACTCGCCAAAAGCAGGATCGAGAGTAAAGCCATAAACTCCATGTCCAGCTGTATAAACAAATATTGTACTCGAGCCATAAACAATATATCCAGCCACTTCCTGTTTATAACCTTGTTGTAAACAATCTTCTAAATTACCGGGACCATTTCCCGGACTAATTCTTTTGTAAATTGAAAATATTGTACCTATTGAAATATTAGCATCAATATTTGATGAGCCATCTAAAGGATCAAATAACAAAACATATTTACCAATTTTTTTATTTGGCGGAAGGTGAATAATATCTTCTTCTTCTTCACTTGCCATTACACAAAAATGACCACCATGATCCATTGCTTTAATCAACATTTCATGAGCAAAAATATCAAGTTTTTTTACCTGTTCACCGTGAACATTTTCTTGCCCAGTAAAACCAATAATATTTGCAAGTCCCGCTTTATTAACTTCGAGTGAAATTAATTTAGCAGCCAACCCTAACTGAAGTAGAATAGAAGAAAGTTCACCAGTTGCTTCAGGATGTGCTTTTTCGCCCTCAAGAATATGGCGTGGTAACGTCATAAAACGTTTCAATGCCATTGTGTGCCTCCTAATTTGTTTTTATTATTTCCTGATCTTTATATTGAAGTTGATATAATTTATAATAAATTCCTTTCTTTGCAAGTAATTCCTGATGGTTGCCTATTTCTTTCAAATCACCTTTATGCATTACAAGTATTTTATCTGCGTTTTGAATTGTTGATAATCTATGTGCAATAACAATTGAAGTTCTTCCTTTTAATAATTTTTCAATTGCATTCTGAATTAATATTTCTGTTTCTGTATCAACACTTGAAGTTGCTTCATCTAAAATTAATATCTGTGGGTTATAAGCCAAAGCTCGTGCAAAAGAAATTAATTGTCGCTGTCCAACACTTAAAGTAGCACCTTTTTCTTTTACTTCTTCATTATATTTTTCAGGAAGTTGTGATATAAACTTATCGGCTCCAACTATTTTTGCGGCTTCAATAATTTTATCATCAGAAATATTTTCATTTCCTAAACTTATGTTTGTTTTTATATCTCCGCTAAAAAGAAATACATCTTGTAAAACAACTGAAACATATTTTCTTAAATCTTTTTCGTGAATATTTTTTATATCAATTCCATCAATTGTAATTGACCCTTTTTCAACATCATAAAATCTGGTTAATATATTTATAATACTTGTTTTCCCTGCACCAGTTGCACCAACAATAGCAATTGTTTCACCCGGATTAATTTTAAAGGAAATATTCTTTAAAACGTATTCACCGGGATTATATGCAAACCAAACATTTTTAAATTCTATTTCTCCTTTGAAGTTATTTAACCTGATGGGATTAACAGGGTTTTGAATTATAGTTTTATCATCAAGCAATTTAAATATTCTTTCGGAAGCAGCCATAGCACCTTGTAAAATATTGTATTTTTCTGATAAATCTCTAACAGGACGCCAAAACATTTCTACAAACTGAATAAATGCAAATAAAACACCGATTGTTAGTTGTTTTTGAATTATTTCTCCACCACCATACCAAATTATTAAACCTATTGCAATTGAATTAAGTAATTCTACGAAAGGATAAAATACAGCATAGTAAAAAATAGATCGAATGTTTGCATCTTTATGGTCTTTATTTATTGCTGAAAAGTTTTTTAGTTCATCTTTTTCCTTTGAAAAAATTTGTACAACATTCATTCCTGTGATGTGTTCTTGCATATATGAATTTAAGCGTGCAAGGTGTTTACGAACATCTCGATAAGTTTCTCTTACTTTTTTTCTGAAAAGGAATGTAGCAAAAATTAAGATTGGCAAAACTGCTAAAGTTACTAATGATAAATCCCACGACATCCAGAACATAAAAACTAAAATCCACACAATCATAAAAACATCACTAAAAATTTCAACAATACCACTTGAAAACATTTCATTCAAAGCATCAACATCATTTGTTACACGAGTAACAGTTCTACCAATAGGAACTTTATCGAAATATTTTAATGATAATTTCTGAACATGTGAAAACAGTTGTGTTCTTAAATCATAAATTGTTTTCTGTCCGATTAATTCTGTGAAGTAGGTTAAAAAATATTGAATGACCGATTGAATAATTAAAATTCCAAAAAGAGCTGAGATAATTAAAAGTAATCCGTTATAATCATGATTTGCAATTTTATCATCAACGGCGATTTTAGTTAAAACTGGTCTTAAAGAAGGTAATGCCGCAACAACGATATTCATAAAAATGGCAAGCACAACATATTTGCGATATGGTTTGATGTAAGTTAAGAGTCTTTTCATCAATTTGGCATCGTAAGCTTTGCCTAATATTTCATCATCTTTTTGTTCAGCCATATTAACCTAATTCGGAAAGTTCTTCTTCGAGTAATTGTTTGTTGTGTAAATCTGCATAAATGCCATTGAGTTCTAATAATTCTAAATGATTTCCTTCTTCAACAATTTTTCCATTATCTAAAACAAAAATTTTATCACAATCTTTTACAGTTGAAATTCTATGACTAATAATAATACTTGTTCTATCTTTCATAAAGTTTTTTAATCCTTTTAAAATTTCTTCTTCGGTGTGAGTATCAACTGCAGAAAATGAATCATCAAGGATTAAAATTTTTGGATCAATTGCTAAAGCTCTTGCGAAAGAGGATCTTTGTTTTTGTCCGCCGCTTAAAGTAATTCCTCTTTCTCCTAAAATTGTTTCAAATCCATTTGGAAAACTTTCTACATCTTTTTTTAATTGAGCAATTTCAGAAACATATTCAACTATTTTTTCGTTTTGATTTTCAAGACCGTACATGATATTGTTTTTTAAAGTATCGGAGAATAAAAAAGAATCTTGTGGAACAAGACCAATATTTTTTCTCAGGACTTGTAAAGGAATTGATTTAACATTTATACCATCAATTAAAACTTCACCTTCAGTAACATCATATAATCTTGCTATTAAATTTATTAATGAAGTTTTACCAACACCTGTATTACCGATAAAAGCAACAGTTGAACCTTTTGCTATTTTAAATGAAATATTATTTAATACAAATGGAAGATTTTCTTTATATCTAAATTTTACATTTTTGAATTCGATTTCACCATTTACAGATTTTATTTCATAATTAGTTTTTTCAGAGTCTGAAATTTCATAAGGTTCATTAAAAATTTTAAGAAGTCTTTTCATACTTGCATCTGCTTGTTGAACCATATTTGCAACCCACCCAAATGCAATCATTGGCCAAATTAACATCAATAAATAAGTTAAAAACGCAAACATAGTTCCTAAAGAAAGCTGATTGTTAATTATCATTGTTCCGCCTTTCCAAAGAACAATAATTGATGATAATCCGGCAATCATATAAAATATTGGTTGAAAGAGGGAGCGAATTTTTACTAAATCCATATTTCTCTTTAAATACTCTTTGCTTTCCTTCTCGAATTGTGATATTTCATAATCTTCACGCAGATAAGATTTAACAACTCTAATCCCACTAAAATTTTCCTGTGCTTTTGTTGTTAAGTCAGAAAATTTTTCCTGAATTTTTGTATAACGCACATGAATTTTTTTCATTACTAAATAAACAGCAAAACTTAAAAGTGGAAGTGGTAACAAAGCAAACAAAGTTAAAGTTGTATTCATCCATAGCATTATTGGAAGGATTAAGAAAAATCTCATACCAGTATCAATTGAATACATTATTGATGGACCAACAAACATTCTAACAGCACTAATATCATTAGTAGCATGAGCCATTATATTACCAGTTGAGTTATTTTGAAAAAATCTTAATGGTAATTTTTGAATGTGTTGCCAAAAATCTTGACGTAAATCGTATTCAATTTCGCGAGAAACAACAATTATTGTTTGACGAATCATAAACCGGAATACACCAGCAACTGCTGATGTAGCAATAACCAGTAAAACATTTTTAATTACTAAATCAAAGTGTAAGTTGTTTTTCAGGTCATCAATGCTATTCTTTAAAAGAATTGGAATATAAACTCCACCAATATTAGATAGAACAATAAAAAGTATTCCAAGCAAAATTTTGTTTTTATATTTCTTGAAATACTTTTTAAGATGAGATAAATTTTTAAACAATTAATGCCCTTTACTAAATGTAAATTTATAACAAGTTACTTTAGGTAATCTTTTTTCTAAAAAAATAGTTCAACTGTGTTTAATATTTTTTTACAAATTTATTCAATTAAGAATAAACTAATCGATAATTTCAAATCCTGTGTATTTTTGTAATACTTTTGGAACAATAACTTTACCTTCAGGAGTTTGATTATTTTCCAACAAAGAAACCATTAATCTGCTTGTAGCCAAACCTGAACCATTAAGAGTATGAACAAACTCTAATTTTTTAGAATCTTCTCTTCTAAATTTAATATTTGCGCGTCTTGCCTGAAAAGTTTCAAAATTGCTGCATGATGATGCTTCAAGCCATCTGTATTCAGCAGGAGACCATGTTTCAATGTCATAACACTTTGCTGCTGAAAAACTTAAATCGCCAGTACAAAGCATTAAAATTCTATAAGGAATATTTAAAGCTTTTAAAATATTTTCTGCATCATTTGTCATTGATTCTAATTCATCATAAGAATTTTCCGGCTTTGCAAATTTTACCATTTCAACTTTATTAAACTGATGAACACGTAAAAAACCTTTTGATTCTTTTCCATATGAGCCAGCTTCTCTTCTAAAACATGGTGAATAACCAACATATTTAATTGTTAAATCTTTTTCTGATAATACTTCATCACGGTGAATATTTGTAATTGGTACTTCTGCAGTTGGAATTGGATAAAGACCATCTTTTTCAATAAAGTACATATCTTCTTCCATCTTAGGAATTTGACCTGTTCCTTTCATAGATTCACGATTAACCAAAACAGGTGGTAAAACTTCTGTATATCCATGATTTTGTAAATGAGTATCTAACATAAAATTTATTAAAGCTCTTTCTAAAGTTGCACCTTTTCCGGTATAAAGTGGAAATCCACTTCCTGAAATTTTTGTGCCTCTTTCAAAATCTAAAATTTTTAATTTCTTACCAAGCTCTATGTGGTCTAAAATTTTAAAATCATTATCGAAAGAAAAACCTTCCGGCAACCAACGTCTCACTTCAACATTATCATCTGCATTTTTACCAATTGGTACACTTCTATGAGCAATATTCGGAGTGTTTCTTAAAATATTTTCTAATGTTTCTTCAACTAATTTTAATTCATTATCGAGTTGAGAAATTTCATCGCCAACCTTTTTCATTTCTGCAAAAATTTCAGTTGTATCTTTCCCCTCTTTTTTTAGTTTTGGAATTTGAGAAGATACTTGATTCTTCTTTGCTTTTAATTCTTCTGCTTTTGAAATAATAGTTCTTCTTTTTTCATCAAGTTGAAGAATATCATCTACAACATCTTTCGCATTTTTATTAATTAATCCTTGTCTAACAAATTCAGGATTTTCACGTATAAATTTTACATCTAACATTTTAACTCCGAATTGCTTTTATTTAATAACAATGTTTAAAATTTTATTAGGAACATAAATTTCTTTCACCAATTCTTTACCTTCAACATATGATTTAACTTTCAGATCTTCATAAATTATTTTTTTGACTTCACTTTCACTTGAATTAAATGGCACTTCAATTTTTGCACGAACTTTACCATTAATTTGAACAACAACCAAAGCTACTTCTTTTGTTAATGCTAAATTATCAACTTCGTACCAAATTGGTTTTTCAAAAATTAAATTTTCATTTCCAAGTAATTGCCAACATTCTTCACCTAAATGTGGTGCAAGTGGTGAAATCATTATTGCATAACGTTCTAAAGTATATGTAATTAAATCTTTTCTGCATTCGTTAAAATTTTTAAACTCATTAATTAATTCCATTAAAGAAGCTACTGCAGTATTAAATCTAAAATGTTCTAATTCAACAGAAAATTTATCGAGTGTTTGATTTACTTTACGATAAATATTTTTTTCTGAATCATTAAGTTCATTTAAATCATATTTACTATTTGATGGAAATTCTTTTTTATAGTTTTTATAATTTTCAAATAATGAATAAGTTCTTTGAACAAAACGATCAACACCCACAATACCTTTATCGCTCCAATCACCTCCAAGTTCATACGGTCCCATAAACATTAAATACATTCTGAAAACATCAGCACCATATTGTTCAGTAAAAGATGTAGGATCAACCACATTACCTTTTGATTTAGACATCTTAGCGCCTTGATTTGTAATTGTGCCTTGATGTATTAATCTTTGGAATGGTTCATCAGAATTTACCAATCCAATATCTCTTAAAAATTTATGTATAAATCTTGCATAAAGAAGATGCATAACAGCATGTTCAGCACCACCAACATAAACATCAACGGGTGTCCATTTATTAGCAAGTTCAGAATCAAACATTCCATTTTCAAATTTTGGATTTAAGTAACGCAGATAGTACCAGGATGAATCAACAAAAGTGTCCATTGTATCAACATCTCTTTTAGCTATTGCACCACACTTAGGGCAATTTGTATTTACAAAATCCTGATTACTTGCAAGTGGAGAACCACCATCCGGTTTAAAATTAACATTATAGGGTAATACAACCGGTAATTGTTCTTCGGGAACAGGCACTTCACCACAATTTTCACAATGAATTATTGGAATTGGTGTTCCCCAATATCTTTGGCGAGAGATAAGCCAATCGCGTAATCTATAATTGATTGTTCTTCTTCCAATACCTTGATTTTCTAAATCTTCTGAAATTCTAAGAATACCTGCATCTGAACGCAAACCAGAATATTTTCCGGAATTAATCATAGTTCCAATTTCGGTGAACGCTTCTTTTAATTCATCATTTTCATTAGTTCCATCTTGTAATATTACTTTTCTAATAGGTAGATTGAATTTTTTTGCAAACTCAAAATCTCTTTCATCGTGACCGGGAACAGCCATTACATAACCAGTTCCATAAGTACCGAGAACATAGTCCGCAATCCAAATTGGTACTTTTTCTCCGTTAACAGGATTAATTGCATAAGCACCAGTTGGAACACCGGTTTTTTCTTTAACAGTTGAAGTTCTATCAACTTCAGTTAATAATTTTGTTTGTTCAATATATTTATCAACAGCTTCTTTAAATTCTGGTTTTGTAATTCTTTGAACTATTTCTTTTTCAGGTGCAAGAACTACGTAAGTTACTCCAAACAATGTATCGGGTCTTGTTGTAAAAACTGTAATTTTTTCATCATGCCCTTCAATAGAAAAATCAACTTCGGTGCCGTAACTTTTACCAATCCAATTTGTTTGCATTATTTTAGTTTTTTCCGGCCAATCAATTTTATTTAACCCATCGAGTAATTCATCGGCGTAGTCAGTGATTTTAAAAAACCATTGAGTTAAAGCTTTTTGAATAACAGTTGTTCCACATCTTTCACATGAACCATCATTTAAAACTTGTTCGCGAGCCAAAACAGTATGACAAGAAGGGCACCAATTAACAGGAGCATTTTTTCGATATGCTTTTCCATTTTTATAAAGTTGTAAAAATAGCCACTGATTCCACTTATAATATTCCGGTACACATGTCATTAATTCAGCATCCCAATCATACATTGCACCCATTTTAAGAACCATTTCTTTAATATCAGAAATATTTTTTAATGTAGAATCCTGAGGATGTACACCTGTTTTAATTGCATAGTTTTCTGCAGGTAAACCAAAAGCGTCGTAGCCAAGTGGTTCAAAAACATTAAACCCACGTAGCTTTTTATATCTTGCCCATGAGTCTGTTGGTCCGTAATTGTACCAATGTCCAATATGCATTTTTGCTGCAGATGGATAAGGCAACATTACCAAACAATAAAGTTTATTTTCTGTTTTTGTTAAATCTGTTTTGTAAACTTTTTTTTCGTCCCAAATTTTTTGCCATTTGGATTCAACTTCTTTAAAAGGGTATTTCATATCTCTTACTTAATTGTTAGAAAATTGTGTGTAAACTTACAAAAAAATGAGAAGGGTTTAAAAAGGTGAAAAAATTGTTTTGGGTTATTTGATTAATCTATAAAAGTTTTCCTTTCATTCATTTTAAGTATTGTGTTTTTAACTTCTTTGATTAATCTAGTATGATCAACCGGTTTTCTTAAAAATTTATTTGCACCCGCTTCTAAGCAAACTCTTTCATCTCTGGCAAAAGCATGAGCAGTTATAACTATTATCGGAGTATTATAATATTTTTCACTTGCTCTTAATTCTTTAATTAAAGTTAAGCCACTTTTTTGTAAACCCAACGAAAGATCAATTAAAAAGCAATCGATTATAAAATCTGTACAATATTTATAAAACTCATTTACATCATTTGTAACAAGTAAATTGAATTCTTTATTTAAAACTCTCGAAAAAATATCAAGAGTCATTGAATCATCTTCAATTAATAGAACAGTAAATTTATTTTCAGACATTTTAAACCTTATTATTAAAAATTAATTTTACAGTAGTGCCAACATATTTTTCAGAAATTACATCAATATCAATATTATTTAAGTCGCAATATTTTTTGACTAATGATAATCCTAAGCCGGTCCCTTCATATGATCTTGAATATCCAGTATCTTCTTGAGAAAATGGTTCAAACAATTTATTCATAAATTCTTTACTAATACCAATTCCGGTATCTGAAATTATAACCAATAATTTTTCATTTTCGTTCAAGACTGAAATTACAATTTCCCCTTCATTTGTAAATTTGATCGCATTGTCAATTAAGTTTACAAGAATTTGATTAATGCAATATTTATCTATAATTAATTTAATGTTATTTATTTCTTTATTAATGGTGAATTTAAGTCCCTTTTTAATCGCTTTATAACTGAATTCATTAATTATATTATCAAGAAGTTCATCAAAATCTGTTTCTTCAACTTTTAATTTGAATGTTCCGGTTTTAAGTTGAGACATATCAAGTATTAAATCAACAGTTCGCATAATTCTGTTAGTAGCAAGTTCAATTTTTCTAAAATCTTTAAATGATTGTTTTAGCAATTTATTTCTGTTATCGTTTTCAATTAATCCTAAATAACCAATAATAACATTTAAAGGGCTTCTGATTTCATGAGAAATCTGAGCTAAAAAATCTGACTTTACCTGATTGGCTTTTTCTGCTTCTTCTTTTGCTTTTATTAATTCTTTTTCTACTTCCTCCCTGAATTTAATTTCCTGTATTAACATTTGATTTTTTTCTTCCAATTCTTTTGTTCTTTGCTTAACTCTTTTTTCAAGTTCCTGATTTAATTTTTTATACTCATAAAAAAGAAATAGCTTATCAAGTCTTAAAGATAAATTTGTAATTAAAGTGTCAAGCGTCAGAATTTTCTTTTCGAAATTTGAATATGATTCTTTTGAATCAATCATTAACAAAAATAAATTGTTAAATGAATGAATATTTAATTTAAATATCAGTCCTTCGTATGCTTCAAATTCCTTTTCTAAAATTATTTGTTTTGTAATATCCTTTAATTTATTTCCTCCGAAATGATATGGATATACAATCGAATTTTTATTTTCTAAAAAGATTAGATTAAACGTTGAAGGTATTTTATTATCTTGGTTAAAAACTTTAAATGAAGAGATTACTTTGGCAGTGTTTTTAATTTCTTGATAAATAACTAACAAAGGAATGTTTTTAATAATAGAAATTCTTTCCAAAAGTTCTGAAAAAATATTTTCGTAACCTTGTTCTACATCTAATGATTCAGTTAAAACATTTAGTAGTAGAATATCTTCTGCATTTTGAGAAAGATTATAATTTTCCTCTTCAAGAATTTCAATTCTATTTTTAAGTTTTCTTAATTCTTCTTCATAATTCATTTTTTTTCAATAAACTCTAAAATTTCTTTAGAAAGTAATTCTGGTTCATCTTCCTGAATAAAATGCCCGGCTGTTTCAATTAATTTAAGCTGGCTACCTTGTATATTTTTATTAAGTTGAATTGCAATTTCTCTGCTTAAATATAAATCAGCATCACCTCTAATTATTTTAACGGGAATTTTTAATTGATGAAGTTTATCTGAAATATCGGTTAAGTTTCTGTTGTCTAAACAATGAGCAAAATGCAAAAATGCTTTTCTTCCTTCAGAAGTTTTCATTGGTTTCCAAAATAAATTCATTAATTCATCGGTACATTTTTCTTTGTGATAAAGTCCTCTTTTAACAATTAATCTAAAAGTTCCTAAATCCAAGGTTGCCATTGCTAATTGTCTTATAATTGGTGTTCGCATAGCTATAATAGGTTGCACAGGCCAAAAATCATATGCAACTGTATTAATAACTGTCAAATCATATAAATTTTCCTGATGATTAACAGCAAAAATTTGCCCTATGCCACCGCCTAAATCATGCCCGACAAAATGAAATTTATTTATTCCTAAAGTTGAAATAAACTTATAAATAAATTCCGAATGACTTTTTAACGAATAAGAAACATTTAAACTCTTATCAGAATCGCCACACCCAATTAAATCAATAGCAATAACTTTGTACTTAGAAGATAGATTTGGAATAATTTTTCTCCAAATAAAAGAATAAGTTGTTATACCATGAACTAATAAAACTACCTCGCCTTCGCCCTCTTGAATGTAATGTAGTTTAAGGTTATCAACTTCAACAAAATTAGAACTAAAATTTGAGTTGCCCATTTTATACCTCAAATTTGTTCATGTGTAACTTAGAAAAAATTATTCACTCATTCAAACATTTTATAAATATCTTGTTTAAGATTTTAATATGTTTATGACAATAAAAAATCTTAATAATAATTATGAGTTTAAATAAATTAAAATCTGATATTATAGAAATAGGTAAGCTTCTCCATCAAAAAAATTTCGTTGCTTCAAACGATGGTAATTTAAGTATAAGATATAATGATAAAATATTAATAACCCCAACCTGTACAAGCAAAGGATTTTTAACTTTTGATGATATTGTTGAGATTGATTTAGAAGGTAATATTCTAAAAGGAATAAAAGAACCAACTTCTGAGATGTTAATGCATTTAACAATTTATAATTTTAGAAATGATATTAACGCCATTTGTCATGCTCATCCAATCTATTCTACAGCTTATGCAATAACAGGAAAATCTTTATCAAAAAAAGTTTTGCCGGAAGTAATAATTTCTTTACATGAAATTCCTTTAGTAAAATACTCAACACCGGGGACAAAAGAGTTATCAAAAAAATTAATTCCTTATGTAAAAAAATATGATGCCCTACTTTTAGAAAATCATGGAGCTTTAACATTAGGAAAAGATTTATGGGAAGCTTATTACAAAATGGAAACCGTAGAACATTTTGCAAAAATTTTATTTGTGGCAAAACAACTTGGAAAAGTTAAAGAACTGAATTCTAAAGAAGTAAAAAAATTGATTGCTCAACGAGAAAAATTTGGTGTTCGCAAAGATATTGGCAAAAATTAAATTAATCTTCTTTTTGTTCGATAATTTTAATAAATAAATGGATAGGTATGTTTTTTCCTAAAAAAGAAAAAGTTAAAGTATTAATTGAAGAAAATGACCGTTCAAGATTTGAATATCTGCTTGAACAATTTCAATATATAATAAGTAGCATTGAAGCAGATCCAATAGAATTAATGCCCGATAAAAAAAACTTTTTTTGTTTAATTACAATCGGTAAACCAAGTCAACTTGAATTAGTAATTGAAATTCTCAACTTAAATGGCTTTTCAATTCTTTCTAATGATAAAAAAGTTCAACAAATACTCGAAAAGTTAAATCAGAAATATTTAGAAGAACTAGCTGAATTTGCTAAAACAGTTGACATAAAAAAAGAGCAAATAAAACTCATCCTTCTTTAGATAAATTAATTTCTGAGGGAAATTACCAAGAGTTAGCAAAAGTTATTAAAGATGTTACTTATTCACCTGAAACAATTCAAAAAGCAAGAGCAGGACTTTCCAGAGCTGTTACTAACACGATAATCAAAACAATTGAAAATGTTAGTAAATATAAAATATCAATTGACAAAGGCATTGAAAATCTTTTAGCAATTGCAACAGATATAGATTTAAAGTTTTTAAAACAACATGAACTAATGCTGCAAGCCGCTAATGTAGCTTTTGAATTATGTTTGAAAAACGGCGATTCAATTAACAACCTAATCAAAATAAGTAACCTAAAAAATGTTGATGCAATTATTAATTTAAAAGCTGCAGCAAAATTTTCGGAAATTGCACTTTCTGATGAAGAGAAATATAAAAATCAAATTAAACAGGCAACAAAAGAACTTAACATTCGTTGGCTTATAAATTTAATTGAACCCTTCAGAGATAAACTTTCAAACGAAGAAAATGAAAATATTGATAAACTAATTGAACACATTAAAAGCTATTTCAATTAAAAAATATTTTCTTTTTTATCAAATACTTATCTTTGCTACAAAAATAAATGGAAATTAAATGAATAATAAAAAATTCATTGTTGCAGGAATCCAATTAGCATTTTCAGAAAAACCGGAAGAGAATCTCAAAAAAACAATTTCGTGGGTTAAAAAAGCTGCTAAACAAGGGGCAAATGTTATTTGCTTACCAGAGCTTTACAGATCTCAATATTTTTGTCAAAAAGAAGATTCACGAATTTTTGATTTGGCTGAAACAATTCCGGGAATATCTACAAATGCATTTCAAAAAGTTGCAAAGGAAAATAAAGTTGCAATTGCTGTCCCGATATTTGAAAAAAGAGCTCCCGGTGTTTATCATAATTCATTGGTAATGATTGATTCAGATGGAAAAATTTTAGGCACTTACAGAAAAATGCATATCCCCGATGATCCCGCTTATTACGAAAAATATTATTTCACACCTGGGGATTTAGGATTTAAAACATTTAAAACTAAGTTTGGAAATATCGGAACACTAATTTGTTGGGATCAATGGTATCCGGAAGGGGCAAGATTAACTGCATTACAAGGAGCTTCAGTTTTATTTTATCCAACCGCAATTGGTTGGCATCCATCTGAAATAGAAAAATATGGTGAAGCACAAAGAGATTCATGGATTACAATTCAACGTTCTCATGCAATTGCAAATGGTGTTTATGTTTGCTCTGTTAACAGAATTGGATTTGAACAACCTGTAAAAGAACAAGCAGGAATACAATTCTGGGGTACTTCATTTATTTGCGATCCACAAGGAGTAATAATAGCAAAAGCATCGCAAGATAAAGAAGAAATTTTAATGGCTGAAATTAATCTTGATCATCTTGAAAATATTAGAAGAAATTGGCCTTTCTTACGGGATAGAAGAATTGACACCTATCATGAAATAACTAAAAGATATTTGGATTAAAAATGAAAATAAGAATACCGGCAGAATGGGAAGAACATAAATCAACAATTATTTGCTGGCCACACCAAAAAGAAGATTGGCCCGGAAAATTTTCACCTATTCCATGGGTTTATACTGAAATAGTAAAAAATATTTCACAAGGGGAATTAGTTAGAATTATTGTTCAAAAAGAAAATGAAGTTCAAAAAGTAAAAAAGCATTTTGAAAGGGCTCACGTTGATTTATCAAACATTGAATTCATAATTACACAAACCGACAGAGGTTGGATGCGGGATTCATCACCAGCATTTGTTAAAAAAGGAGATGAAAAAATTGCTGTTAAATTTAAATTCAATGGCTGGGCAAAATATTCTAACTGGAAAAAAGATAAAAATATTCCCAAAGTTTTATCAAATGTTTTAGAAGTTAATTTGATTGATGCAATTTATGATAACAAAGAAGTTGTTTTAGAAGGCGGAGCTATTGATTACAATGGAAATAATACATTATTATCAACCGAAGAATGTTTGCTTGATGAAAAAGTTCAAACAAGAAATCCGGGATTTACAAAAAAAGATTATGAAAAAATTTTTAATGAATATTTAGGAATTAAAAAGGTAATATGGCTTGGAAAAGGAATTGCCGGTGATGATACACATGGACATGTTGATGATTTATGCAGATTTGTTAATGAGAATACTGTTTTACTTGTCAGAGAAAAAAATAAAAATGATGAGAATTATTTTGCTTTAGAAGAAAACTTTGAAAGATTACAAGGTGAAACAACTGCAGCGGGATCAAAATTAAATATTATTGAATTACCAATGCCTGCACCACTTTATTTTGAAGATTTAAGATTACCAGCAAGTTACGCTAACTTCTATATTTCA
>JAOADJ010000039.1 GCA_026417375.1 Melioribacteraceae bacterium | reverse complement strand
TAATCATAGCTTATTTTTTTGGCTTTGTAATGATTAAAAAACTTTTTGCAGTTAAAGAGGGTCTTCATAAAATTACAAATTATGACTTCACTTATTCATCATCAAATTATAAAATAAAAGATGAAATATTTTTTATTAATAAAGATTTAGAGTTACTTCAGAATTCATTTAAAAAGTATGTTAAAAACACTTCAACAATTATAGATGTATTTCATAAACTAAGAGCTGAAAAAAGTGTAAACGGAATACTTCAAAAACTGGCAGATTTATCTAAAGAACTATTTGATGTTAAGTATCTTGCTATTTCAGTGTTTGATGAAAATAAAAATGTAAAAGATTTTATTTACCGTGGAATGACTGAAGAACAAAAAAGATTAATTGGTAAATATCCTGAAGGTAAAGGGCTTCTTGGCTTTATTCACGATTCAAAGCAAACATTAATGTTAGATGATATGAAAAAACATCCAAAGTCTTTTGGATTTCCTGCTAATCATCCATCAATGAAATCGCTTTTAGCAACACCTTTAATTAATGAAGATAAGAGTTATGGTAATTTATACATTTCTGAAAAAAATGATGGTTCAAATTTTACTGAAACTGACAAAAAACTTTTGGAAATGATTGCTGTAATTGCAACTAATTCAATTATGACTTATGAATTCGTTGAATATATTTCTCATAGAAATCAATTACTCAAAAAAGAATCAGGTGAACTTAAAAAACTAATTGATGAATTAGCTAACCGAGATTTTACAGTTAAATTTGATTTAGCATTAGAAGATGAAAACAATAAATTTATTTTAGATAATCTACAATTCATGACAATTGCAATTAGAGATGCACTTAAACAGGTAAGAGAATTAACCGATAATTTAGCAAGTGCAACAAGTCAAATCTCTGCTACAACCGAAGAATTAGCAGCAACATCAAAAGAACAATCATCTCAAATTCAGGAAGTTTCAAATGCAACAGATGAAATGAACACAACAATAGCATCGAATGCAAGAAGTGCTGTTCAAACAGCAGAAAAAGCTGCAGATAATGAATTAGTTGTAAGAGAAAGTGCAAATCAAATTGAAAAAACAATTGTAAAAATTAATCAGATAGCTGCTTTTGTTAATCGGGCTGCATCCAAACTTGAAGATTTAGGAAAATCAACAGAATCAATTTCTGATATACTACAAGTAATTGATGATATAGCAGATCAAACAAATTTACTTGCTTTAAATGCTGCAATAGAAGCTGCTCGTGCCGGTGAACATGGTAGAGGTTTTGCTGTTGTTGCCGATGAAGTCCGCAAACTTGCTGAACGTTCATCAAAATCAACAAAAGAAATTGGTAAAATTATAACCGATATTCAAAAAGAAACTTTGAGCGTAGTTAATACTATGAAAGAGGGAAATAAAGATGTAAATGAAATTATTTCTCTAGCGAAAGATTCTCAAAATTCATTAAATCAAATTCTTACTAATACTGAAGAAGTTGTTCAACTTGTAAATCAAATTGCTTCAGCAAGCGAGCAACAATCAGCAACTTCAAGATTAGTTAGCTCAAATGTTGAAAATGTTTCAAACATAATTAATGAATCTGCTCAAGCAGTTTCTCAAATTGCTGAAGCAACAAACGATTTAACAAGACTTGCAGTTAATTTACAAGGATTACTTGAATTGTTCAGGCTAACTGAAAATGATAAGCAAATAAGAAAAACATTAATGGAACAAAATATATCCGATCAATTTGATTTTAATGCTGCAAAATTAGCTCATAGAAAATGGAAAGTTCGTTTAACAAATATGTTACGCGGTGAAGAAAAAATAGATCCGGAAGTCGCTGGTAATTTCAAAGGTTGTGCATTAGGTAAATGGTACTATGGAACTGCTAAAAATATCTTTAAAAATGATTACTCATTTATTGAATTAGAAAAATGGCATGTTAAACTACATAACTTTGCACAAGAAATTACAAAAGATGCTCTTAATGGAAATATGAAAGAAGCTAAACAAAAATTAGAATCACTTGATGAAATTAGTAATAATGTTATTAATTGTTTGAATGAACTAGAAACCAAATCTAAAAAACAATTAACAAAGTAAATTAATGCCTCAACTCAAAAAAATAATTTGAGTTGAGGCTTATTAATATAATTTGGAATAATAAACCTCACTTCTTTATATTTGCTCGTCAATTTTTCAGAAAATATTATGAGTATTAAACCAAAATTCTACGTTAAAGATCTAAAAAATCATGTTGGGGAAGAAGTAACATTAAAAGGTTGGCTTTATAATAAACGTTCTAGTGGAAAAATTCAGTTTTTAATATTAAGAGATGGAACCGGATATGTTCAATGTGTAGTCTTCAAAGGAAACGTAACACCTGAAATATTTGAAGCCGCTGAAAAACTAACTCAGGAATCTTCTTTTGAAGTCGTTGGAAAAGTAAAAGCTGAACCACGTTCTGTTGGTGGATATGAACTTGATGTTACTGATTTAAAAATTATTTCAATTGCACAAGAATATCCAATTACCCCAAAAGAACATGGAATTGAATTTTTAATTGACAATCGTCATCTATGGGTTCGTTCAAAAAAACAAGTGGCAATTTTAAAAGTAAGAGCAAGAATTGTAAAAGCTATTCGCGATTTCTTTGACTCTCATGGTTTTACTTTGTTTGATCCGCCAATTATAACTCCAAATGCTTGCGAAGGAACTTCAACACTTTTTGAAATGGATTACTTTGATTTAGGAAAAGCATATTTAACACAAAGCGGGCAACTTTATGAGGAAAGTGGTGCAATGGCTTTAGGTAAAGTTTATTCCTTCGGACCAACTTTCAGAGCTGAAAAATCTAAAACAAGAAGACATTTAACTGAATTTTGGATGGTTGAACCAGAAATGGCTTTTTATGATTTAGATGATAACATGGATTTAGCAGAAGAATTTATTGAATACATTGTCCAAACTGTTTTAAATGATTGTAAAGAAGAATTAATTATTTTAGAAAGAGATACTTCAAAATTAGAAAATATAAAAAGACCTTTCCCAAGAATTTCTTACACCGAAGCAGTTGAAATTTTAAAGAGAAAAGGTGTTGATTTTCAATGGGGAAATGATTTTGGTGGAACTGACGAAACGATTATTGGTGATGAATTTGATAAACCAGTTATGATTCATCGCTATCCTACAGAAGTAAAAGCTTTTTATATGAAACGTGATCCGGAAAATGAAAAAGTTGTTTTAGCTGTTGATGTTATAGCTCCGGAAGGATATGGCGAAATTATTGGTGGAAGTCAACGTGAAGATAATTTAGATTTGTTATTACAAAGAATTAATGAACACGGGTTACCACAATCTTTTTTTGAATGGTATTTGGATTTAAGAAGATTTGGTTCTGTACCACATAGTGGTTTTGGTTTAGGATTAGAAAGAACTGTAAGTTGGATTTGTGGTCTTGAACATTTACGCGAAGCTATTCCTTTCCCAAGAATGATTTACAGGAACACACCATAATGAATATAGAAATTATTCTTTTTTTAATTTTAGGATTAGTTGCTGCCATTTCATCAGTTATGATGATTACAAGAAAAAATGCAGTTATTAGTGCTGTATTTTTAGTGTTGAACTTTTTTGCTTTAGCAGGATTATATCTTTTATTAAATGCACAATTTATTGCTGTTGTTCAAGTTATTGTTTATGCTGGTGCAATTATGGTTTTATTCCTTTTTGTATTAATGTTATTAAATACAGAAGCCGAGCATAAACTTTTTATTGACAAAAAAGGAATTAAATTTTTTGCAATCTTTATTGCTGCTTTTGTTTTTATTGAAATTGCTTTTTTAATTTTCAAAGGAAGTCCATCAAAAAATTTATCTCCTGAACAAGTTGCTAGTATAAATTCCGGAACAATAGAAACAATAGGTCAACAGCTTTATACCAATTATATTATTCCTTTTGAAGTTTCAGGATTTTTATTATTAGCTGCTACAATAGGAGCATTAGTTTTAGCAAAGAAAAAATTCGAGTAAAGTTATGTTATCAATTCCAATGGAATATTATTTAGTATTAAGTGCTTTAATGTTTACTGTTGGCGTTGCCGGAGTATTAATTCGTAGAAATGCTATAGTTGTATTTATGTCTATTGAATTAATGTTAAATTCAGCAAATTTAACTTTTGTTACTTTTTCTTCTTATTTGGGAAATTCAATAGGACAAATTTTTGTTTTTTTTGTAATGACAGTTGCTGCCGCAGAAGCAGCAGTTGGTTTAGCAATCATAATTGCAATTTTTAGAAATAAATTATCAGTTAATATAGACGAGATTAATATCTTTAAATGGTGATGATAAATTTAATTTACTTAACAGTTCTTTTACCTTTAATCGGTTTTTTAATTAACGGATTATTTGGTAAAAAAATTAACAATGAAAAAATTATTGGAATAATTGGCTCTTCAACTGTTGGAATTTCATTTTTAATTGTTGTTGGTGCTTTCTTTCAAACACTTTCTTTACCCGTAGAACAAAGATCAAATACTGTTGAATTATTTACCTGGTTAAATGTTGCTGGTTTAAATATAAAGTTTGCATATCTGGTTGACCAACTTTCATTAACAATGGCTTTGATTGTTACAGGAGTTGGATTTTTAATTCATGTATACTCAATTGGATACATGCATGGTGATAAAGGTTTTTGGAGATTTTTTGCTTATCTAAACCTTTTCATTTTTGCAATGATGAATTTGATTTTAGGTGATAACTTTTTAGTTCTTTTTTTAGGTTGGGAAGGTGTTGGACTTTGTTCATATTTATTAATTGGTTTTTGGTATGATAGAAATTTTGAAAAGGGTACAACATCACAAGCGGCAAAAAAAGCATTTGTTGTAAATAGAATCGGGGACTTTGGTTTTCTTCTTGGAATGTTTTTAATTTACTTTACTTTTGATTCACTCAATTTCAACGAAGTATTTTCAAAAGTGGCAACTTTTCCTGTACCCGAAACCACCTTTTCTTTAATTGCTATATTTCTTTTTATTGGTGCAACAGGAAAATCTGCACAAATTCCACTTTTCGTTTGGTTACCAGATGCAATGGCTGGTCCAACCCCAGTTTCAGCGTTAATTCATGCTGCAACTATGGTTACTGCTGGTGTTTACATGGTTAGCCGTGCTTCAATAATTTTTGCTTCAGCTCCAACTGTTATGTTAGTTGTTGCTGTAATTGGTTTACTTACAGCATTTATGGCTGCATCAATCGGGTTAGTTCAAAATGATATTAAAAAAGTTTTAGCTTATTCAACTGTAAGTCAGTTAGGATATATGTTTTTAGCTGCCGGCGTTGGTGCATTTAGTGCATCTATTTTCCATGTTATGACTCACGCCTTCTTTAAAGCTTTGTTATTTCTTGGTGCTGGTTCTGTTATTCATGGAATGCATGAAGAACAGAATATTCAAAATTATGGTGGGTTGAAAAAATATATGCCTAAAACTTATCTGACATTTTTCATTGCTACTTTGGCTATTTCTGGTGTTCCTGGGTTATCCGGATTTTTTAGCAAGGATGAAATTCTTTGGAATGCTTATGCTAATGGTGGATTTGTTTTTTGGTTAATTGGTGTTTTAACTGCAATGATGACAGCGTTTTATATGTTCAGACTTTTATCTCTAACTTTTTATGGCAAAGAAAGATTCGATCATCATCATGTTCATCCACATGAATCTCCGTCTGTTATGACAATACCACTAATAATATTAGCAGTGCTTTCTGTTATTGGTGGTTATATTGGATTACCAAAAGTTTTTGTAGGTGAACATGGAAACCTTTTTGAATCCTGGCTTGAACCAATTTATAAACCAGCAGAATTAAAAATTGCTCATTACGGACTTCATTCACATTTTGAAGAAATATTATTAATGACAATTTCTGTAATTCTTGCTTTGAGTTCTATTTATGCTTCATTAAAAATCTATACACATAGAACTGAAATTGCTGAAAAAATTTCTACCAAGTTTAATGGAATTTATAACTTATTACTTAATAAATATTTCGTTGATGAAATTTATGAGGCATCAGTAGTTCAACCAATTCAAAAGGGAAGTGAAAAACTTTTATGGAAATTTACTGATGTCAAAATTATTGATGGAGCAGTAAATGGTCTTGCAATATTAATTGATAAGTTTTCAGATGTCATAAAGAAAATGCAAACTGGGTTTGTTCAATATTATGCATTAGTAATGGTTTTTGGAATTGCTTTGGTGTTATTCTTTTTACTTTTTAGTTTATAAATTTTTTTACTATCTATAGTTTGAAATAATGGAGACAACAATTTTATCAATACTTCTACTAACCCCAATTTTGGGAAGCATTTTAGTCTTATTCTTTAAAGATGAGCAAAAAAATATAATTCGTTGGTTTGGATTTGTTGTTTCATTTATTGCTTTTTTAATTTCAATTATTGCTTATCTTAAATTTGATTCATCAAATTCTAATTTTCAATTAACACATCAAATAATTTGGATTAAGAGTTTAAACATTTCCTATTTTGTTGGTGTTGATGGAATCTCACTTTTACTTGTTTTGTTAACAACATTTTTAACTCCATTAACATTTCTTTCAACCTGGAAAGCAATTGATAAGAAATTGAGAATGTTTACATTTTCGATGTTATTGTTAGAAGCTGGAATGATTGGGGTGTTTATTTCACTTGATGTTTTTCTGTTTTACATTTTTTGGGAAATGATGTTGATACCAATGTATTTTATAATTGGTATTTGGGGTGGTGAAAGAAGAATTTATGCTGCTATAAAGTTTTTCATCTTCACTATGTTTGGTAGTTTGTTGATGCTTGTTGCAATAATTTGGCTTGCAGTTTATTCTTCTGGTTCAAATGGGCAGTTTACTACAAACTTGATTGAGCTTTATAAAATTAGTCCTACAATTCCATTGAAAATACAATCTTGGATGTTTGCAGCTTTCTTTTTGAGTTTCGCAATAAAAGTGCCTTTGTTCCCACTTCATACCTGGTTACCGGATGCTCACGTTGAAGCTCCAACTGCTGGTTCTGTTATTCTTGCCGGTGTTTTGTTAAAAATGGGTACTTATGGTTTAGTTAGATTTTGTTTACCATTGTTTCCACAAGCTTCAATTAATTTTGCTCCTATAATTTCTGTTTTTGCAGTCATTGGAATAATTTATGGAGCTTTAGTTTCAATGGTGCAAACAGATATGAAAAAATTAGTTGCATATTCTTCTGTATCACACTTAGGATTTGTAGTACTTGGAATTTTTGCAATGACCGTTGAATCAGTTCAAGGTGCAGTAATTCAAATGGTAAATCATGGATTATCAACAGGAGCATTGTTCCTTTTAGTTGGAATTATTTATGAAAGAACACATAGACGCGATATTGCTTATTATGGTGGAATTGCAAAATTAATTCCTCTTTATTCTGTTGCTCTTATGATTGCTATGTTGTCTTCAGTTGGGTTACCCGGTTTAAATGGTTTTATAGGTGAATTTTTAATTTTAATTGGTTCTTTTAAATCTAATGTTTTAGATAATTTCTGGTTTACTGCTTTTGCTGCAACAGGAGTAATTTTTGCTGCTGTTTATTTGTTATGGATGTATCAAAGAGTTGTTTTTGGAAATGTAACAAATCAATCGTTGGAAAATGAATTAACAGATTTAAATACAAGAGAATTTTTAGTTCTGATTCCAATTTTCATTTTTATTGTTTGGATTGGAATTTACCCAAGTACATTTTTGAATCTAACAGATTCTTCAGTTAAAAATATTTTACAACAAGTATCACAATCAACAGTTAATATATTAAAGTAAGAGTTTGATATAATGCCAGCTAATAATTATGAATATTTTTTATTGCTTCCACACATTGTACTTAGTGTTGGAATTGTATTATCAATTCTGATTGAAATTTTTACAAAAAAAGGTAAAGAAATTTTACCTTGGGTTTCATCAATAATTTTCCTTTTTGTCGGAGTTTATTCATTATTAACATTAGATAAAAATTTTTTAATATTTGGTGGAACAGTTGAAGTTGGCGGAAAAGCTGCAATTTTTAATTTTATTTTTAATATTGCTGCTTTATTAACAGTCTTAACTTCAATTGATTACATAAAAAAATATGAAATATTCTATAGTGAATATTACATTTTAATTCAATCTTCTGTACTTGGAATGATGGTTATGTCGATGGCGCATGATATAATTGTAATTTTTATGGGATTGGAATTAATGTCTATTTGTTTTTATGTTCTTGCAGGGTTAAACAGAAAAAGATTATCAAATAACGAAGCTGCATTAAAATATTTTTTGCTTGGTTCCTTTGCAACAGGATTTATAGTTTATGGAATAGCACTAATTTATGGAATAACAGGAGCAACAAGCATTCAAAATATTTTTGAAAATTTTATTCAATATTCAAATAATATTTTATTTATAGTTGGAATGCTTTTATTATTGATTGGGTTTAGTTTCAAAATTGCAGCCGTACCATTTCACATGTGGGTTCCTGATGTTTATCAAGGTGCAGCAACTTCAGTTACAGGATTAATGAGTACAGCTGGAAAAGCAGCTGCATTTAGTGTTTTAATTATTGTATTGGGTTCTAATTTAACTTATAGCTCGCCAATTGCATTTAGAAATTATTTTTCAATCATTGCATTATTATCAACTTTGATAGGAAGTATAATTGCAATTTCTCAGAATAATTTAAAGAGAATGTTAGCTTATTCATCTATTGCTCATGCTGGGTACATGGCAATTGGTTTAGCAGCGGGAAATAAATATAGTTTTGCCGGAATTGTTTTTTATTTAGCTGCATATGTTTTTATGAATATAGGTGCATTCACAATAATTTCAATTATTGAAGGTAAAGATGAAACAAGATTAACATTAGATTCATATGCCGGATTATATAAAAAGAATCCATTTTTAGCTGCAATGATGTCTTTATTTATGTTTGCATTAGCCGGAATTCCTCCGATGGCTGGTTTTTTTGGAAAGTATTATGTCTTTTTCGGTGCAATTCAAGCTGATTTAACCTGGTTGGCTATAATTGGTGTTTTATCAAGTGTAATTAGTGTTTATTTTTATTTAAGAGTTATTGTATATATATATTTTATGAATGAAACCGAAAAATTTGATATTGAAAAATCTTTAGGTGGAAATCTTGCAATTTCTTTAACCGGGTTGCTTGTTTTATTCTTTGGTATTTTTCCTGATACGTTTATGAATTTAATAACCAACTTTATTAAATAAATTTTCTTGACTATTTAAGATTCATAATTTATTTTTACTATTGAAATGAAGATAAAAGTTTTATCCATATTGTTATTACTAGTTGCAGCAGTAAATGTTTTTGCTGGTGCAGATATTTTAAAACTTTCTGCAAGAAGTCAAAATGGAAATGTAATTGTCTTCTGGCAATCTTCAAGCGAATCTAATCTTAAACATTATATTGTTGAACGAAAAACTGTAAATGGTAATTTTATTGAAGTTGGTATTGTTCAACCTCGTTCTGACAGAAATTATGAATTTGTAGATCAAACTGCTTTTAAAGGGGCTGAAACACTTTATGTTTATAGGTTAAAAATTGTTGATAATGATGGTTCAGTTAGTTACTCGTGGGAAGTTGCAGTTCCTCATAATGTTTCAAGTGTAAAAAGAACTTGGGGTAGTATAAAAGCTTTGTTCCGTTAATTACATGTTTGATAGTAATATCAAGATTTACCTCGCATCAAAATCTCCCAGAAGAAGAAAATTATTAAAAACCATTGGTTTGGATTTTACATCTTTTGCTGTTAATCTAAATGAAGAAATTTTAGATGGTGAACATCCTATCAAGACAGTTAAAAGATTGTCATTACATAAACTTGAAATGGCTAAAAATAAAATTAAGAGTGGGGTAATAATAACTGCTGACACGATTGTTGTACTTAATAAAGAAATAATTGGTAAACCTAAAGATGAAATAGATGCCTTTAATATTTTAAAGAAATTGAGTGGTAATACTCATACGGTTTATACTGGTTTTGCAATTGAGAATTTAAATACAAAAAAAAGAATTGTTGATTATGAAAAAACGAAAGTAACTTTTAGAAAATTGAATGATGATGAAATATTGGAATATATCAAATCCGGCAGCCCTATGGATAAAGCTGGTGCTTATGGAATTCAAGATGATTTTGGTGCTTTATTTGTTTCTAAAATAAATGGTTGTTATTACAATGTAGTTGGATTACCACTACAAAAACTTTTTATTAACTTAAAAAAAATTATTTAATCCATTAAAAACATCTCTTTAATTTTTTCAGCCTCATCCTTTTCATTTTTATGATGATATTCATTTGTCTTTTTTGAGTAGATGTAATCATGCTTCCAGGATTTAATGTTATTAATAATTTCATCTATTGCATTTAATACAAATAATAATTCATCATTTGTCATTGTTGGATGTAAAGAAAGTCTTACCCAACCGGGTTTTTCTGAAAGATCACCTTGATTAATTTTATCCGTTATTCTTTTTGATCTTGTAGGGTCAACGTGCAATAAATAATGTCCGTAAGTTCCGGCACAAGAACAACCTCCACGAACCTGAATTCCATATTTATCATTTAGAAGTTTTACCATTAAATTGTAATGAATGTCTTCAACATAAAATGAGATTACACCCAATCTTTCTTGATGCTCTTGTGCTAAAATATGAAGCGATGGGATTTCAGATAATTTTTCAAAAGCAATTTTTAATAGTTCTTTTTCTCTTAAGTGAATTTTTTCAACATCCATTTCTTCTTTTAATTTAATAGCAAAAGCAGTTTTAATTGCTTGTAAAAATCCAGGTGTTCCACCATCTTCTCTTTGCTCAATATCATCAATATATTTATGAGCACCCCATGGATTTGTCCAATCAACCGTTCCGCCACCCGGATGATCTGGCACTTTAATATTGTAGAGATGGGAGTCAAAAATTAAAACACCAGAAGTGCCCGGACCACCTAAAAACTTATGTGGTGAAAAAAATATTGCATCTAATTTTTCAGTTTCATCTTTTGGGTGCATATTAATATTTATATATGGTGCAGCAGCAGCATAATCTACAAAACATAAACCGTCATATTGATGAACTAGCTTTGCAATTTCATAAATAGGTGGTTCAATTCCGGTAACATTTGATGCTGCTGTAACAGAAGCAATTTTAATTTTTCTGTTTTTATATAATTCGAGTAAATGTTTGAAATGATTAAGATTTACTAAGCCCATTTCATCGGGTTCAATTATTACTACATCACAAATTGTTTCTAACCATGATGTTTGATTTGAATGGTGTTCCATGTGAGTTAGAAATACAACCGGTTTTTCTTCTTTGGGAATATTCATGTATTTTGAAAGTTGTTCAGGTACTCTTAAACCAAGTATTCTTTGAAACTTATTTATTGCCGCTGTCATTCCATAACCAGCAAAAATTATTACATCATTTGAGGAAGCATTTACATGTTTTTTAATTATAAGTTTTGCTTCGTTGTATGCTTTGGTCATAGTTGTTCCAGTAACAGAAGTTTCTGAATGGGTATTTCCAACGAAAGGATAAAATTTATCTATTAAAGTTTTTTCAATGGGATGATATAATCTTCCGCTTGCAATCCAGTCCGCATAAATCAGTTCTTTTTCTCCATAAGGAGTATTAAATTTTTTATTAATACCAATTATATTTTCTCTAAACTTCATGAAATGGTTTTCATAATTCATAATTCACCAATTTTATTAATTAAAAATAATAAATTGAATTAGAATTAATAAAAACTTTATTAGCATAATTTATATTGGTTCATTATTTTGTAGATAAATTAAAAAGTAATTTTTATGAAAGAGTTTTATCATAAATTTTATACACAATACTTAAGCAGAGATTTTGAAATGCTTGTATTTGGTGAAGCAGGAATTCCATTAATTATATTTCCAACTTCAAAAGGTAAATATTACGAAGTCAAAGATTATGGGTTAATACAAGCCCTTGAAAATTTTGTTGAAGAGGGTAAAATCAAAATATATTGCCCTGATAGTATTGACCAAATGAGTTGGTATAATTATATAATTCATCCTTCGGATAGAGTAAAAACACATTTAGCTTATGAGCGTGTAATTTTAAATGATGTAATTGAATTTGCAAAGTTCGAAACAGGAATTGAAAAAGTTGGATTGGCTGGTTGCAGTTTTGGTGCTTATCACGCTTTAAATTTAGCTTTGAAATATCCGGATAAATTTAGCAGTCTGATTTGTTTAAGTGGAACTTATGATATTAAACCTCACATTTTTGGATTTTATGATGACGATTGCTATTTCAATAATCCTTTTGATTATATGCCTAATCTAAATGACTCATGGTATTTGGATAATATTCGAAAGATAAAAATTATTATTGGTGTTGGAGAACATGACTTTTACACAAATGAAAATAGAATGTTGAGTGAATTACTTCATTCAAAACATATTGAACATTTTTTTGAAATCAGACAAAATGCATATCATGATTGGCCTTATTGGAGAGAAATGTTGAAAGATTATATTATAAATATTTTATAATTTATTTTGGAGTATAAGTGCAAACAATTGAGACAATCTTAAATAACATTAGTAATTTTATTTGGGGCTATCCATTATTAATTCTTTTATTCGGAACACATCTTTTCTTGACATTTCGATTAAAATTTATTCAAAAATATATTGGTAAGGCAATTAAGATTTCTCTTAAAAGAAAAAAAGAAGGTAAAGGAGATATTTCACAATTTGGAGCTATGACTACAGCATTGGCTGCAACTATTGGAACAGGTAATATAGTTGGAGTTTCAACAGCAATAGCAGCCGGAGGACCAGGCGCTGTTTTTTGGATGTGGCTTACTGGTGTATTCGGAATTGCAACAAAATATTCTGAAGCTTTGCTTGCTGTAAAATACAGAGTTGAATTGAATGATGGTTCTTTTGCTGGTGGGCCTATGTATGTTTTAGAAAAAGGATTAAATAAAAAATGGTTAGGTATTACTTTTGCAGCTTTAACTTCAATTACTGCTTTTGGAATAGGTAATATGGTTCAGGCTAATTCAATTTCTGTTTTAGTTCATGATTCTTTTGGTATTTCAACATGGATTACTGGATTGGTTCTTTCAATCTTAACTGCTTTTGTGATAATAGGAGGAATAAAATCAATAGCAAAAGTATGCGAAGCGCTTGTTCCTTTTATGGCAATATTTTATGTAATTGGTTGTATTATTTTGCTTTTAATTAACATAAAAACTTTGCCTGATTCTTTTTTATTAATAATAAATTCTGCATTTACAGGACATGCAGCAATTGGTGGATTTTTAGGTGCGGGTATGAAAGAAGCTATAAGGTTTGGAATTGCACGCGGTTTGTTTTCTAACGAATCTGGTTTAGGTAGCGCACCTATTGTTGCTGCTGCAGCTCAAACTAAAAATCCTGTAAGGCAAGCTTTAGTTTCTTCTACAGGTACATTTTGGGATACTGTTGTTGTTTGCGCTTTTACTGGTTTGGTAATTGTTAACTCTTTTGAATGGCAAAATGGTTTTAATGGTGCTATTTTAACTAAAACAGCTTTTAGTGATATTCCAGTTATTGGACCAACAATTCTTACAATTGGATTACTAACATTTGTTTTTTCTACGATTTTAGGATGGTCTTATTATGGTGAGAAATCAATTGAATATTTAATTGGTTCAAAAGCAGTTATTCCTTACAGATATTTATGGGTAATTATGGTTTTTATTGGTTCTATTATATCATTAAATCTCGTTTGGACTTTTGCAGATATTACAAATGGATTAATGGCAATACCAAATCTAATTGCAATTCTGTTCTTAAATAAAGTATTAGTAGAAGAAACAAGAAAATATCTTTGGGAAGGGAATATTGAATCTGAATAACGTTTAATTATGATATCAGATTAAATAAGTTTATCTTTGTAATAGGATTTGCGTAGTTGTAGAAGTTATTCCTCAAATTTGGTTTTCCTTTCTTTACTACTGCATTATTATAAATTTTATTAAGGATTTAAATGAAGAAAAATGACTTTGAAAGTCTTGGACTTTCACAAAATGTATTACAATCAATCAAGCAAAAGGGCTTTGAAGAACCAACAGAAATTCAACAAAAAATTATTCCTATCATACTAAATGAAAAAGTTGATTTAATAGGACAGGCACAAACCGGCACAGGAAAAACAGCTGCTTTTGCACTTCCTATTTTAGATTTATTTGAATGGAATAAAGGTTATATTCAAATTTTAGTACTAGTTCCAACTCGTGAGTTAGCAATTCAGGTTTGTGATGAATTCAATTCATTAAAAGGGGATAAAAAAATTAATATTGTTCCTATTTATGGTGGACAATCTTATGAAACACAATTTCGCAGATTAAAAAAAGGTGCTGATATTGTGGTTGGAACTCCCGGAAGAATAATTGACCAAATTAATAAAGAAAGCTTAGATATATCGAAAGTTAAGTTTGTGGTTTTAGACGAAGCTGATGAAATGTTGAATATGGGATTTATTGAAGATATTGAAATAATTCTAAATTCAACTAATAAAGATAGAAGAACATTACTTTTTTCAGCTACAATGCCTCCTAAAATTCTTTCTCTTGCTAAAAAATACATGAAAAAGCATGAAATAATAAAAACTGCTAAATCTGGTAAAACAACTGACTTAACCGATCAAATTTATTTTGAAGTTAAAGAAGCAGATAAATTTGATGCACTTTGCAGAATTATTGATACAACAAATGAATTTTACGGTTTAATTTTTTGCAGAACAAAAGTTGATGTTGAAAATGTTTCGTCGAAATTAGTTGAACGCGGATATGATGCTGAAGGATTGCATGGAGATATTTCTCAAAATATCAGAGAGAAAATTTTAAGTAAATTTAGAAAAAAGAATGTAAATATTTTGGTTGCAACAGATGTTGCTGCTCGTGGTTTGGATATTGAAGATTTAACACATGTAATTAATTATTCATTACCACAAGATCCTGAATCATATTTACACAGAATTGGCAGAACAGGAAGAGCTGGAAAAGAAGGAACGGCAATTACATTTGTTACTCCTGAAGAATTCAGAAAACTTAGTTTTATTAAAAGTATTACTCAAACTAAAATTAGAAAAGAAAGAGTACCTCAAATTCAAGAAGTAATTGAGTTTAAAAAAAGAAAAATATTAAATGAAATAAACGAATTAGTTGAATATGGTACAGGAACAAGTTATTTATTATTTGCAAAAGAGTTATTAAGAAATAATAATCCTGAAGAAATTATAGCAGCTTTGATAAAATATAATTTTCAAGATCAGTTAGAAGAATCAAGTTATACAAAAATTCATGATTTGTTTGAATCAAAAAATTATGATGATAAAAAACGAAGAGATTTGCCAAATACAAAAAATAAAGTTGAAAAAGGGAAAGCAAGAATGTTTTTAGCTTTAGGGAAATATGATGATTTAGATGTTAAAAGTTTATTAAAAATGTTAAAAAAAGAAACTGGTATTTCACCAGAAAAAATTTCAGGTGTTCAAATATCAAATTCATTTTCCTTTTTTAACATTGATGAAAAAGATGTTCAATTAGTTCTAAAGACACTTAATAAGAATAAAAAAGATAGACCAATAGTTGAAAGAGCAAAAAGATAAAATATTATTTCTTTTTCTTGATTAATTAAAAAGTAAAAACTAATTTAGCGACGCATTTTTAAGCCGAAGTGGCGGAATTGGTAGACGCGCTGGACTCAAAATCCAGTGAAGCTTAAACTTCGTGCCGGTTCGAGTCCGGCCTTCGGTACAAGATGTATTATTTATATATAATTACAAGCACAACTCGAAATTACACCTACGTTGGAATTACCAATAATATTGAAAGAAGACTTCATCAACACAATTCAGGATATAACAAAACTACAAAA
>JAOADJ010000023.1 GCA_026417375.1 Melioribacteraceae bacterium | reverse complement strand
CCTTTTTTAGCATTTACTTTTTCAACAATTCCTTTAATCATACCACCAATAAAAATTGCAAATGTTGTTTCTAAAGGTAAATACATACCAACAGAAACAAGCATCGGGCTTTTAACTTGCATTAAAATAAAGCCAAGACCCATAACCATACCAACAATTATAAGAGGCCAAGCCATTTCTCCTTTAACAATACCTTGTGATAACAATGCCATAAGTCCAGCCTGTGGTGCAGCTAATTTTGGTGAACCAAAACCACCTTCATAAGCTGGGGTAGCTAATTTACCAGCATTAACATCACCTTGATGTAAAATTACTAAAGGTAAAAACATAACAAATGCAGAAACTGTAATTCCTATTACATCACCTAACTGCATTTTCCATGGTGTACCACCTAGTATATGTCCAACTTTCAAATCTTGTAACATTTCACCAGCAACTGCAGCAGAAACGCAAACAACAGCTGCTACACCCAAAACTGCTGCTACACCTTGTTTACCACTCATTCCTAAAGCTACCATTAATAATGCTGCAACAATTAAAGTTGAAAGTGTTAATCCTGAAATTGGATTATTAGATGAACCAATTATTCCGACTAAATACCCAGAAACAGCCGCAAAGAAAAATCCTGCAACAATCATTACAACAGTTGCAACAAATGCAGCAAAAAAGTTTTGTGTAAAGAAATTATAAATTAAAAGAGTAAGAATTGCAGAAGCTCCAATTCCAATCATAATCCATTTAAAACTTAAATCCTGTTCAATTCTATCAGTTGTCACTTCACCAGTAGCAGCTTTTTTAACATCGCCGATTGATCTTTTAATTCCGGTTGCCAAACTTTTTCTCATTTTAAATAATGTAAATCCAGCACCCATCAACATTCCGCCAATAGCAATTGGGCGAACAATAAAACGCCAAATCATTTGAGCCCAAACTGTCCAATCATGTTCGGTTGGAATTTGTCCCGGATTATTGGTTTGAAATTGTTGAACTAAAGAAGGAGATAAAAAGTAAAGTATAATTGGAACAAACAATCCCCAAGCTAAAAGTCCACCACTAAAATTTAATGAAGCTAATTTAGGACCAATAATATAACCAACACCAATATAAGCCGGAGAAACACCGGGTGAACTTAATAATACACCACCTTCTGCATTTGCCGAACCAGCAGCACGAAGATTTATAACTGATTTTGAAAATGTTATAAACTTTTCCCAGGCAGTAGCAAAAAATTTCAATTGCCCTAATATTTGAATAAATGCACCAACACCCATTGCAGTGAATAAAAATTTAGCACCACTTCCACCACTGCGTCCTGCTTTATGAATTTCTCCTGCGGCTACAGATTCCGGAAATGGAAGTTCTGCATCTTCAACCATAACTCTACGTAATAAAGCAACAAACATAATTCCCAATAAACCACCTGCAAACATAATTGCTGAAGCAGTTAAATAATTTTCAATAGTATCAAATTTTTCCCAAATGCCTGCAATGTAAAAAGCAGGTAAAGTAAATATTGCACCGGCAGCAATTGATTCACCAATTGAACCAACTGTACGTGCAAAATTTTCTTCAAGAATAGAACCTTTCATTGATTTCAATAATGCCATTCCTATAACTGCAGCAGGATATGTTGCAGCTATTGTCATTCCTGCTTTCAAACCTAAATATGCATTTGCCGCACCTAACACAACAGACATTATTAATCCAATTATTAATGCTCTTACGGTAAATTCTGCCATGTTAGTTTCGGAGGATACAAATGGGACATGCTTTTTCTGTTCTGCCATATTTTTCTCCTATTTGATTTTAAATTTTGGAAGCAATAAAGTGCTTCAATAATTTGAAAGCTAATATAAATATGATTGATTTACTGAGCAAAGGTTATTTGTTTTTTGTAATTAATACCAATGTAAATATTAAAATTCTAGTTTTCTTATTCCTAAATGACACAATGCAAAATCATATTTAACCGGATCTTCCGAATCAAATTTTTTCAGATTATCGGTTATTTCTTCAGCCATTTTCCATGTAACATTTTTTCTATTAGTCAGTTTTAATTTGTATGCAATTTTAGCAATATGTGTATCAACAGGAATTATTAATTCACTTTTGGAAATATTTTTCCATAAACCGAAATCAATTTCATCTTTTCTTACCATCCATCTTAAAAATAAATTCATTCTTTTGCATGCACTTCCCTTTTTAGGATCCGGAAACATAAATTTTATTCCTAAACTCAAATTACTTTTTTGATTTGTGTATTTTATCATCTGATTAGAAAAAAACGAAATGTTTTCTTTCAATGTATTTGAGTTTGCAAAAAATAATTCAGCAGATTTATAATTTAAGTAAAGTGTTTTTAATGCATTGAATAAATTTTCTATATCATTTGTAGTATAAAAGCGGTGTCGAATATCTTTAAAATAATTTTTTGATGAGTTATAATTTAAAACAAAATCATAAACTGTTGAGCCCATTATTTTATGAATTCTTTCAAGTGTATTTATGATTTGTTTAATATTTCCAAAAGCAAATAAAGATGAAATTAATGCACTAATTTCAATATCTGAATCATCATTATATCTATGTGGAAATTCAATTGGATCAGGAGAAATTTTACTTTTATCAAAAGCTTGATAATGAAACTCAAGTTTATTTTTTAATTCAATTTCTCTTTTAGTTAACGTCAACAAATTTTTTTATTTAAAAATTTATAATTGAATAAAATCTGAATATGATTATTCTTTTTTCATCTTAATAATATCAATCATTTCTTTAATTGCTTTTTCAAGACCAACAAAAACAGAACGAGATATAATTGCGTGTCCAATGCTTACTTCATCAATTTCTTGAATTGCGATAAATTCTTTCATATTTAAGTAATCTAATCCATGACCAGCATTAACTCCAAGTCCTAATTTTTTTGCATGCTTAGCAGCAATCCGAATTTTTTCTAATTCATCATAAATATCTTCTTCAGTTATTGCATTTGCAAAATTACCTGTATGAAGCTCAACAAAATCTGCATTAATTTCAGCTGAAGCATCAATTTGATTTATATCCGGTTCAACAAAAAGTGAAACAGGTATATCTGCTTCATGTAATCTATAAATGGTATTTTTAATTAGTTTAATATTATCAATTACATTCAAACCACCTTCTGTGGTTAATTCTTGCCTTTTTTCAGGAACAAGTGTTGCAAGATCCGGTTGAACATCGCAAGCAATATTTATAATTTCATCAACAGCAGCCATTTCAAGATCAAGTTTGGTTTTAACTAATTCTCTCAGTAAACGAACATCACGTTCATTAATGTGTCTTCTATCTTCTCTTAAATGAACTACAATTCCATCAACACCAAATTGTTCAGCCATTAATGCAAATGTTACTGGATCTGGTTGTGTTTCCCCTCTTGCATTTCTTAATGTGGCAATATGATCGATATTTAAACAAAATCTCATTTTTTATAACTCCTTTCTAAACTTACTTTATAAAATTAATTTTCTTTTTTTATTCTATCAATTGTGCCGATTGAAGCTTTTATAAATTCTATTTCACTTTTCAAATTTTCTTTTGAAAAAGAATAATCAAACTGAATAATATCAAAATTGTCGTTGTTAAAAATAATTTTATATGAAATTAAATTTTCTTTCTCGTAGGATATTTTATTAAAATGAATTTTATTATTTGTAAATGATGAAAAAGCTAATTTATTATTTTTATTTTTTCTTGTAAGTAAGCTTTTATAAAAATTAATTCTTGAGTTTTTTGACATCGATGTATCAAGGCTTACAACTTTACCTACACTTAATATAGATTTAGTTGAAGTATCAAAGAATAAATAAATGGGTTGATAAATAAAACTATCATTTGAATTACTCTCAACTTTTCTCGATAATGATGCTGGTTGTAAATCCCAATTTTTAGGTGCATTAAATTTAATTCCAAGATCATAATCACTTGTTTCTATTCCAATTTTTGTTGAATCATTAACAAAATTTATTTCATCTCTTAATTCATCCTTTGAACAAGAGAATATTATTAAAAGTGTTGTCAATGATATTACTAAATATTTAATTCCTTTATAATTCATCTACATTAATCTAATTGAAAATACAACCAAATATAATTATCTTTGAATAGAAACAAATAGAAAGAATGAAAAATTTTGTCAACTTCCAAAAAATAACAGGTAGAAAAAATTTAAGAAACTACCTTTCCTCACGCTTTGAACAAGTCTTCTAAGCTTCCCCCATCTTTACTCTTTTAATTAACAATTATTAATAATTAACAAATTAATTTAATAGAGGTTTATATGATGGGAAATCTATCTAACATTGAATTTAAAAATATTATTGCAGAGAATGTTCACGAAATATTAAAATCAAAGATGTTAATTGATGGCTTTGATTTAGTATTAGACCTTAAAAAAAGTCACGGAATGTATTTAGTTGATGAAATAACTGGTGACGAATATTTAGATTTCTTTTCATTCTTCGCATCAAATCCATTAGGAATGAATCACCCCAAAATGATCACAAAAGAATTCAAAGAAGAACTTTCAATTGCTGCGATGAATAAACCTTCTAATTCAGATATCTATACAACTGAAATGGCAAAGTTTGTTGATACATTTATTAGAGTTGCAGTTCCCGATTTTATGAAACATTTATTTTTTGTTGAAGGCGGTACATTAGCTGTAGAAAATGGTCTTAAAGTTGCATTCGATTGGAAAGTAAGAAAAAATTTTTTGAAAGGTTATAAAGAAGAAATTGGAAGTAAGGTTTTACACTTCAAAGAAGCTTTTCATGGAAGAAGTGGTTATACAATGTCTTTAACAAATACAGACCCGGTTAAAATTGCATATTATCCAAAATTTAATTGGCCAAGAATTACTAATCCCAAAATAAAATTCCCGATTGAAGAAAATTTAGAAGAAATAATCCATTTGGAAAACAAAGCTATAAATGAAATTTATCAAGCAATAAAAGAAAACAAAGATGATATTGCAATACTTATTATCGAACCGATACAAGCTGAAGGTGGTGATAATTTTTTCAGAAATGAATTCCATGAAAAGTTGCGTGAAATAACATTAGAAAATGAAATATTAATGATGTATGATGAAGTTCAGACCGGAGTTGGTTTAACAGGAAGAATGTGGGCTTATGAACATTATGTTCAACCTGATATTATTTCTTTTGGAAAAAAAGTACAGGTTTGTGGAATAATGGTTAACGATAGAATTGATGATATATCAGAAAATGTTTTTAAGAAATCGAGCAGAATTAATTCTACCTGGGGAGGAAATTTGACAGATATGGTTCGCTCGAGAAAATATTTTGAAATCATTGAAGAAGATAATTTAGTTGAAAATGCAAAAATTATGGGTAATTATCTTTTAAATAATTTATATGATATACAAAATGAATTTCCAAATTTAATTTCAAATGCCCGTGGTCTTGGTTTAATGTGTTCATTTGATTTGCCTGATTTCGAAACTCGTAAAAGATTTTTAAATGAACTTTATAAAAAGAAATTAATCATGCTTGGTTGTGTAAACCGTAGCGTTAGATTTAGAACTCCTTTAATTGTTTCTAAAGAAGAAATTGATAAAGGAATTTCTATTATCAGAGAAACACTAAATTCTTTAAACTAGGTTTTTAGCAGAGTTAAGATTAGAAATATTTTCTTTTCTTAACTCTGCTTTCTTCACTCTCAACTCCTTTTGTATTATCTTGCAAATAAAAAATTTAACATGGCTAAACTTTATATTGTTGCAACACCAATAGGAAATCTTGAAGATATTACTTTCCGTGCAATTGAAACACTTAAATCGGTTGATCTAATTGTATGCGAAGATACACGCGTAACCAAAGTACTGTTAGATCATTACGAAATTCACAAACCATTATTTGTAATTAATGCACAAAATGAATCAAAGAAAATTCCAGAGTTAATTGAAAAAATTGAGAGTGGAATTAATTGTGCATTTGTTTCCGATGCCGGAACCCCATCAATTTCGGATCCCGGAACAAGAGTAGTTAATGCAGCAGTTAAAAATGGAATTGAAGTAATTGGTATTCCCGGTCCGAGTGCAGTAACACTTGCATTAAGTATAAGCGGATTACCGACCGATGCTTTTGTATTCGAAGGATTTTTACCTCAGAAAAAAGGTCGCCAAAAAAAATTACAACAACTTGCAGAAGAAGAAAGAACAATAGTTTTGTATGAATCTACCTACCGTATTGAAAAACTGCTTGAAGAAATAAAACAATACATGCCAAACCGGCAATTAGTAATTGCAAGGGAACTCACCAAAAAATTTGAAGAAACATGGCGAGGAACCGCTGAAGAAATTCTTAAAGATTTTGAAAAGAAAATTATTAAGGGTGAATTTGTTGTAATTATTGCCCCAAAAGAGTTTAAAATGTAGAGACTTGCCATGGCGTGTCTTTACTATGTGTGGTTTATTTGTAGAGACGTTGCATGCAACGTCTTTATGGATTTGTTAATTGAGTTGTAATTGTTGAATTTGTAGAGACACGCCATGGCGTGTCTTTACAAATTGTTTTTTTGTTTTTGAGACGCTATTTATGGCGTCTTTACGAATCAGATATTTTATATTGTAGAGACGCTTTATAATACGTCTCTACGGTGTGACTTTTTTTTATTTATTTTTGTTGTAGAGAGGCTGTCTCAAAAGGGCAGCCTTTTTTGTAAAATAGAAAAGATTTAAATAAGTTTGTCTGAAGAAGAAAGGAAAAATAAATGGGACAAAGCGGGAAAGTAATATTTAAGCCATATCATCAAAATCAAATCAGTT
>JAOADJ010000048.1 GCA_026417375.1 Melioribacteraceae bacterium | reverse complement strand
CTTTTCTATTTAGCTGGTTTATCAATTACTAATGCTGTTAATGCAGGAATTCTTGTAACTACAATACCAATCTTTACTTTGATTGTTGCTGTTCTCTTAAAAAAAGAAGAATTAAATTTTCTAAAAGTTCTGGGAATTTTAATTGCATTTATTGGTGTAGCATATTTAATTGATTTTGGAAGATTTTCTTTAAACGAAAATTTAATCGGTGATGTTTTTATTATTCTCAATTCATGTTTCTATGCGGTTTATCTGGTAATTTCAAAAAAGTTATTGAAAATTTATAATTCATTCACAGTTATAACTTATGTTTTCATATTCGCTTCATTTATGATTTTACCTTTTACTCTTCCAAGTTTATTTCAAAATAATTTTTCATCAATACCATTGAATGGATATCTTGCATTATCATTTGTTTTAATTGTTGGTACTTTTATTCCATATTTAACAGTAACATTTGCACTACAAAATACACAATCAAGTTCAGTTGCAATTTATAGCTATCTTCAACCTTTGATTGCAACAGTTTTATCATCAATAATTGTTGGAGAAACTGTTTCTTCAAAAATTATTTTATCAGCAATCATTATTATTTCCGGTGTTTCTTTTGTTACATTCGCTGGAATTTTTAAGTTTAAGAAAGTTATAAACAAAGTGTTCAACCAATTTTCAAAGTAAAATGGCAAAAAAGAAAAATTCATTTGATACTAATAAATTAATTGTAAAAGGTGTAAGACAACATAATTTAAAAAATATCTCTCTTGAAATTCCTAAAAATAAATTAGTTGTATTTACCGGTGTAAGTGGAAGTGGAAAATCTTCACTTGTGTTTGATACAATTTATGCTGAAGGACAAAGAAGATATGTTGAAAGTCTTTCATCATATTCACGTCAGTTTTTAGAGCGAATGAATAAACCTGAAGTTGATTTTATTTGGGGAATTTCTCCCGCTGTAGCAATTGAACAAAAAACCAGTTCTAGAAATCCTCGTTCAACTGTTGGAACAGTAACTGAAATTTATGATTATCTCCGTTTGTTATTTGCAAGAATTGGAAAAACTTATTGTGTTATTTGTGGAAATGTTGTTACAAAAGATAGCGTTACTACTGTTACTAATTGGTTAGAAAATCAATCCGAAGAAGATAAATTTCTTTTAGGTTTTCCTATTCATTCTCATGAAGGAAGAACTGTTAAAGAAGAATTAGAACTATTAAAAAAGAAAGGATTCTTCAGAGTTTATATTAAAAATCAACTCGTGGATTTAAATTCAACCTATACTATTCCAAAATCAAAAGAAAATATTTTTGTTATAATTGATAGATTCAAAATCAAAAAACAAAAAGTAAGAGATTTATTGGCTGAATCAATTGAAACTACTTTCAAAGAAGGTGAAGGAAGATTAACAATTATTAATGCAGATAAAAATGAAATAAAAAATTTTACGAAATTTTATGAATGCTGCGAAGTTAAATATGAAGAACCCGAACCAAGATTTTTTTCCTTCAACAATCCATATGGTGCCTGCCCTGTTTGTCAGGGATTTGGAAAAACAATGGACTATGAAATTGATTTAATAATTCCAAATCCAAATTTAAGTTTAATGGAAGGTGCAATTGCACCATGGAGAACTTTAAAATACAGTAAATATCTGCGCGATTTAGTTAAAAACAACAATGGAAAAATTCCTTTAAATGTTCCTTATAAAAATTTAACCGAAGAACAAAAAAATTTAATCTGGAATGGATTTGGTTCTTTTGGTGGCATTAAAGGTTTCTTTAAATATCTTGAAGAAAAAACATATAAAGTTGGAATTAGAATATTACTAAGTAAATATCGTGGTTACACAACTTGTCATGCTTGCAAAGGGTCAAGAATAAGAAGAGAAGCATTAAATGTTAAGATAAATGATAAATCAATTGGTGATATTGTTTCACTTTCAATTGAAAAAGCTTTAGAGTTTTTTAAACAAATTAAATTAACAGAATTTGAAAAAACAATTGCAAATCAAATTTATATAGAAATTGTAAAACGATTAACATTTCTAAATGATGTTGGTTTAAGTTATTTAACATTGGATAGATTAAGTAGTACTCTTTCAGGCGGCGAAACACAAAGAATAAATCTCGCAACTTCTTTGGGCTCTTCTTTAATGGATACTCTTTACGTTCTTGATGAACCATCAGTTGGGTTACATCCAAGAGATAATTCTAAATTAATTAAAATATTAAAATCACTTCGCGATATTGGAAATACAGTTTTGGTTGTTGAACACGATTCTGAAATGATGAAAGAAGCCGACCTGATTTTTGATCTTGGTCCAAAAGCAGGAATTCATGGTGGTGAAATTGTTGCAAGTGGAACTTATGATGAAATAATTAAAAATGAAAATTCTTTAACCGGAAAATATTTAAGCAAAAAAATTTCTATACCATTACCTGAAAAAAGAAACACTCAAGAAACAAAGTCTATTAAGATATTTGGGGCAAGAGAAAACAACTTAAAAAATATAGACGTCGAAATTCCATTAAAAAAATTTGTAGTTATAACCGGAGTAAGTGGATCCGGTAAATCAACATTAATACACGATATTCTTTATGGAGGAATTTCAAAACTAAATGGTGGTAATCCACCTAAGATTGGAAAATTTGATTCGATTGATGGTGCAAGATACATTGATGAAATTGAAATTGTTGACCAAACTCCAATTGGAAAATCATCCCGTTCAAATCCGATTAGTTATGTTAAAGGTTATGAAATAATAAGAGAAATTTTTGCAAACACTCCACAGGCAAGAGCAAGAGGTTATAAACCAGGATTTTTTTCTTTTAACGTGCCCGGTGGTAGATGCGAAACTTGTGAAGGTGAAGGTTTTGTTACTATCGAAATGCAATTTCTTGCTGACCTTTATTTAGAATGTGAAGATTGTAAAGGAACTAGATTCAAAAAAGAAACAAGAGAAATTGCATACAAAGGGAAAAGCATTGTTGATGTTCTAAATATGACAGTTGAAGAAGCACTTGAATTTTTTAAAGGACATGAAAAATTATCAAACATACTTCAGGTTCTTTCTGATGTTGGATTAGATTATATAAAACTAGGACAACCCTCAACAACATTATCTGGTGGCGAAGCACAAAGAGTAAAACTTGCTTATCACCTTTCACAAAGAAAAACAAATCAACATACTTTGTTCATTTTTGATGAACCAACAACAGGATTACACTTCGATGATATAAAGAAACTTTTAAATTGCTTTCAAATGTTATTGAAGCAAAATAATTCTGTTGTAATAATTGAACATAACCTCGATGTAATTAAATGTGCAGATTGGATTATAGACTTAGGTCCTGAAGCCGGAGAAAAAGGTGGAGAAATTGTAGCTATCGGAACACCTGAAGAAATTATTAATTGTGAAAATTCTTATACAGGAAAATATCTTAAAGAATATTTGAAATAATTTTAGTGAGGTAATTAATGGCAACAAAATATTGGTTGATGAAAAGTGAACCAGATGTTTTTTCAATAGATGACTTAGCAAAATCAAAAAATCAAACAACATATTGGGATGGTGTGCGTAATTATCAGGCGCGGAATTTTATTAGAGATGAAATGAAGATTGGTGATAAAGTAATTTTTTATCACAGTAATTCAAAACCACCAGCAGCAGTTGGGATTTGTGAAATTGTAAAGGAAGCTTATCCCGATTTTACCGCATTCGATCCGGAAAGTCCTCATTATGATCCAAAGAGTAAAAAGGATAATCCCGCATGGATGATGGTAGATGTTAAACTTGTAATGAAGTTTAAAAATTTTGTATCAATTGATATTATGCGTCAGAATAAAAAACTCAAGAAAATGCAACTACTTCAACGAGGCAACCGACTTTCTGTTATGCCAATTACAAAAGATGAGTTTGATGAGATCGTTAAAATGGGAGGATAAAGATTACAGATTTTGTTATCTTTTATTAATAAAATTTTTTTTTGAACTACACTTAGGGAAATGACAAATTTGTTTAAATAAATTAACCTTTGGGAAATAATAAGTTGTGTGCCATTTAAAAACCATATACATTTGTGCATGTTTTCAGACAAAAAATGTAACTTTAACGAAATGAATTACACGAAAATTTTAGAACAAACAACTTTTTCAGAAATTCCCATTGACTACACTTGGTCATTCTCACATAAGACCATCAAGGACACTGCTTACATTACACACGGTTACTATACGTATCCTGCTAAATTTATTCCTCAACTTGCTGCACGGCTAATCCAAGAAAATTCTAAAGAGGGAGATATTGTTATTGACCCGTTTATGGGCAGTGGGACAACCGTTGTGGAATCCATTGTACATAATAGAATTGGTATTGGAACTGATATAAACGAAATTGCTTACCTGCTTTCAAAAGTTAAAACAACACCAATTAAAATTTCGGATCTTTTACAAGAGTTCAGTAACCTTAATTTTGATTTACAAAGCCGATTAAATGGACAATATGATTATTTTCTAAAAAAGGCAGAACAAATTTTGCCAAAGAATGAAAGAATTGATTATTGGTTTTTGCCACAGCAAAAAGAAAAATTATCAATAATTTTTACGAGGATTTTAGAAATTAAAAATAATGACATCAGAGATTTTTTTCTAATAGCATTTGCACAAATTCTAAAATCGTGTTCCATTTGGTTGCAAAAAAGTGTTAAGCCAACACGCGATCTACATAAAAAAATTTACGATCCACTTACTTTGTTTCTCAAGCAATCAAAAAAAATGATAAAGAAACATTCTGAGTTTGATAGATTATTAAATCAAAATATTAAAGACAATATTGACAAATTCAGAATTGTGAAATGTGATGACTCAAGAAATGTACCCTGCGAAAACAATACTGCAACACTCATTGTAACAAGCCCGCCGTATGTAACTTCTTATGAGTATGCTGATTTGCATCAGTTACCTTCAATGTGGTTTGGTTATTTGAGTGAGTTATCAGAGTTCAGAAAAAAATTTATCGGTAGTGCCTATAAAGAAGACAGAGGGAAAATAGATTTGAAAAGTTCGCTGGCAGAGAAAATTGTTTTGCAATTAGGAGAAAATAAAAAAGGGAGAGAAGTAAAAAATTATTTTGCCGATATGTTGGAAACATTTTTAGAAATGAAAAGAGTTTTGAAAAAAGGCGGGAGAGCGTGTATTGTAATTGGTAATACTGAATTTTGCGGAGTACAAATTTTAAATGCAGAAGTTTTTCAAGAACAATTAGAAAACATTGGTTTTGAAACTCACGATATTATTCATAGAGAAATTCCCTCAAAAATGCTTCCCTCAACACGAGACACCAATACGGGACAATTTGTAAAAGCAACGGATAAAAACTTAAAGTTGGCTTATCCGACAGAATACATTTTAATAATGGAAAAATTATGACTATTAAAGATCTTATATTACTTTACGAAAAGAAAAAAGAGAAATTCGGAAAAGATGCATATCGGCACATTTCAAATCTTTTACGAGAAGCAAAAGCACAGCATCAGAAAGATTTTGATGGAGATGATCATGAGCAATCATGGAGAGCATTCAAAGGGAAAAATCTTGAAAAACTAATTGAACACATAATCGTAGATGAAGTTAGGAGATTAGGACTCGAAGTTGTGAATGGAAATTCTCTGGAAAGAACAAATGGAGAAAATTTACCAGAAGTTTTAGGAAAAGTAAAAAGGAACTTACTTATTGATTATGGTGAGTTTGGCTCACATCTCCCCGATGTAGATATCATTATTTTCAATCCAAAAGACAGTAAAATAATCGCGGTGCTTTCAAGTAAAGTAACTTTGAGAGAGAGAATTGCACAAACTGGTTACTGGAAAATAAAACTTGCTTCGGATAAAGTTACACAGCACATAAAAGTTTATTTTGTAACGCCAGACGAAGACGGAACACTGACAACAAAAAAACCAGCAAAAAAAGGCAGGGCAATAGTTGAAAGAGATTTGGATGGTAGTTATGTTTTAAGTGAGATCAATATTGAAGAAAGCAGCAAAGTAAAAATGTTTGACAAATTCATTGATGATTTAAGAAAATTAATTCAATGATTTTTTAATGAGCAAAAACAAGAAAGAACTTATCCTTGAATCTACAACGCTTTGGGATTTTCCAACTCAAAACTATGGGAGCAAACCGCACGGTAATAATAAATACAATGGAGTAACTCCTGCATTTGTGATTTGGAATTTGTTACAACGTTACACAAAAGAAAATGATTTAGTTGTCGATCCTATGTGTGGGAGTGGAACCACAATAGATGTTGCAAAAGAACTTAATAGAAGGGTTATTGGATACGATTTGAATGTTGTTCGCCCCGATGTAATTAAAAATGACGCAAGAAAAATTCCGCTGGCTGATAATTCCGTTGACTTTGTTTTTATTGATAGTCCATACTCTAACAATGTCAAATATTCAGAAGATCCAAATTGTATTGGAAAAATATCTTGCGAACAGACAGAATTTTTTGACGAGTTAGAAAAAGTTGCGAAAGAAATTCAACGAATATTAAAGCCCAATAAAGTTATGGCATGGCTCATTGGTGACCAATGGCTAAAAAAGAAATTTACCGCTACAGGTTTTTTGCTCTATCAACGACTTGAAAAATATTTTGAACCCATAGATATAATTTGTGTAACCCGGCATAATCAGACTTCTAATACTGGAGTTTGGCATAACCGTGCAAGAAAATTTAATTTTTATTTGCGAGGGTTTAAATATTTATTCATTATGAAAAAAAATCAAAAACAGACTATTATATAAATAATTAACGAGATTAAAATGCAGAAATATTCAGTAAACCAACATTTGATTGAGACCATTTTAGCTTGGGTAAATTCAGGCGAAATTGCAATTCCAGAAATTCAAAGACCTTTCGTTTGGGACAGTTCAAAAGTCCGTGACTTAATGGACAGTTTATATCAAGGTTATCCAATAGGTTATATCATAGCGTGGAGAAATCCAAATGTGAGACTAAAGGACGGAAGTTTAAGCGAAGGTAAAAAAGTTCTTATTGATGGACAACAGCGAATTACCGCCTTAACAGCAGCCATTCTTGGACAATATGTAATAAACAAAACTTATCAGCGAATAAAAATTAAAATTGCCTTCAATCCAATTGATGAAAGATTCGAAGTTCAAAACCCTGCAATTTTAAAAGACAAAACTTGGTTACACGATATTTCTGAAGTTATTAATGGTAGTGTTTTGAAAATTGTAAGGGAATATTTAAAACTTAACCCTGAAGCTAATGAAGAACATATAGAAAAGACTATAACAAGGTTAATAAATATCCCCAAAAAGCAAATTGGACTAATCGAACTTTCACCTGACCTTGACATTGAAACTGTAACAGAAATATTTATCCGTATCAATTCAAAAGGTGTTGTTTTAAGTCAGGCTGACTTTGCAATGAGTAAAATTGCTGCTGATACAGAAAATGGTGGAAATGAATTAAGAAAGGCTATTGACTATTTTTGCCATTTAGCAATTGCTCCAGAATTTTACAAACACATTGTGGATAATGACAAGGAGTTTGCAAAATCGGAGTATTTCCAAAAAATGAATTGGCTAAAAACGGAAAATGAAGACCTTTATGACCCTGATTACAATGATTTAATTCGAGTTGCTTTTACATCTCAATTTAACAGAGGACGACTTTCAGATTTAGTGAGTTTGTTATCAGGTAGGAATTTTGAAACACGAACCTATGAATATGAAATATCTAAACAATCCTTTTTAACCCTTAAAAAGGGAGTTTTAAACTTCATAAATGAAACAAACTTTAAGCGTTTTTTGATGATTATTAAGTCGGCTGGTTTTATTTCACCCGAACTGATACGCTCACAAAATGCAATTAATTTCGCTTACATAGTTTACTTAAAACTTAAGGACCTTGGTGTAAATTCTGTGGCTATTGAGAGTTTTGTAAAGCGCTGGTTTGTTTACTCCATTTTAACTAGTCGTTATTCAGGTTCACCAGAAAGTTTGTTTGATTTTGATATTAAACAAATTTCTCAAAAACCTTTTAATGAATACTTAAAGGAAAAAGAAGAAGGTGAATTATCTGAAGCATTTTGGAATGTTTCGTTACCTCAAAGTTTAGAAACTTCTGTTGCAAGTAGTCCTTATTTTCACGTTTTTCTTGCAGCTCAGGTAAAAGCAAATGATAGAGGTTTTTTATCAAAAGATGTATTAGTAAGTGACTTAATTTCACTACGTGGCGACATTCACCATTTATTTCCAAAAGACTATTTGAAAAAGAATGGATTGGACAGAAGTAAATACAACCAAATAGCAAATTATGTTTTTATGCAATCGGAAATCAATATAAAAATTGGCAATAAACCGCCAAAAGAATATTTTGATTTGATTAAAAGCCAAATGACTAATAACAATAGGTTGGTAACTGGGATTTCCACAGAACAGGAACTTTTGGACAACTTAAAAATGAATTGTATCCCAGTAGAAATAATGGAAATGACAATTTTAGACTATCAAGATTTTTTGTCTTTAAGACGTAAATTAATGGCAAACAAAATAAAAGAATATTACTTTGGATTATGAAAACAATAAAAAACCAAACACACAACAAAGTGTATATGCCATAAGGATTTCAGTGGCTATTCAAACTTATTAACCCCCTTAAATTTACTTGTCGGTTTACATAATACTTTACTGTAATCCCTTTTGGCACATACACTTAAAATTTATACCCACACTCCAAAATAAATCTTGTAAATATCATCTTCATAAATTTTTGGAAGTGCATTTATTTTTCTTTTTTTTTCAAAAAAAATAACATTCAACATCTTTTATATGTTGCCTCTTAACTTTATACAAGAGCAAATAATACAATCGAAAAAATGATAAGTAAACAAATTTATTTTTAACAATTATTAAACTTTTAATCAAAACTTGTAATTAACATTAATTTTCATAAAAGGGTTTTGTTCATAAAATATTTTAATAGCAAAAAAATTCTATTAAATACTTTCAAAAAATATAGATTTGCATTAAGTTAAGAACCACTGAGGGCAGAACTAAAGATTTAATTATCATAACTTAATTATGCAAAAAAAATTAAAGATAAAATTGGTGTCACCCAAAATGAGTTTGAGACCAATGGATTCTGAATTTAAAAGAAGATTATCCCCTTCTTTGTCTTTGGTTACTATTGCTACTCTTACACCCGAACCTCACGAAGTTTATATCGAAGATGAAAATATAAAACCAATAAATTTTTCCGACTCTCCCGATTTAGTTGGTATTACTGTAAATGTTGATACCACTTACAGAGCAATTGAAATTTCAAATCAATATAGAAACAAAGGTTCAAAAGTAATTTTTGGTGGAATTCACGCAAGTGCAAATTATGAATCACTTCAAAATTATTGCGATTCAATTTGTGTGGGGGAAGCTGAAAATTTGTGGCCCGAAATAATAAACGATTTTATTTCCGGTAATCTTAAAAAAAATTATTCAAATTCATCACCGCCAGATTTATCACTTGTACCAATTCCAAATTGGAATTATATATCTAAAAAAGATTATTTGTATAATAACATAATTGTTACCAGCAGAGGTTGTCCTTACAAATGCGAGTTTTGTTATAATAGTTGCGAATATGTTTTTAATAAATTCAGAACTAAACCCATAAATAATATACTTGTTGAAATTAATCGTTTGAATACTAAGCAAGTGATGTTTATAGATGATAACCTTTTGGGAAATATAAAATGGTATAATGAATTTTTAGATTCTTTATTGCCTTTAAATTTAATTTGGCATGGTGCTGTTTCTGCTAATATTGTAGAATACCCGGAATTAATTTATAAAACTGCTAAATCAGGTTGTAAAAGTCTTTTCATTGGGTTCGAGTCAATAAATGAAGATTCAATAAAAAGTGCCAGTAAAGAGCAAAATAAAATTGATAAGTATGAATTGTTAATAAATTTACTTCATGAAAATAATATTATGGTTAATGCTAGTCTTGTTTTTGGGTTCGATTTTGACACTAAAGATATTTTTTCTAAAACATTGGATTGGTTAATTAGAAATAAAATAGAAACAATGACAAGTCACATTCTTACTCCCTATCCAGGCACTAAATTGTACAAAAAACTTTTAAATGAAAATAGAATTATTGATTTCGATTTACGTAAATACAACACCTCAAATGTTGTTTTCAATCCTAAAAATATGACTGCTGATGAACTTAAAGAAGGTTATTTAGATATGTATAAAGAATTTTACTCAATAAAAAACATAATTAAAAGACTTCCCCAAAACAAAAATCTAATTTTACCATATTTAACATTTAATCTTTGTTATAGAAAATATGGAAAAATAACTTCATTGATTGGAAAATTTGGTTTAATGAATTTTATTGGAACCCTAGGCAGAAAAATTTCTTATGGCATAGATTAATTTTATTTTGCAATTAGAAACTGATTTTCACTTTGCTGTGTTTTAATAAGAAAATAAATTAAACAAATGAATAACAAACGAATAAGAGTTTTAAAGGAAGGAAATATTTTACAATCTCCGGTTGTTTACTGGATGCAAAGAGACCAACGTGTTCATGATAATTGGGCATTAATTTATTCTCAAGAAAAAGCAATTGAAATTAATCAACCATTTTATGTTGTATTTAATCTTGTCCCCTCTTTCTTAGAAGCTACTCTTCGTCAATACGATTTTATGATAAAAGGATTAAATGAAATTGAGACGGAATTAAGCAAATATAATATACCTTTTATAATGACAATCGGTAATGTTAATGAAGAAATTCCAAAGTTTATTGATAAAATTAACGCTGGACTTTTGGTAACTGATTTTAATCCTCTTAAAATTGTAAGAAGATGGAAAAAATCCGTTGCCGATAAAATAAAAATTCCCTTTCACGAAGTTGATGCGCATAATATTGTTCCTTTTCATCAGGTAAGCAATAAATTAGAATTTGCTGCTTACACAATTCGTCCAAAAATTCAAAAACTTCTTCCGGAATTTTTAGATGAATTTCCAAAACTCCGGAAAATGAATTTTAGTTATCAAAACAAAAAAATTGATTGGTTAAAAATTTATTCATCATTAAAAATTAATTTTGATATTAAACCAATTGATTGGATTCAACCCGGTGAAAAAGCTGCACATAATACTTTGAATAATTTCATTATTAACAAATTAAATAATTATAACGCTGAAAGAAACTTGCCAACACATGATTCACAATCAAATCTTTCAGCATATTTTCATTTTGGACAAATCTCGGCGCAAAGAGTTGCTTTAATCATAAATAATATTGAAGCAGATAATGAATCAAAAAAATCTTTTCTAGAAGAAATGATTATACGACGCGAGCTATCAGATAATTTTTGCTATTACAATACCAATTACGATTCCTTTGATGGATTTCCACAATGGGCTAAAGATTCACTTAACGAACATCGAAATGACAAACGAGATTTCATTTATTCATTGGAAGAATTTGAACTCGCAAAAACGCACGATGATCTGTGGAATGCTGCACAAATGGAAATGGTAAATAAAGGAAAGATGCATGGATATATGAGAATGTATTGGGCAAAAAAAATTCTTGAATGGACTGAATCACCAGAAGAAGCATTAAGAATTGCAATTTATCTTAATGATAAATATGAACTTGACGGACGCGATCCAAATGGCTACACAGGAATTGCTTGGTCAATTGGCGGAGTGCATGACCGTCCCTGGTTTGAACGCCCCGTCTATGGGAAAATCCGTTATATGAATTACAATGGCTGCGCTAAAAAATTTGATGTAAAAAAATATATTGAAATGTTCTTAACCTCTTAACAAGATTCATTAATCATTTCATTAATACACAATCAACACATTTTTATTTGAACAAAATTTCTTCTTTGAAAGACAATAAAATTTATTTAACTTCTATTTGTAAAGAATAAAATCAAAACGATGGTAGTAAAATGAAAAAATTATTTATTTCAACCTTCTTGTTCGTAATATTTATAACAATAATTTATGCACGTTCAAGTTATACTGGATATACAAGAAAAAATTCAACAGTTGGTTGTAATTGTCATGGTGCTGCAAATCCATCAGTAATAGTTGAAATCACTGGTCCAAATCAAGTTCAAATTGGGAAAACAGAAACGTTTCAGGTTTCTATAAGTGGTGGAAATGGTTCCGAAGTTTGTGTTGATATAGCCGCATCTGTTGGTTCTTTACAACCTTACGATTCAAATCTTAAACTTTCCAACAATGAACTAATTACAAATGGTAAAAAAACTTACGGAACAAATGGAAAGTATGTTTATACATTTAATTATACTGCACCTAATACAGTTGGACAAGCAACATTATTTGCAACCGGAATGGCAAGTAAAAATTCTGG
>JAOADJ010000010.1 GCA_026417375.1 Melioribacteraceae bacterium | reverse complement strand
TTGGTTTTTATTTTTTGAATATTGAGCAATTAAAGAAATAAAAAAAACCGAAGCGCTGCCAACAAATAAACCGGTAAATGGAATTCTAAGAGCATGAAGAATTCCACCAAGTGTCGATTCAGTAAAAGCCCAAAGTGTTGTTAGTTTTGTATTATCGAGCGGATGAATTTCCGAATTATTTTTTGACAATATTATTTGCCTTTCTTTTTATCAAGAATATCATCCATCCAACTCATTACAGCCATTGCAGCAGGAAAACCAATTGTTGGAATTGATAACAAAGCCACTTGTCTAATTTCACTTTTCTTTAAACCAATTTTTAAAGCTTTGCGAACATGTGCATGTACAGCCCCTTCAGATTTTAATGCTGCAGCTAAAGATAATTTAACTAAAGCTCTTTCTCTTTCTGATAATTCTCCTGATTTGTGAACTGCTTCGCCAAGTCTTTCATATGCTACTGCTACATCCGGGTATTCTTTTAAAAATCTTTCAAATCGCTTTGGTAATGTTGCCATAACTTCCTCCAAATTCTAGTTCAAATTTAGTATTATATTTAAAAAAAAAGAACACAGATTTTTGCTAACCTAAAAACAAAAAAACTGTGTTCTTAATAAAATTAAAATTCTACAGCAAAAGAAAAGTAATGAACATTTTTTAGTCTGCCAAAATCCTGATAAGCATAATCAAATTTTGCTTTTACTAATTCAAATATCCTGTAGTTAATGCCGAAACCAAATGTTAATCCTTTTTCAGATTCATGTTCAAATAAAGAATTATAACCAGCTCTTAAAAAAACAATTTCATTCCATGAGTATTCAAATCCTGAATTAATATATTCATTATTATCATTTGGATGAATTGCATCAACTCCAAGGGTAATTCTGTTTGATGATGTCTTGATTGCATCAACAGATAAACCAAATCTGAAAATTAAGGGTAAATCAAATTTATCAAGTTCAATATTTGAATTAATAAGATTTGCATTACCTGCACCAGAATTATAAATAACAGTAACATCTCTTCCGGAAAGTTGCATCTTGGTTCCAAAGTTCGATATGCTTGAAGCTATTCTTAATTCATTTAAAACAGGAATTTTATAAAGTGTACCAATATCAATTGCAAAACCTGAAGCACTCATATGCCATAAATTTTCATTAATATATTTTGCATTAAAACCAATAGCAAAATTTTCAGTTAAATATTTAGAATAGTTTAAACCAATTACAACAGTATTATAAGTAAACAACTCTCCAGTGCCTTCAGGTTTTTCAATTGTTCTTACTTTCATATCATCCATTGTTAAAACAGAAACAAAAGCACCAACAGTACCAAGTTCATTCATATTTGTGGCAATTGCTGCATAATCATGAGCAATATCTAAATATAAATTAGAATGGTTAAAAAATACTTCATTTGAATTAATGTTGGCGGTTCCACTTGGGTTCCAATAGATTGATGAAACATCGTTTGATATTGCTGTGAAAGCTCCACCCATACCAATTGCTCTTGAACCAACATTGAATTTTAACACTTGAGCAGCAGTTGTTCCGGTTTTAGTTGTTTGACTAAATGATATAGAATAAAGTAGAAGAAAAAACAACAAAATATATTTTATAAATGTTTTCATAATTTCTCCAACATTACTTAATTAAAGCAAACTTGATTAGCTTTTCACCGATATTTGGAGCATCAATGTGTGCAATATAAACTCCATATGAAACACTAAAGCCATCTTTGTTTAATAAATTCCAAAATTCTCTTCCGTTATCAAAACCAGAATCATGTTCAATTGTTGTTACAAGTTCACCACTAAGTGTAAATATTCTTATTGTACATTTCATAGGAAGATTTTCAAAATAAATTCTTCGTTCACCACGATTTTGACTTGCAAGTTTATTTGCAGGTTCAATTTCGTTTGCACCAACATAAGGATTTGGAACAACATAAATGTTATCTAATTTACTTGCAGCATCTTCATTTTTAACAATTCCCTCTTTTGTTTGGACAATGAATTTATCATCTTTTGTAAAAGGTCTTTTTGTATAAAGAAATAAAACATCATTATTGCCGGGAAATTTTTTGGGATCATCAGCTGCAGGTGAAATAATCAAACTCCATGCAATCTGAGAACCTGTTCCACCAGGTGAACCAGTTTTATAAAATACAATTTCTTCTCCTAATGTATATGCTGAATCATTTGAAGCAGGTAGTTCCTGTAAGTTTGTAACCACTTCAATTGGTACTCCACTGGTAACATCTTCAACTTTATATTTAACCGGTATATCAATAAATCCTTTACCGGCAACAAATTTTTTAGCGGTTGAAATAGGTTTATCTGAAAACCGAACAATATAATCTGCAGGTTCTGCTTTTGGATTTCCAGCCGCACGCAAAAACATTCTGAATGGTAAATTTATATTTGAAGACCATTTTGACTTTGTATCGTCGAATGCAAGTGTAGGATAGTCTTTTACTTTTAATAATATTCCATCAAATACAGGATTTGAGTCCTCACCATTAAATGCCTGGCTTTGATATATTTTATAATTTTTGTACGTAATAAAATATTGAACTCCATCTTTCATTTGGCTATTATCAGTTCTTTTAATAGCTCCTTTTTCAAAGTTTAGTTCATAATCTGTACCTTGTTTATAAACTTTTCCAGTAGCATCAGTAACTTGAAGATTAACATCTTTAATTATATTACCTTGTGAAAGAGAAGTAAATTTTGTTCCATATAAATAAAATGATTCTTTATTAACTCTTTCATTAAGTACTGAATAATTTTTTGAAATAATGGGTTTGCCGGAAGAATAAAGAGTGTCTTTAAAAATTAAAGTATATTTATCACTCTTAACAGCAAGATCATTTACAACTGAAAAAGTAACCGTTCCGTTACCAAGACCACTTTCATGTTTAACATCATTTGATTTAATATCTGTAAAATTATATCCACTTGCTCTTGGTCCGGGGGTAACCTGAACAGTATTGACATCAAAAATTAATTTACCTGTAATTGGATTAACAGAAATTTTCTTTGTTGTTTCCGAAGGGGGGATTCCTAATGAATCGCCATGGTCATAAGCAACAACAGCGTAATAATAAGTCTGTCCGTTTCTCACATCATTTGAATCAACAAAGGTGTGAACTAAACCTGTGTTATCACCTAAATAATAATTTAAACCTCTACCTAAATAAGGAACGGGATGATAACCTTTCCATTCATTTTTCAAATCCCATTTAGCTTCAAATCCTTTTGTATCTTTTAAAGGCCGATATAAATAACGAGATCCTTTACCATCTGTAACTGTTTGAATATCAGCGAAATCCGGACGAGTGCTTCTATAAATTACATATCCTTCAAAATCTTGTCCTGTTATTGGATCAATACTTCTTTCTGAATTTGAATCCCAATAGAGAGTAACTTTTTTATCACCAGGTACGGCAGTAACTTTTGGTAAGCTTGGTGGTCTGAAAAATCTGTAATTTTTGTTGTAGATATCCTGAACAGTTTCAGCTGTAGTTAAAAGATCATTTAAATCTTCACCAAATAAAAATGCCATTGATATTCTTTTAGTTTCACCGGGGTTTAGTGAAATGTAACCTGAACTAAAAATAAAAACTATATCTTGGTTCTGGGTTATTTCGTTAAAGCTACCTGGTTTAGTTTCATTCCAAATTTCTTCATCATAAGCAATTCTTAAATCTGTAGCCCATTGAGAACTTTTAAAACTTGTTAAACCAATTTGATCAGATTCATCTAAATCTGTATAACCAAAATTTGGTTCACCTGGTAAAAGAGGATCGGGTCTTCCATCCGGTAATCTTTTTCCAAGTGTTGGAATTCCATCACCTTCACCTTGATCAGCTGTATTAGCAATACCATCCATTCCAACATCATCTGTTTCTGAATTCCAATCTTTATCTTCGTCAACATTGTTATCTTGTCTTTCATCAATTAAACCATCACCATCGTTATCAATTTTATCGTCGGGGTTACCCGGTGATTCAAGAAATTTACAACCTAAATAACCAAGTTTTCTTGCATTATCACCTTTCATATCTGGATCCCAAAAGTAAACCATATTCCTTGCATAAAGAGGAATTTTAGTATCGAAAGGGGAAATAAAATAACCATTATCATCTTTATTATCTTGTCCCCCAATATCAGGGTCACCGTAAATTCCAAATAGAACTGAATCTAATTTGTTATCACTAACATTAGTAATAGACCAGACAAAAAATATTGCATTAGCGGCAAGAGAATTACTCCATTGGAAAGCACGACCATCAATCTGAACACCAATTCCTCTTCTTGATTTATCATTTTTAAAAGGATAATAACCAAATTCTTTATTGTCACGATCATCCATAGCCCAATAAGCTTCTAAGTCAGCATTATTTTCTCCTTGAGTTAAATAGCCAGGCCAAACATACTGAGCAAGTTTGTCATTATACCATTCTCTTGGCCAGCTATCTGGTTTACCATCTCTATCTGTATCTAAAGTTGGATTAGATGCAATGTATGGTTGATTTGGATCTGCATAACCAGGTAGTGGTTGCCATTGCCATTTCATTCCTGTTGCGGGATCAATTTCTCTTAAACCGGGTCTATCATAATCGTTCATTCCATCTGTAATGATGTGAATTCTTTTACCAGTTGTATCAACTACTGATGCACCAACGATCGGACAAAATTGAAAAATATATGGTGCATCTCTCCAAATAAGGTTTGTAATTTCTCTTATTCCACCGTAACCGGGAGCTATTCCACCATAATTTTCAATTTCAACAGCAATGTTATTACCATTCATAAAAAATGATTTCCGATCTTTTTCGCCAAGAGATTTCAATATTGATTTTGTTGTGTATTTATCATTTCCTGTTTGGGGATTTGAGTTTTTTGGTGCTGTTAAAATTTTTTGATTGATATAATCTTTTATTAATTGATATTCTGATTGCTTTAGTAATTTATTTTTTTCCTGAGAAATGTTTTTACTAAAACCAACTACAAGTAAAATTAAAATTATTGTTAAATATATTTTACCTTTCTGCATATTAGTTCTCCTTAAATTCATTAGAACTCAACTGAAAATCCAACTCGAACTTCACGTGGAGCTGAATAAAAATCAGGACGATTAAAAAATTCTGTTGCAGATTTGATAGCAGGATACTTTAATGAAATATTATTTGTTGCCTGTGGACCACCTTTGGATTCTTCAAGTGTATATATTGCTCTGCCGGTATCATCATAAACAAATCTTTCATTTTTTGTATCGAATAAGTTAAATACTTTTAAAAACACAGTAAGAGAAAACATATCAAAAATTCTAAAAGTTTTATCTGCTAATAAATCAACATTAACCGAAGAAGGTTTTCTTCCGCTATTAGCTCTTAAATAAATTTGTTGTTCATATAAGCGTGGTGAATAGGGCAAGCCGGAAGAAAGAGAAGTAACAAATGTAACATTCCAGTTTTTTGTTCCACCAAAAGTTAAAACAGCATTTAAAGTATGTGTTTGATCCCATGCTAAGGGGACAGGAATTTTTTCACTTTGTCTTCCGGATTGCAAATCAATAAAAAATGCATCGGCGCCGGTTTCATTTCCTTCTGCAACTTGAAATGTATAATCTAATGATGCACTGAAAAAATCATCCGGCAATTTTCTTTTTGTTAATGAAAATGTAATTCCTTTTATATTTCCATAATCTTTATTAACATATTTGTTATAAATTGAATTACTACTAATTCTAATTTGTTGAAGAGCTAATAAATCCCGAACATCTTTATAAAAACCAGTTACATTAAATGCTACTGTTTCATTTAATTGTTGTTGTAAACCAATTTCATAGGTTACTGTTTTTTCGGGATTGAGGTTCGCATTTCCATAAGTCGGTTGATTTGCAATATCTTCAAATTCAGGATTTGTGTATAAATATCTGAAAGGTGGTAACTGATAAAAATGACCGTAGGAAAAATGAATTATTCCTTGATCGGTAATCGGGAATGAAATTCCAAGTCGTGGACTAATTGTATATTTTTTTGATGACATTTGTAAATTTTCTGTTGGCTTGAAAGGATCGGGAGCATAAAGTGCGTTTGCATCAAAGTAATCAAAACGAACACCTGCATTTAATATCATACTTTCGAATTCCATTTTATCTTGTAAGTAACTTGAAAATTGTTTTGGTGATCGTGAATAAATATCAATTGAACCTTTTTGATTTTGAGGATTGGGAATTGTAGGCACCAAATAATTATTTCTATCTCTTAAAACTGTGAAGTAAACAAAGTCTAAAATATCCCACTTACTTTTTAAGCCAAACTTAACTTCATGATTGTTTGTAACCTGACTAGTGATATCAAATTTAATTTCAGTTGAGTAAGATCTTTGATAAAAATGCTCGGGTTGAGTACCACCGGAAACAAATGTATAACTGCTATAACTATTACTTTTATCAACAGGTTGATAACGTGGATCGGCATGTAAGTTATCTAAACTCATACCAGGATGAAATGAAACAGCTTTATTGGAAGCATCTAAAAGTGGAAACAAATAACGTTTGAAATCATAAATATTGTAAGAACCTTTTAATGAAAAAAATGTTGCTGAACTAACTGCCTGACGATATTCTAAAGAGTTTATTATTCCCCATTGAAATCTTTTATAATTAGCATCCGGATTATATTTGTATGAATGTGAATAATTCTGGTATTCTGAATTTGAATAAACTAAATCATAATTTATTTTAATATTTGAAGTAGGTTTGAAAGTAAGTTTTGCTGTTGTATTTAAATCTTTACTCCAATCCATTGGTACAATTGCGTTATCACCTGTTTGAGCTATGTATAAAATATCTGCTCTTTCTCTATCGCGGGAAAGTGAATCATAAATTGTATGTTGTCTTATTCCGTAAAGATAACCTTTGTCATAGTTATATCTACCTGAAAAGAAGAAAGAAAATTTATCTTCATAAATTGGAATTGGACCACCAACAGTTCCTTCAAACACTTGATTATTAACAGGATTTATTTTATCAATATTAAAAAAAACATTTTTATTTGAACTAATAAAATCGCCGGTGTAGTATGTAACTGTTCCTTTATATTTTGAACCACCTTCTTTTGTAACTGTATTGACAACACCACTAAGAGCATTGCCATATTCTGCATTAAAAGTTCCACTAACTACCGATAACTCCTGAACAGCATTTGTAGAAATTTGAACTGTTCTTCCAAAATCATAAGGGTTTGTAGCACTTACACCATTTACATTGTAAGCAATTTCAGTTGAACGTCCTCCACGAATATGAAGTTCGCCACCAGATCCTTTTGTTATTCCGGCTTGTAAAGAAAGTATTTGATTTATACTTTCAACTGGTAGTGTTTTTATTTGTGATTCATCAATATTTGTTTGAGACGAAGTTAAATCTTTTCTAACAAGTGGACGGGTTGCTTCAACTGTAATCGTACTCATACTAACTGCTTCAGACTGTAGTTGTATATCAATTCTTGTTGTAAAATCGCTTGATACTCTAACATTAGTAACAATCTTTTTTTGATAACCAACACCACTGAAAATTAAAGTATAAATGCCCGGTTCAATATTGTTTATAATATAAGTTCCATCAACACTTGTTGCAGTACCAATTGTTGTTCCCTCAATCAAAACATTAATTCCTACAAGTTCTTCTTTGGTTTCAGCATCAGTAACTTTCCCGGCAATTTTCCCGGTTACACCTGCAAATAGAATTGAATTTGAAAATGATATAATTAAGTAAAAGAGAATGGTAAAAGAAAATTTATTTTTTTTCATTTTTACCTCATAGGTAATTTAAAATTTTTAGTTGGATAAATTTTCATGTGGATTAAAAGTTGAACAGAAAACAAAAAAGCTTCTGGAAAGTAATTTATCCAATTACAAATTCCAGAAGCCAAATAAAATTTAATTATTTAATCAACTGCATTTTTCTAGAAAGAGTATAGTTTCCTGCTTTTAATGTATAAATATAAATTCCACTTGTAAGATTATTTGCTTTAAACATGTAATTATAATTTCCGGCATTTAGTAATTCATTATTCAGTAATGTAGCAACTTCTTCTCCAAGTAAATTATAAACTTTCAGCTGAACAATTGCAGTTTTATTTAATCCAAAACGAATGTTTGTTGTTGGGTTAAATGGATTAGGATAATTTTGTTCAAGATAAAAATCAGTTGGAATTTCATAAGAAATATTTTCAACTGAAACAGGAGTGAACTGACGATCTATAATTACAATTGGCATTCTGTCATTAGTTCCATCACCTCTTGGATAACCCTGTGTATAAATTACTTCATGGTCGGCATCTCCATCAACATTCGCAACAGCAATTGCATCAATATCACCGGTTTTTGTTCCGTGTGCTGAATCAATAACTGTTGCTGAATAACTTGCTTCTTTTGTAATATCTCCACTCTGATATTCAAGTCTAAATACAGGTTTTCTGCGGGAGTTATTTGCATCATGACGGCTACCAAAAACAAAATCTAATCTACCATCGCCATCAATATCACCAGCATCAGCTCCATTTAATCTTACAGCTCCAAGTGGTTCAAAATCATTTAATGCAGTTGCCTGAAGTGTATCTGCTACTTGTTGTAATAACCAAACTTTAGCACCAGCGCCTTTTGCATTATTAAACCAGTCAGCCAATAAAATTTCATTTTTACCATCTTTATTTATATCAACAACCTTTGTTCCTTTGAAAGAACCGATTGAATTAAAACTTGTTTGTGCTTTTACAACTTTCCAAGCATTGTTTTCATATTTAACACCAACAACTCTTCCAGAAGCTTCGAACATATAAATAACATTGTTTAAAAAAGCAACATCCCATTTAGCACTATTGGTTGATTTAACAGTTGCATCAAGAGAAGCATTGTATTCTAAAGTCCATTTTTCACCACCGCCACCTAAATCAGGAATTTTATCTACTGACATTACACCAAGATGAACAGCGGTTGTATTTGTAGTAGATGGCGCTCTGTCGCAAAATACAATTTCATCTTTATTATCTTTATCAACATCGGCAATTAAAAATCTGAATGGTCTTATATTTAAACCAGTTCCGGGCATAATGTTGGTTGTTGCGTTTGGTAAAAATCCACCAATACCATCAGAAACACCCATATCATCAGTTTTTCCACCCGGATGTTCATAAACAAGAATTCTTGGAATATCCTGATAAATTCCACCACTTATAGGAACGGTTGCATTTACTACTCCCCAGTAAATTTCTGGTTTACCATCTTTATCAGTATCACCCCAAGCAAGAGCTGGCCATGTATTTTGTGTTGATAGAGGTGCAGTTGCCATCCAAACTTCATCCCAGGTTTTTGTTAATGGGTTATATTCAAATTTGTAAATTCTTGGTATTAATTCTTCTGCTCTATCAACAGCATTTGAATTTACTGCATAAATTTCTGGTCTTCCATCTTTATCGAAATCAACTCCGGCAATTAAGTTTCCAAAACCACCAACTTCAATTTTGGATTTTTCCATTATTTCTGCTGTTCTGGTTAATAATTGTGCGGTTAATTGTGTTGATATTATTAAAGATAAAATAACTAAAAAGTAGAAACGATTTTTCATTAATGCCTCCTCTTTGATTTATAAAAAAAATTATAGGACAGATACAATAAGCGAATGTTTTATAGTTGTAATCTTAAATCAACATAATTTTCGAATAAATTTATTACACTACACAAACGGGTGATTTTAAAAAACTTTTCAAAAACAGTTTCATTATAGTGAAAAATTTAATTTGCTACAATATTAAATTTTAAGTTTATCAAGTTGAATAAACTAAATATATTTGAAAAGTAAATTTCAATATTTATAGAGGGAATAAATTGAAAATATTAGTTACCGGAGGAGCGGGTTATATTGGTTCTCATTTTGTTCATCATCTTGTTGATAAAAATCATCAGGTATGTGTTGTTGATAATTTATCACGTGGACATCATGAAGCTTTACCTAAAAGTGTTGTTTTTAAAAAAACAGATTTGTTAGATTTTGTAAATCTTAAAAGTTGTATCATTGAATTTCAGCCAGAAGCAGTTGTTCATTTTGCTGCTTTTGCATATGTGGGTGAATCTGTTGAAAAACCCGATTTATATTATCAAAATAATGTTGTTGGCAGTTATAATTTAATTAAAGCTGTTGTTGAATGTGGTGTGAAATATTTTGTTTTTTCTTCAACTTGTTCAATCTATGGAAATCCTAAAAGCATACCTATTTCAGAAGATGAACCATCTAACCCAATTAATCCATATGCAAATACAAAATTAATGATTGAAATTATGTTAAGAGATTTTGAAAAAGCATTTGGATTAAAAAATGTTTGCCTACGCTATTTCAATGCTGCAGGTGCAAGTTCAAATGGTTTAATCGGAGAAAGTCATTCACCCGAACCACACTTGATTCCATTAGTTCTTTTTACTGCTCAAAAGAAAAGAGAAAAAATTTTTGTTTTTGGAAATGATTACAATACACAAGATGGAACTTGTATTCGTGATTATATTCATGTTGATGATTTAGCTGATGCACATTTAAAAGCAATTAATTATTTAATCGAAGGAGGAAAATCTGCAATAATAAATTTAGGAACCGGTGTTGGAAATTCTGTTTTAGAAATTATTGATAAAGCAAAAAATATTACCCAAAAAGAAATTCCTTTTGAAATTGTAAACAGAAGAGAAGGAGATCCCGCAATTCTGGTTGCCGATAACAAAAAAGCAAAAGAAATTTTAAATTGGCAACCTAGATTTGGAATTGATGAAATAATTCAAACAGCGTGGAACTGGCATACAAATCAAATATATTAATAGAGGTAAAATGAAATTTGAAAAAACATTTATTGATGGATTAATAGTTATTCAACCCGATGTTTTTCCTGATGAACGTGGTTATTTTTTTGAATCATTTAACAAAAGAAAATATGAAAGTGGTGGAATATCTTTTTCTTTTGTTCAGGATAATATTTCAAAATCGAAAAAAGGAACTGTGCGAGGGTTGCATTATCAAATCGGCGATTATGCACAAGGAAAATTATGCTCTGTAATTTTAGGTAAAGTATTAGATGTTGCAGTTGATATTCGTTTTGGTTCACCAACTTTTGGAAAATATTTTTCAATTGAATTAAGTGAAGAAAATAAATTTCAATTGTGGATACCACCTGGTTTTGCACATGGATTTTCAGTGTTAAGTGATGAAGCAATTTTTAGTTATAAGTGTACTAATTTTTATAATAAAGAATCGGAACGCGCAATAATTTATAATGATATTGATCTTAATATTGATTGGAAAATTGAAAATCCTATAGTTTCAGAAAAAGATTTAAAAGCAATTTCATTTCAACAAATAAATAATGATTTCATTTATTAAAGGAGGGCAAAGTGAAACTTTCTGTAATCGGTACTGGATATGTTGGATTAGTCAGCGGAACTTGTTTTGCCGAAATGGGCAACCAGGTTATTTGTGTTGACAACAACCAGCAGAAATTAGAAATGTTAAAAAATGGAAAAGTTACTATTTACGAACCAGGATTAGAAATTTTATTCACTCGTAACATTGAAAAACAAAGATTAACTTTTACTGATGATTTAAAATTCGCTGCTTTAAATTCAGATATAATCTTTTTGTGTTTACCAACCCCACAAGATGAAGATGGTTCTGCCGACTTAAAATATGTTTTTGGAGTTGCACACGAAATAGGAAAAATATTAAAAGAAAATAATGACAAAGATTATAAAGTAATCGTAAACAAAAGCACTGTTCCGGTGGGAACATCCAAAGCAGTAACACAAATTTTAGAAGAGTATGAAATAAAAAATTTTGATGTGGTATCAAATCCGGAATTTTTAAGAGAAGGATTTGCGGTTGAAGATTTTATGAAACCGGATAGAATTGTGATCGGTTCAAACAGTAAAAAAGCATTCGAAATAATGAGAGAACTTTATGAACCATTTGTTAGACAAGGAAACCCAATCTTTGAAATGAATCCTGAAAGCAGTGAAGTTACAAAATATGCTGCCAATTCATATTTAGCAATGAGAATTACTTTTATGAATGAACTTGCAAACTTTTGTGAAAAAGTTGGTGCGAATGTAGATTTGGTTCGAAAAGGAATGGGTTCTGATTCAAGAATTGGTAAAAGATTTTTATTCCCGGGAATTGGTTATGGCGGAAGTTGTTTTCCAAAAGATGTAAATGCTTTGATTAAAACTTCAGAAGAAAATAATTCTCCTATAAGATTATTAAAAGTAGTTGATGAAGTTAATAAACAGCAAAAATTAGTTTTAGTAAAAAAACTACTTCAACATTTTAATAATGATATTAAAGATAAAAAAATTGCTATATGGGGATTGGCATTCAAGCCAAACACAGATGATATGCGAGAAGCGCCATCTATTAATATTATCAAAGAATTAAATAAACATGGCGCAAAAATTTCTGCTTACGATCCGGCTGCGATGGAAAATGCTAAATTTTATGTTGATGAAATTCCGGAATATTCAAATGAACAATATGAAGTACTTAAAGATGCAGATGCACTTTTAATACTTACTGAATGGAATGAATTCAGAAATCCAGATTTTAATAAAATGAAATCATTGTTAAAGAATCATTTAATATTCGATGGAAGAAATATTTTTGATTTGGAAAAAATGGAAGAGCTTGGTTTTACTTATTATAGTATTGGTAGAAAAACTATTTCAAAATAAAAAATTTTGTCACCCTTTGTTTATCAAAGGGTGACATAAATTAGCTATTTAAAACTTTCTCATAATATTCAATATACTTTGGAACAATAATGTTTTTATCAAAGTATTTTTCTGCACGCTCACGGGAATTTTTTGAAAATGTTAAATACTTTTTATCATTTTTTAACAAGTCAATAGCATATTTCGACATTCTTTCAATATCACCAATTTCAGCAATAAAGCCTGTTTCGTTATGAATAACTAATTCAGGTAAACCACCTACAGAAGAACTTATAACAGGTTTTCCACAAGCCATAGCTTCTAATGCAGATAAACCAAAACTTTCCGATTGAGATGGCATGATAAATAAATCTGCAGAGTTTAAAATTTCAGAAAGGGCATCTTGTTTACCCAAGAATACAACATTTTGATGAATGTTTAATTCACGTGATAATCTTTCGCATTCACTTCTTTCGGGACCATCACCAATTAAAATTAATTTGGTTGGAATTTCTTTGTTAACTTTTTCTAAAATTCGGATTATATCCGGTACTCTTTTAACCGGACGAAAATTAGATGTATGTACTAAAACTTTTTCACCATTTGGAGCAATATGTTTTCTGAATTCAATACTTGGTTGAGGTTTATAAATTTCTAAGTCAATGAAATTATAAATCACTTCAATTTCTTTTTCAATATTATAATTTGTTAATGTTTTCTCTTTTAAAAATCTTGAAACAGCTGTAACTCCATCACTTTCTTCAATACTAAATTTAACAATGGGCATAAACGAAGGTTCTAATCCAACTAATGTAATGTCCGTTCCATGAAGAGTAGTAATAAACTTAATGTTTTTATTTATTTTTTGTAAAACTTGTCTTGCGAGATAAGCACTAACTGCATGTGGAATTGCATAATGAACATGCATCAAATCAAGTTTTTCATATTCAATTACTTCGAGCATTTTGCTCGTTAATGAAAGACAGTAAAGAGAATGTTCAAACAATGGATAATTACTCATTTCAACTTCATGATAAAAAATGTTTTCTACAAAACGATTTAAACGATGCGGAATTGCATAACTTATAAAATGAACTTGATGCCCCAGTTTAGCTAATGACAATCCTAATTCGGTTGCAACAACTCCACTTCCACCATAAGTTGGATAACAAGTAATTCCTATTTTCATTTTATTCTCAATTTAATTTTTATATTAGAAACAATCTTATTTACAAATTAGGTTCAAAAGACAATTTTAAACTAATGAAAATTCTTGTAATTGGTCACTCAATAATTGATAATGTAAATAATAAAATCACTCCCGGCGGTGTTTATTATTCTGCTTTAGGATTTTTATCAGCTTTTAAACCAAATGATGAATTATATCTTCTAACAAGTTGGAATAAAAATTTTTATTATTTGTTCGAAACATTGTACTCTAAAGTAAGAGATAATTTTTTCCAACATTTTGAAATAATGCCAGAAGTAATTTTAGAAACTTCCGGCAATGAGGAAAGAAGAGAAACCTATAAAAACATTTCTTCTTCACTTAAATTAAATTTTACAAAAGAAATAAATTTATTTGATGGAATTTTTATAAACATGATTACAGGTTTCGATATTAAATTAGAACAACTTCAATCAATAAGAAAAATTTATAATGGTTTAATTTATTTTGATGTTCATTCTCTTTCCCGTGATGTAGATAATGAAATGAAAAGAAATTTCAGACCAATTCCACAAATTCAAAAATGGCTTAATTGTATTGATATTTTACAATGTAACAATAACGAACTTAAAACAATTTATAATGGAAATGAAATTGATGCAGCTGAATTTGTATTAAATAATGGAGTAAAAATTTTAATAATTACAAAAGCTGAAAATGGAAGCACAACTTATTTTGTTCAAGAAGGAGTTCTTAAAAAAATTGAGAAGAAAGCAATTAAAATTAATACATTAAATAAAATTGGTTGTGGAGATATTTTTGGAGCAACATTTTTTTATTTTTATTTATCATCAAAAGATTTGGAAAAATCTCTTACGATTGCAAATAAAGCAGGGGCAATTGCAGCTTCAAAAGAAAACTTAACTTTTTCAGAAAAACTAAATTATGATATTAACTGATATGATTAAAAAAAGAATTTTAATTGTTGGTTCTAATGGAATGTTAGGACAAAGATTAACAGAATATTTTTTAAAAAACAATGATGTTGAATTATTATGTGCATCATCAGAAGAAAAATCATTAATACCAAATGTTGAATACAAACAACTTGATATAATTCAAAAAAATGATGTAAAAAAAATCATTACAAATTTTTTCCCGGATTTTATTTTAAATGCTGCAGCATACACAAATGTTGATAAAGCTGAAACCGAAAGAGAACTATGTTGGAAAATAAATGTAAAAGGTGTTGAAAACTTAGCTTTATATTCATGGACAATTGATTCACAGTTAATTCATATATCAACAGATTATATTTTTGATGGTAAAAATGGTCCTTATACCGAAAATGATTTACCCAATCCAATTTCATACTATGGGAGAACAAAGTTAGCATCAGAAAATTCAATAAAAGCAAGCGGAACAAGATTCACAATAATTAGAACAAATGTATTATATGGACCAGCAAAATATGGCAGAGCAGATTTTGTAAAGTGGGTTTATAATTCTTTAAGTAATAATAATCAAATAAAAATTGTAACCGATCAGATTAATAATCCAACTTATATTGATGATTTAGTTCAAGCAATTTCAAAAATAATTTATTATAAAAAAGAAGGAATTTATAATATTGGTGGAAAAGAACTTCTTTCAAGATATGATTTTACAAAAATTATAGCGGATTATTTTAATCTTAAAAAAGAATTGATATTACCTATATTGACAAAAGATTTAAATCAGCCGGCAAAAAGACCATTGCGTTCCGGATTAATAAATTTAAAAGCAGAAACTGAATTTGGATATAATCCCAAATCAATCATTGAAACTTTAGAATTAATGAAAAATGAACTTGGAATAAAATAGATGAATTTTTTATTGACAATTTAAAGTTTAATTATGATGTTTGAACAGTGTAATATTAAATCAACAAAGTAAAAGGAGGTAAGATGAAAAAGTTGTTTGCTTCAATAGTTGTTCTTCTATTTGCGGCTTCATTATCTTATGGTCAGGTCCAGGTTCAAAGCGGAACATTCTTTTATAGTAAAGACAATCAAAATTACACATTACATGCTAATCAAGGTAAAAGAGTAGTTGAATATGAAATAAGTTTTCCAAAACCATTTGATAAAAAACCAAAAGTAATTTTAATGCCTTCATTAATTGATGCAGAAAAATCTACACAAATTCGTTATAACTTAAAAGCTTCCGGAATTTCGAGAGATGGATTTGTGCTACTTGCCGAAGTTTGGGGAGATACCCAATTTAATGCAATTGGTGGTTTCTGGTTAGCTCATACCGAAGAATAAATTTTTTTTGAAAAAGCCATCAATTTTTTGATGGCTTTTTTGTTTAATTAATTTCTCATTTTTATTTTGCAAACCAATTAATTATCATTTCCTTTCCACTTCCATTCGAAGGAGGTTTATTATGATTTCTCAATTAGTTAAACCAGAAATTCTTGATTTAATTAGACACAGAAGATTAAGTGAATTAAAAGAAGTTTTAATTGATTGGCCTCCCACGGATATTGCTGATTTAATTCTCTCTATAGAAGAAGAAGAAAAAGCAATTATTTTCAGATTACTTCCAAAAGATTTAGCTGCTGATGTTTTTGAATATTTTGACTTTGATACTCAACAACTTTTGATTGAATCATTAAGCAAAGAAGATATTGCTGCAATATTAAATGAAATGTCTGACGATGATAGAACTGCTTTATTTGAAGAAATGCCTCCTAATGCAGTAAAACAAATGATAGCTATTCTATCACCTGAACAAAAGAAAATTGCACAACAGTTACTTGGCTATCCGGAATATAGTGTCGGTCGTTTGATGACACCAGATTACATTGCAGTTAAACAAGACTGGACAGTTGAACAAACTCTAAACTATATTCGTGAGAATGGAAAAAATTCTGAAACATTAAACGTAGTTTATGTAATTGATGATAAAGGTCAACTTGTTGATGATATTAAAATTAGTGAATTTCTTTTAGCACCTCTTGATACAAAAGTTTACGACTTAATGAATTTTAATTTCGTTTCTTTAAAGGTAAATGATGACCAGGAAACCGCTGTCGAATTATTCAAAAAATATGATAGAGTTGCTTTACCAGTTACAGATTCCAGTGGCGTTTTAGTTGGTATAGTCACAATTGATGATATTTTAGATATTGCAGAAGAAGAAGCAACAGAAGATATTCATAAATTTGCTGCTGTTGAAACTTTAGAAGAACCTTATCCAGATATTTCATTATTGGGAATGATTAAAAAAAGAGCTGGCTGGTTAAGTATTTTATTTGTTGGGGAAATGTTAACTGCAACTGCAATGGGTTTTTTTGAGCATGAAATTCAAAAAGCAGTTGTACTTGCTTTATTTGTTCCTTTAATTATTTCTAGTGGTGGTAATTCAGGTTCGCAAGCAGCAACACTTGTTATTCGTGCTTTGTCATTAGGAGAAATTTCAATTAAAGATTGGCTTTTTGTTTTTAGAAGAGAAATTGTTACAGGTTTAGTACTTGGAACAATTTTAGCGTTAATTGGTTTTTTAAGAATTTCAATTTGGCAGGCAGCAAGTGGAATTTATGGTGATCATTGGTTTTTAGTTGGAATGACTGTAAGCTTTGCTCTTGTTGGTGTAGTACTTTGGGGAACATTTATGGGTTCAATGTTGCCTCTGATAATCAAAAAAATTGGTTTCGATCCTGCAGCTTCTTCAGCTCCTTTTGTTGCAACTTTAGTTGACGTTACCGGATTAATAATTTATTTCACAATTGCAATGATTTTTTTGAAAGGAACTTTATTATAAAGTATTTATAATATAAAAAAACCCCACAAAATTTTGTGGGGTTTTAGAAATACAATTAAATGCTATTTACTTTTGAACCTTTTCTGTTACTTTTGCCTTTATTTCAGTTCTTCTATTTAATGCGCGACCTTTAGCTGTTTTATTATCAGCTGCTGGTTTACTTTCACCATAAAACTCAACAACTATATTATCTCCGTTAAATCCTTTTTTAACCATATATTCTTTTACAATATTTGCTCTCTTTTCTGAAAGTTTCATATTGTATTTATCGCTACCAATTGCATCAGCATGTCCACTTAATGTAATTTGTGGATTATTAAGATTTGATAAAGTTTCGATTGTTTTATCTAAAGTTGTTTGTTCTTTCTTACTTATTTTGCTCTTATTAAAACCAAAGTAAACATTGTCGTATGAATATTCTTTTTCAACAAATTCAACCGGAACGTCATCTTTTGGATCAAGTGGATTTGTACCACGTTTAACTTCAACTCCATCGTTAACAGTTCCACCATCAGTATCCACATTTAATGGATTTGTTTTATGTTTTAATACTTCATCACCATCACTTAAAGAATCTCCATCTGTATCTAATTTTAATGGATCAGTTTTATATTTCATTACTTCATCGCCATCATTCAATCCATCACCATCGGTATCTGCTTTTAAAGGATCAGTTTTAAATTTCATTAATTCATCATAATCATTTAATCCATCATTGTCAGTATCTGCTTTTAATGGATTTGTTTTATAATTTAATAATTCTTCACCGTCTTTTAAACCATCACCATCAGTATCAGCTTTTCTTGGATCAGTAGTATATTGTTTTACTTCAATTCCATCTTTTAAACCGTCACCATCAGTATCAGGATTTCTTGGGTCGGTACCTAATTCAAGTTCTTCTTTTTTTGTTAAACCATCTCCATCTTTATCGCTATTCATACTTTCTTGTGAATATGCAATGCCAACACCGAAGTTTAAATAAGCATCGTTGAACTCTTCAATTTTGTAATAATTAAGATTATCTGTTAAAGAATAGTTTAAGCCTGCATTTAAATCAAGTATAACTTCATCAGATAACTTAACTTCAGTTCCAATACCAAATGGAATAACACCAGTGAATCCGGATTCATCAACTGGTTTGAGAGATTTTACACTTGGTTTTGTTCCAACAGAATAACTTAATGCTCCAAGACCAGCATAAAAATATGGATTCCAGTTTTCTAAATTCCATGGTGCATAAAGTAATTTTGCTTCAATTGGAATTATTGAAGTTGAGAAAGAGCCGGTTCCTTTTTTACCAAGAATATGATTGTAATCGTCACCTTTGAGATTTCCGTAACCTAAACTTAATTCAACATTCCAATCATGATTAATTTCGAATCTTAAGAAACCATTGAATAAGTATGAACTTAATGACATTCCATTGTCATCAGAAAATTCATTGTTTGCAATTGCAGCATTACCTTTAATTCCAGCCTTTAAACCAAAATCCTTAAATTGTGCATTAATACTTACTGCAAAAAGCAAGGAAAGAATTAATATTTTGTTTAAGTTTTTCATTTACTCCTCTTTTTTAAGTTGTTGAAATTATATTTACTATAATAAAATTTAATATTAAATAGTTCAATTTATACAAAATTCTTCCTCCAGTTTCTCATCAGAATTCCAACTATTATTAATCCTACGCCAATTAGAGCGACATTTATGTATTGTTCACTGTAATAATAATAACCACCAATTGTTAATGGTACATTTTGCATTTCAACTGTTGTTAAACCTTCTAGGTGCCCAACTTCAACTTTATAACTGAAATGTAACAATGAATAAATCAATAAAACACCACCTTGAAGAAAACAAACTACATCAACTACAGCAAATAAAATGTTAGTTAATAATTTTTTCATAATAATCTCTATTATTTTGTACCCCGGAGAGGAGTTGAACCTCTGACCAACGGTTTAGGAAACCGCTGCTCTATCCTCTGAGCTACCGGGGCAATCATTAACCTTAATTAGATTTTGTCAACAAAATAAATAAAAGTATTTCTAATATAAAATTTTCCAATTGATGATAAAAGATGTATTTATTTTGATAAACATTTAATTAGCATTTACACACTCTTTTTAATAATTTTTGAATCGATTTTATGAATCACTAATTAAAAAAGGAGAAAAAAAATGACTACGATAGTTGATGTTTGGGGACGCGAGATTTTAGACTCGAGAGGCAACCCTACAATTGAAGTTGAAGTTACACTTGAATGTGGAATTGTTGGTAGAGCTGCTGTTCCTAGTGGTGCTTCTACTGGTGAAAATGAAGCTTGCGAATTAAGAGATGGCGATAAATCTCGTTATCTCGGCAAAGGTGTTCAAAAAGCTGTTGAAAATGTTAATGAAAAAATTGCTGATGAATTAATTGACTGGGATGTAGCTGAACAAGTAGCAATCGATGAATTTCTTATTGAACTTGATGGTACTAAAAACAAATCTAATTTAGGTGCAAATGCTATTTTAGGTGTGTCATTAGCATGTGCAAAAGCCGCAGCTGAGTTTTTTGAATTACCACTTTATCGTTACATAGGTGGAACTAACGCTCGTACATTACCAGTACCTATGATGAATATTTTAAATGGTGGTAAACATGCTGATAATAATGTTGATTTTCAGGAATTTATGGTTATGCCTGCTGGTGCACCTAGCTTTAAAGAAGCTCTTCGTTACGGTGCAGAAGTATTTCATTCATTAAAATCAGTTCTTAAATCAAAAGGATATAATACTGCTGTCGGTGATGAAGGTGGGTTCGCTCCTAATTTAAAATCGAATGAAGAAGCTATTACTGTTATTCTTGAAGCTATTGAAAAAACAGGATTAAAAACTGGTAAAGATATTTTCATTGCCTTAGATCCCGCTGCAAGTGAAATGTGGGATAATGATAAAAAACAATATTATTTCTTTAAATCTGATAAATCCTATATGTCACCAGAAAAAATGGTTGACTATTGGGTAAGTTGGATTAATCAATATCCAATTATTTCTCTCGAAGATGGAATGGCTGAATTTGATTGGGATGGTTGGAAATTATTAACAGATAAAGTTGGAAATAAAATTCAACTTGTTGGTGATGATATCTTTGTAACAAATACAGAAATTTTATCAAAAGGAATTGAAAAGGGAATCGCAAACTCAATTCTAATTAAAGTAAACCAAATTGGAACTTTAACAGAAACATTAAATGCAATCGAGATGGCTAAACGTGCTGGTTATACTTCTGTAATGTCACATCGTTCAGGTGAAACTGAAGATACTACAATTGCAGATTTGGCTGTTGCAACAAATTGTGGACAAATCAAAACAGGTTCAGCTAGCAGAACAGACCGTATTGCAAAGTATAATCAATTATTAAGAATAGAAGAAGAATTATCTACAACCGGAATTTTCCCCGGACTTGCTGCGATTAATTATAAAGGATAATTAAAAATTAAACCCCCGATTATTCGGGGGTTTTTTTTCTTTAAAGTGAGGAACTATGGCAAACAAAATTCAATCTATTAATCAAATTATTAAAAAACATAAAATAGAATTTATCGATTTAAAGGCAATTGATTTAGCCGGAAGATTGCATCACATAACTTTACCCGTTCATGATAAAATTATTGAAAAAATGATTAAAGAAGGTGTCGGCTTTGATGGTTCTAGTTATGGATTAAGAAAAGTTGAAAACAGTGATATGATTTTAATTCCAGATTTAGATACTGCAGTAATTGATATTTTCAGAGATGCTCCAACTTTAAGTTTTTATGCTAATATTATTTTAACAGATGAAAACCGTTCCCGTTTTGATCAGGATGGTAGATATATTGCTAAAAAGGTTGAAGATCTTCTTTTGAAAGAAACAGGCTGCGATAAATCATGGTGGGGACCCGAATTTGAATTTTATATTTTTTCTGATGTTGAATATGATACAAGAACTTCACAATCTTATTATAAAATTGAACATGCTGAAGAGTTTTATAAAAAAGCTTATCATGCAGCAAATCCATTTGATATCTATGACGATTTCAGAGATGAAGCTTGTAAGATATTAGCTAAGTATGGATTGAAGGTTAAATATCATCATCATGAAGTTGGAGAAAGAGGACAACAAGAAATTGAAACTTACTTTTCTGATTTGCTGACAACAGCAGATAATATTATTACTGCAAAATATGTTCTTTTTAATTTCGCTCGTCAAAAAAATCTTTACATAACTTTTATGCCTAAACCAATGTTTCAACAAGCTGGAAATGGACTACACCTTCATCTTTATTTGACAAAGAATGGTAAAAATGCTTTTTATAAAAAAGGTGGTTACGGCAATTTTAATGAATTCGGATTACATTTTATAGGTGGATTATTAAAACATGCACCAGCTCTTTCAGCTTTTGCAAATCCATCAACAAATTCATACAAAAGATTAGTCCCAGGTTTTGAAGCCCCGGTTGCATTAACATTTGGTATGGGAAATCGTGCAAGTGCTATCAGAATACCTAAATATGTTAACGATCCGGATGTAACAAGATTCGAATATCGTCCACCTGATGCAACTATGAATCCATACTTTGCAATGAGTGCAATGATTTTAGCAGGTATTGATGGAGTGAAAAATAAAATTGATCCAACAAAAGAAGGCTTTGGACCTTACGATAAAAATTTTCTTGAAGATGATTTACACAAAATTAAATTACTGCCAAGAAATTTAGATGAAGCTCTCGATGCTCTAGAATCTGATAAGGATTTTTTAAAAAGAGGAAATGTATTTACCGATGAGTTATTAAATCAATGGGTTAAATCAAAACATGAAGAAATTAATTCAATAAACACAATGCCTCATCCATTTGAGTTTAAAATGTATTTCAATCTATAATTTTTGGAACGAAGAGAATTATATCTCTTCGTTCCTCTTCTAATCATAATATAAATTTTATGCTAGGTGAAATAACTGCATTAATAACTGCATTTTTATGGTCAATGACTTCAATTGCTTTTTCTGAAGCTTCAAGAAGAGTTGGTTCTTTTTATGTAAATGTTACAAGAATGATTTTGGCTTTTACATACTTATTAATTACAATAATAATTATTCAAGCTCCTTTTAATTTGTCATTAAAACAAATAATCCTTTTGATAATAAGTGGTTTTATTGGTTTAGTTTTCGGAGATACTTTTTTATTTAATGCCTATAGATTAATTGGGGCAAGATTAAGTATGCTTGTAATGTCTTCATCACCGGCATTTGCTGCTTTACTTGCATATCTATTTTTGGGGGAAAGTATTTCTGTTATAGGTGTATTGGGAATTTTAGTTACAATTATTGGAATTTCGATCGTTGTTTTAAAACGTGAAGAAAAACCAACTTCAAATTATAAAGTTGATTTTAATGGAATTTTCTACGCTTTACTTGGATCAATTGGGCAGGCTGTAGGATTAATTTTTGCTAAACTCGCTTTTAATGAAGGTGAAATAAATGGATTTGTTGCTACTTTTGTAAGAATTTCTTCCGCATTAATTTTAATAATTCCAATTTCAACATTAACAAATAGGTATTCTCACCCGATAAAAACATTTAAGAATAATAAAAAAGGATTAATATTTACAATTATAGGTTCATTTATTGGTCCTTATCTTGGCATAACATTTAGTTTAATATCAATTTCACATACAAAAGTCGGAATTGCTTCTACAATTATGGCAACAGTTCCGATTATAATGCTTCCAATGGTATATTTTTATTACAAAGAAAAACTTACTTGGTTTTCAGTATTAGGTGCTTTTCTTGCTGTTGCAGGGGTTGCATTATTATTTCTTTATTAAAATCTAACCATTTATAAATATTATTGACCATAATCACTTTAATTAATATTAGTCTTAATTACTTTTGTTTTGAAATTAATTAAGTATCAATTTGTTACAAATTCCCAAAGTGAAACTATCAATAAATAATTCAACTTTACTTAATTAATAAAAACGCATTTTATCTTGGCACTTCAATTGAGTTTCAATATAAAAAAAGATTTTGAAATGGAATTAGTAGAAATAATATATAGTATTCTTTTAATATCATTTGTTTTTTTTGGATTTGTGATATTAATCTCTTATACAATATCTAAAACAAGAACAAATAATATTCAAGAAAAAATTAGATATGAACAGATTCCAATTAAGTTGAACAGACAAACAAGAATTGAGAATCAAAAAACTTTACGAAATGAGCAGGTTGCAAAAATTTATGAAAGAGCAGTTTATAGTGATAAAATTCAAGAAAATAGTCCACGCTCAAATATTATCAAAATTACCAATCTCAATCACCAAAACCTTTCAATAGAAGAAATTGAAGAGAGAAAGAAAAATGGAAAAGGGTTAAGGTATTCTATTGTAAATGATAAATTGAAAAATATTAAAGTAAAAGCTGCCAATTTTTATTTATAGAAATTAAAGAAGACTGTTTGTGTTTTTAGAGACTGGTATAACTACCAGTCTTTTTTTTAATTTTTTTTAAAAAAAGTGATTTTTTTTGATAAAACTACCAGCGATAAATTGAATATTTGCATTTATTTTTCCTCCGTGATTTTTGAAATTTTGTTAAAAAGTTTGAACTTCTTCAGATTTAAGGATCAATTGGGGGATGATCCATTTATTAAGTTTGGGGAGATATCCAGAATAGTTAAGGGGTTAAAGTCCCACATCGATTATCGAGTGGGACTTTTTTTATTTTAAGCTTTCATTCTTTCCCCTTTTTCTTCTTTGATAAATATCCAACCGACTACTTTTCCTATATCAATAGTTTCAAAATTATTCCAATATTTTTTAGTTCTTACATGCATCGAACTTGTATCATTAGGATGGATCGACTCAGCTTCTTTCATTATGGATTTTAATCTTTGTTGCCAAACTAACATGTTATTCTCTCTTAAATCAACCCAACCATCATTAGCCCAATTATTTAAATTAACTTCATTTAATTCTAATTCGTTTTCTCCTCTGAATGGAGGAATTTTTATTTCGTTTCCCCGAAGTAGTTGTTTTCCGTTTGGTAATAAAATCGGAATACCAATTGAGATGATTTCATTTTTTAGTTTTTCATTTTTCTTTAAATAATCAAAGCAAGCATCAGATAATGATTTTGGAGATTGATTGCAAATGTTTTGCATCGATCCATAAATATTTTTTAATATGTTTATTTCGTGAAGAAGTTTTGAAAGTCTTGGTGGACCAAGTAATTCAAATGCAACACTGTTTACATTATGAATTTTTTCTAATTCGTCTAATTTATCAACTGCCCAGTGTTGCATAAATCCAGCACGATAAGTTGGCTCTAAAGTTGCATTATCAAGTGCGTTAATAATATCGTGACCAGTGTTACCACCTTTTATTTCAAAAATTACATCATCTGCAATTTCTTCCGGTGTAACATATTCCATTTGTCCCTGAGCAGTAATTGCTTCAAATTCTCCACGTGAGAATGTTCCATTTTCACCTGTATCAATGAAAACACATTTTAAATTTTCACCAGATGATGGAAATTTATTTTCAAGTTTTAGTTGTAATTTATCTTTGAGTTCAAAAGCTTGTTCGAAAGGAACATTTACTATTTCAATTGGTTTTCCTCCTTTTTTAATTTCACCGAATTCAATTCTTTTCCATGCTATAGCAGCTGTTGGTTTAATTTCTTTTGTAATTGGGGCATCAGGTGTTCTTCCCATTAAAAATAAAAGTAATGTATGAGCACCTGCTACTGAAGATTTACTTAAGAGAACGCGTGATGGTTTTTCTTCACTATGAGTGTATGGAATATTTAATCCCATTCCACCTGTTCCACTTGTTCCAATTTTAATATAAATCTCAGTTCCTGCTTGATTCATTGAATTATACATTATTTGAACATGTCTTATTAATTGTGGAACATAAAGGGTGCATAATAGCTTTTCAGTTTCAGCTATAATTTCATTTTTTTCCGGATCTTTTTGAATTAGTTTATTGATTTTTCTGTAAGTAGTATATAAATCCTGATAAGCAATTCCTGTTGCAGTATTAATACAATCAATAACAATTTCTGGTTTGAATTCACTCATTAACTTAAATATAGAAGAGTTAAATAATATATCATCATTCAATTCTTCCATTGTGTCTTGCATTAATATTTTTCTGGTTTCGGGATTATCAAGTAGTGAAATACGGTCAGAATCTTTGAAATCGTAACGAACAAAAATATTACCCCACCAAGGTATAAAATAATCATTGGGTAAATTTGGAAATTCTTCATGCAACTTTGTTACAGCTTCTTCAGCTTCTTCTTTTCTTAGTGAAGTTACAATTATTTTTTTTGGTTTTTCAGGCACAATTTTTCTAATGACAGCGTTTCCAACTAATCCCCATCCGCCTAATACAAGTACTGTTTTGTTTTGAATATTCATATAAATCCTCGAGAAAAAGTTTTTAAATTATTTTGCATTGTTAAATTATATTTTAATAATTCAGAGAGCAAGAAATAAAAATTTTATAAAAAGACGATTTAATTTTGTTAAACAAAAGAGCTTTCTTAATTTTGCAGAAGATTAATTAGAAGTGTAAAAAATGAAAATTTGTGAAATATTAAAAGTTGAAAACATTATACCATCGATGAAAAGTATCGATAAAGAAAGTGCAATAAAAGAATTAGTTTACTCATTTCAAGATGATCCACGAATAAAGGATATTGATGAAATATACAAAGCAGTATTAGAAAGAGAAAAAATAATGTCCACTGGTGTTGGAAAAGGATTTGCAATTCCACATGCCAAAACAAATTATGTTACAGAAATTATTGGTGCATTTGGAAAATTAGAAACACCGATTGATTTTCAATCTCTTGACGATCAACCAGTTAAATTAATTTTTTTACTTGTAGGGAAAGAAAATTTAGTTGGTCCACATATAAAATTATTAAGTCGTTTATCAAGAATGATGAACCTTGAAGAATTTAGAGAAAATCTAGCAAATGCAACTACCGCTGAAGAAATTTATAATTTATTTGAACAAGAAGAAAAATTATATTTTGAAAATTCATGATTAAAGCTATAACTGGAACAAAGGATATCCTTCCATCAGATATTTCTAAATGGTACTTTCTTGAAAATTTAATTAAAAAAATTTTTTCTAAATTTAATTACAAAGAAATCAGAACACCTATATTTGAAAACACTTCTTTATTTGCAAGAGGAATTGGAGAAGCAACGGATATTGTAAGTAAAGAGATGTACACATTTTTAGATAGAAGTGGGGAAAGTTTAACATTACGTCCTGAGTTAACGGCAAGTGTAGTTCGTGCGTTAATAGAACATTCTCTTGAGAAAAAACAAAGTCTAAATAAATTATTTTATATTGGACCAATGTTTAGACAAGAAAGACCACAAGCCGGGCGATATCGTCAGTTTCATCAATTTGGTGCAGAATCTATAGGAAGCAACGATCCTCTTCTTGATGCAGAAATGATTATTATGGCATTTGATATTTTAGCTCAGTTAGGTCTTAAAAATCTTGAAGTAAAAATTAATTCGTTAGGTGTTCCATCTGAAAGAGAAGATTATAAAAATGTTTTGAGAGAATATTTAAAATCTCACTTATCCAATCTTTCTGAAGAAAGTAAAAAAAGATTTGAAACAAATGTTTTAAGAATTTTTGATAGCAAAGATGAAAGAGATATTGAAATTATGAAACATGCACCTCTGCTAATAAATTATTTAAAGGATGAAAGTTTATCACATTTTGAAACTGTTAAATCAACTTTAAAAAAAGCAAATGTAAATTTTAGTGTTGATAGTTCACTTGTAAGAGGATTAGATTATTATACTCATACAACTTTCGAAATTGTAAGTAAAAGTGTTGGTTCACAAAGTGCATTATGTGGCGGTGGTAGATATAATGGATTAGTAAAAGAACTTGGCGGTTCTGATTTACCAGGAGTTGGTTTTGCAGCTGGTATGGAAAGAATTCTTTTAGCATGCGAAAACGAAAATGTTCTAAGTATTCCTGAAGATAAAATTGATTTATATATAATTACTTTAGATAAAACAAAATCAGAATTATCATATAACATAGCAATTTCTTTAAGAAGGAAAAACTTAACTGTTGAATTAGATTATCTTTTAAGAAGTGTAAAAGCTCAAATGAGAGAAGCCAATAAATTGAATGCAAAATATGTTTTATTTGTAGGTGGAGAAGAATTAAAAAATAATGAAGTAGTTTTAAAAAATATGTTGAATAGTGAACAAGAAAATATTTCTTTAAACGAAATAGAAAAACTTATAAAAAAAATTGGTGAATAATTGCCACTTAGAAAGCCAAAAGATATTCCGAAAATTCCAAAGACAAGAAAGAAAAAAGCTCATACTGCTTTGGATGCAATTCCATCTAAGAAACCGGATAAACAAGAATTTATTTGTTCAATTTATTTCAAATATGATAATAAATTAAAAAAACAATATGTGGCTTTTTTAATTGAAACTGTTGTGGAGTTTACCGCTTTTGCATACGAAGTTTCTGTTGATGTTATTAAAGAAAAAGATGTAATCAATTTAGTTATAATGGGATTAAAAGCTAAAATGGATTCTGTCCCACAAATAATGCCAGCCCAATCAGAAAATTTATTTGAAGATTTATTTGGTAATTATACAATTAATGTGGTAAAACAAGATGGAGCAATTAATTCGGCAAATATTGATATAAATAGTGTAAGTAAAACAATAACAGTGCTTGAAAAATATTTACCAAAGAAAAAGAATAACAGATTATTTTGTGAATTTATAGTTGATGAAAATAAATTCACTTTCCCGGAAAAATAAATGCAAAAAATAATTGGTAGAAAACCTGTACTCGAAGCAATTAATTCAGGAATTGAAATAGAAGTAATTTATATAGCATTTGGTCAACATGGGGAAGCAATTAACAGAATTTTTTCCGCAGCAAAAAAAAATAAAATTAAAATCACTCAACTTTCTACTCAAAAATTTAATGCTATTTCAAAAGTAGAAGATTCTCAAGGTGTTGTTGCAATTAAATCATCACAAAAATATTATTCACTTGATGAATTAATAAGTGAATCACAAAAATCTAAATATCCACTTTTACTTTTGCTTGATACAATTCAGGACCCACAAAATTTAGGGGCTATTTTTAGAAGCGCTGAATGTGCAGGTGTTGATGGAATTATTTTAACAACTAATCAAAGTTCTCCAATTACAGAAACAGTTGAAAAAATTTCAGCAGGTGCTGTTTCATACCTAAAAATTTGTAAAGTACATAATCTTGTACAAACAATTGATGAATTAAAAAGAAACAATTTCTGGATTGTAGGAACTCATTTAAATGGAAATAAATTTTACAATCAGCTTGATTATAAAATGCCTGTTGCATTAGTAATGGGAAATGAAGAAAAAGGAATACGCAAACTTGTAGCTGAACATTGTGATTTCCTTGTAAAAATTCCTATAAAAGGAAAAATTGATTCATTAAATGTTTCTGTTGCAACAGGAATAATGTTGTTCGAAATTTTAAGAAGCAGAGAGTAAAATTTTATAATTCAATTTTACAATCCAAATAATCTTTACAAATTTTTTTCATTGCTGTATTTGCAGAGTTAAATGCCCAGATAATAGAACCACCTTTATTGCCAGCTGTTAAATCGCCAGTTAAAAATAATCCTTCTACAGATGTTTCATAATATTCTTTTAACTTTGGTGCTTCTCCATCAAACTCAATTCCTATCATTTTTAAAAAGTTTTCGGGCGTTGTTCCACCTAAAGCATAAACAACAAAATCAAAAAGCTCTTCACCAAACTTTTCTTCTTTAAACTTTACTAATGGGTTTCCATTTTTATCTTCTAAAGATATAATATTGCTTTCACGTAAAATTCTAACTTTTCCTTCACGTTCTAATTCTAAAATACTTTCTTGATTTATTTCATTCATTCTGTTAAATGATGATCTTCTGTAACTTAATGTAACATCATTTCCATTTTGAACTAAGTATTGACAATATTCAGAAGCAGAATCACCGCCACCAACAACTAACACTTTTGAATTTTTTATTTCAACAGATGTTACATCAAACAATGCTTTGTTTTTTAATGTAGTCGGAATTTTATATTCGGGTTTGTTTGGCTTACCTAAAATTCCGATTGCTATTGTAACAATTTTTGAGTGATATTCATTTTTATCTGTATAAACAATAAAAGTTTTATCCTCATTTTGATGAAGTTTCCATACTGTTTCATTGTAATGAACTAATAAATTATTTTCTTTAATAGCTTTATCTAAATAAGAAATAGTTTCATGTTTTGTTAAATCGGGGATACACATTACACCTGTGCATTTAGCTTCAAATCCTTTGTAATTAGCTGTAACTAATTTAGTATCTGGATAATATTTTTTTATTGTGAATGAATGTTCTTCTGCTTTTTCAATTATAATTATTTTTGAAGAATCAATACCTGCTTTACGGGCTTCAACAGCCATACTAATACCAGCTGGACCAGCACCAATAATTAGAAGGTCAAACATTTTTTCTCCTCTTTTATAGTTCCTAACAAAATTTGACTTAAATAAATTCTATTTTGTTAAATTAGATTAACAAAAAAAATAAAAGATGCAAACATTTGAATATTCATTGTGGTCAAAATTTTTTTATCGCTATATAAATTTTTTTATTTCTTTTTTCATTTTGTTATTTACTATTGTTAGTATATTAGTATCATTTAAAAAATGGTATTTTATTTTTCTTGTAATATTTAATTTAATTGTTATTTACCTTTTGAATAAAAGTTATTTTCTATCATATAAAATTTTACCCTTTAAAATTATTTCGGATGATGAAAAAATAATTTGTTCAAAATTTTTTCTTTCTAAAAAAGAAGTGAAAATTTTTTATAAAGATATAATTTCAATTTCTGGTGGAATATTTTCGGGAATGCCAATGCGAGCTATTTATATTAAAGATAAAAATGAAAATTTGATTGGTTTTTATTCCCATGTAGGAAAATTTAATGAGTTATTAAAAACAATATTAAGAAATATTCCGGAGCAAGTTTATCAGGATCAATTAGATAAATTAAAAAAATTAGTTGTTTGAGAAGGTGCAGAAAAGAATGTCAGTCTTCTAAAAAATTAGAAGACTGACATAAAAAAATTATTTGCCGTAAACAAGAATTGCATCTTTAGCTTGTTTAGCAATTCTGAATTTAACAACTTTTTTTGCAGGAATTAAAATTGTTTCACCAGTTTTAGGATTTCTTCCTTGTCTTGCTTTTCTTTGAACAAGAACTAATTTTCCTAATCCAGGAATTGTAAATGATTTTTTAGCTTCTTTGTAAGAAAGATGAACTAATTCTGTTAAAAATTGTGCAGCTACTTTTTTTGTAACGCCAGTTTTTTTTGCAAGATGGTCAACAATTTGTGTTTTTGTCATTGCCATTGAGATTGCCCTTTATTTTATGGTGAAAAATTTCATTTGAAATTTAATATTTTTTTAATATAAAACAAATAGATTTTATCTTATTTATAAAACTTTTGTTTTAAAATTATTAATTTTATTAAGCAATATGTATAAAAAATATAAAAGTGTTTATTTATGGTTATAAAAAATCAATTTCAAAAATTTAGTACAATGTATATTTATAAAAACGAAATGATAATTCTAATATTGATTTTACTTGCTTTTCTTAATTCTATTGTTTTACCTCAAAGTGAAATTAAAAAAATTGATGAAAAAGATACTGTTGTAATAAAAAATAATAATTTAAATGACACTATTGTTTTTGCTACAAGAAAAAAAATTTCTATTAATAAAAAATCATTACTTGATTCTAATTATAATTATTATTTGATTACAAAAAATGAAATTGAAGATATAGATTACAGAGTATTTACGGATGTTTTCAATAATCGCAATTTTGTATTTAATAAAAATTTATCATCTTTTGGAACGCCGAATTATATAAGTTATTATGGTCAAATCTCAAACAAAGTATCAATTTTATTAGATGGTATTGAGCTTAACAATAGATTTAATTCATTCTATGATATAAACAATTTACTATCCGAAAATGTTGAGCTAATTGAATTAATACCAATTTCACATTCATTTTTATTTAATAATACAGGTATTGCAGTTATTAATTTTAATTCATTTGAACCAACTTCAAAAAAACCTTTCTCAAGAATTAAATTCTTTCAGGCATCCGATGAAGAAGGATTTATAGATGGAATGATTAATTTAATGCCTTTTAAAAACATAACTACATTTATAAATTTTTCAAATCAATCCTATGATGGTAGATTTGCAAATTCATCATTTTCAAACTGGAAAGGGCTTATTCGTTTAAAATACAATTATTCAGAAAAAGTAAATTTTGCAATTTCATACTTTCATAATAATAACTCTATTCGTTTAAATGGCGGAGTAGATATTGATAGTATTAAGAAAATATCAAATGGTGATAATTATAATGAAATTGCATTTGATAATGTTTTATCACCAGTAAGATTTAATAATAGATATCTGACTTCAATTACAGACAGGATTTTACTTAACTCTTTAGCAAAATTATCTGAAAATAATTCAACGGAAGTTTCTTTTTATTATCAGAAAGATGAAAATTATTTTCGTCAAAATTCAGTTGGGGCTTTACAATCAAATGTCTTTCCGATTAAAAGAGAAAATTTTTCTTTGACAAAAGGTTTTTATATTAAAAGTAATTTCATTTATGATGATTATAGTTTTTTCATTAACACAAATTTTGAGAGAAATCAATTCAACTCTCAAATATTAGATAAACAGAATGTGTTAAGTTTTTTTAATATTTCTTCAGGTGCAAGTTTTACATTTAATGAATTTGTAAAATCAAATATTTATGGAAAGTTTTTGACACAAGCACAATCTACTTATTTTGGTTTAGGAGGTGATATTACTTTTGAAATATTTAATTTATTTAAAATTTATTTTGGTTTTTCAGGTTATAAAAACCCATTTAATTATTTGGAAAGAGTGTTTGTGTTAAATAAAAATTGGAATCAGGATTCAAACATAAAAACCATTGAATCGAAAATTATTTTTGAAAATAAAAACATAAACGTAAACCTCTCATACTTTTCAACTCAAAATGATAATTTTTTAATACCAGCATTTATTTTTTATGACTATAAAAATGATAATGCATATTTTGTTAAAAGTATAAATTCAAAAAACTCTGCATTAAATTTATTTGTATCGGCAACTTATTGGAAAATGTTTATTCATAATTCTTATACATATTATTTTAACAATGTTGAAAGAATAAATCGTGGCTTACCTGAATATGAAAATAAAACAAGCATATTTTATAATGATATTTTATTCAATAACAACTTGAAGCTAAAAGTAGGTTTTAATTTATTTACAATTGGAAAAAGATATGAGCAACGATTCGATTTTGAGAAGGGATTGTCTTCATCATATTATTTTATGTTAAGTGATAATTCGTTGAAACAAATTTCAGATAAAATATTTTCAACTTCATTTAAACTAGATTTCTTTTTGATTGGTACAATACAAGAAAATGCAAAAATTTACATAACCTGGGAAAATTTATTTGATTCAAAATTTTATTTTATACCATATTATCCGGCATATCCTAGAAATTTGAAACTTGGTGTTGCGTGGAATTTTTTAGATTAACAAAAAAATAATTTTTTACGAAGGAGGCACTATGAAAATTAAATTAATTCTTTTTGTTTTAGTTTTTCCGATATTAATTTTTTCACAAACAACATTTTCAACAAATCCACAATATCCTGTACAAACAGATAAAATTACAATAACATTTGATGTCAAAAATGCAACACATCAAAATAAAATTGCAGGATTTACGGGAAGAGTTTATGCACATACCGGTGTATCTTTGAAAGTTGGAAGTGGCACTCAACAACGTTGGCAAAATGTAATCGGAAATTGGGGAGATAATAATATTCAACCTGAGCTCACAAGAGTAACAACTGATGTTTATCAAATTACTATTAATAATCCACGATCATTTTATAAAGTTACTGATGCAAATACAAGAATAACTGAATTATGTTTTGTATTAAGAAGTTCGGATGGTACAAAACAAACTGAAGATATTTTTATACCAATTTATTATTCAGGATTAAATATTTCAATTGATAATCCCAAAATTACAGTTCAATATAATGACCCAATGAGATCTCCATATTTTGTAAAGGCAACAGATACATTAGATATTTCTGTTTCAATTGCAGAAGTTGGAACAAAACTTAAATCAGCAAAATTATTTGTAAATGGAATTGAAAAAATCCAAAGCAGCTCATCAAAAATAAATTTTAAATATTATGCAAAAGATTATTCGAGTGGTAAAAATGAAATTAAAATTGTTGCATATGATACATTAAATATTAAAGATTCTTCAACTTTCATACTTATGAAAAATCCTGTTGTTAAAAACTTACCATTACCAACAGGAAACGATTTCGGTATAAATTATCAATCATCACCTACTGAAGTTATTCTTGCATTATATGCACCACAAAAAAAATTTATTTATGTAATAGGTGAGTTTAATGATTGGAAAATTGATACAACATATTTTATGAATCGCTATGAAGTAAAACCGGATAGTGTAATATGGTGGATTAAATTATCCGGCTTGGCACCAGCTCGAGAATACTCTTTTCAATATTTTATTGATGGAGAAATTAGAGTTGCTGATCCATACAGCGATAAAATTTTAGATCCCAATAATGATAGATTTATAACATCATTGACTTATCCCAATTTAAAATCTTATCCCGATGGGATGACTTCAGAAATTGTTTCAGTACTTCAAACAGCACAAAATAAATACAACTGGAAAACAAATAATTTTGTTCGGCCAGCAAAGGAAAAATTAGTTATTTATGAATTACTTGTTCGAGATTTCACAAATGCACATACATTTAGAGCAATTCGAGATTCAATAAACTATTTCAAAAAACTTGGAATAAACGCAATTGAATTAATGCCAATAAATGAATTTGAAGGAAATAACAGTTGGGGCTACAACCCTTCTTTCTATTTTGCAGTTGATAAATATTATGGAACAAAAGATGAATTAAAAGCATTAATTGATGAATGTCATGCAAATGGAATAGCAGTTTTGCTTGATATTGTTTTAAACCACGCATATGGTTCTAATCCAATGGTTAGAATGTATTTTGATAAATCAACTGGAAAGCCAGCAGCAAATAATCCATGGTTTAATCAACAATCAAACTTTGCAAATACGGATGCACACTGGGGTTACGATTTTAATCATGAAAGTAAAGCAACTCAGTATTTTGTAGATAGAGTAATTAAATATTGGCTGACTGAATATAAATTTGATGGTTTCAGATTTGATTTTACAAAAGGAATTGGAAATAATTATAAACCAATGTCTGATCCATGGGGAAGTAATTATGATGCTGATAGAATTAGATTATTAAAAAGAATGGTTAGCAAAGCTTGGAGTTATGATCCAACAGCAATAATGATATTTGAACATTTAGCAGTAAACTCCGAAGAAAAAGAGTTAGCAGATTATGGAATTTTACTTTGGGGAAATATGAATTATAATTACAGTGAAGCAGCAATGGGTTATAATGAATCAGGAAAATCAAATTTGGAAGGAATTTCATATCTGAATAGAAATTGGACTCAACCAAATTTAGTTGGTTATATGGAAAGCCATGATGAAGAAAGATTGATGTATAAAAATTTAAATTTTGGAAATTCACTTGGTAACTACAATGTAAAAGATTTTGAAACAGCAATTCAAAGAATGAAAACCGTCGGTGCATTTTTCTTTACTGTTCCCGGTCCAAAAATGATTTGGCAATTTGGTGAACTTGGTTATGATTATTCAATTGAATTTAATGGAAGATTAGGAATTAAACCTGTCAGATGGGATTATTTAAATAATCTTTCAAGATTAAAACTCTTTAAAACCTGGTCGGCATTAATAAAGTTAAAAACTAATTATCCGGCATTTTCAAGTAATAATTTTAAAATGAGTGCAACAGGTTATTTGAAAAGAATGTGGATAAATCATTCAACTATGAATGTTGTTGTAGTAGCCAATTTTGGTTTATTCAGCGATACAATGATTCCAGAGTTTCAAAATGCAGGTAAGTGGTATGATTATTTTACAGGAAAAGAATTTAATATTTCAAATAAAGATACAATGATTTCACTTAACCCCGGTGAATTTAAAATATTTACTACACAAAAATTACCAACACCAGAACAGGGAATTTTGTCTAATATTGAAAATGAAAATTCATTACCAAATGAATTTATGCTAGAGCAAAATTATCCGAATCCATTTAACCCAACAACAACCATTAAATTTGCAATTCCAAAAGATGAAAATGTTAGTTTAAAAGTTTATAATGTTTTAGGTCAAGAAGTAGCAACAATTGTTAACCAAAATTTAAAGGCCGGGTCTTATAAATATGATTTTGATGCAAAAACTTTAACAAGTGGTGTTTATTTTTATACAATTCAAGCAGGAAAATTTAATGAAACAAAGAAGATGATTATTATAAAATAATAATTGAATAAAATCTTAAACTTGAATGTAAATTTGAATAATTATATATTTTGAATAGAATTATGAGAAAATTTATAAATAAAACATTCGTCAAACTTAAAACGCAAACTCAAGCAGAAAAATAAAACTTGAATGCACTCCCCAAAATTACAAGGAGTGCATTTTTTTTATATGATTGTTAATGAATTGATAAAATATCTTGATGATTGGGCTCCACCTGGTGCCTCGTGGGAGAAAGACAATGTCGGTCTTCTTGTCGGTTCGGGTGAAGATTCAATTAAAAACATTTTCCTTGCGCTCGAACTAAACGAAGAAGTTCTTGACGAAGCTCTCAAAAAAAATTGTAATTTTATTTTTACTCATCACCCGATAATTTTTACACCAATCAAAAAATTAAACTTTGATAATGATTCCCAGGCAAAACTAATTTCAAGATTAATTAAAAATGATATATCTATTTTTTCAGCACATACAAATTTAGATTTTACAAAAGATGGTGTTTCATTTGAACTTGCTAAAAAATTAAAACTTGAAAAAGTAAAATTCCTTAAAAATCAAAATAGTAATCAATATAAAATTGTTGTATTTGTTCCTCAAAATAAACTTGATGATGTTGCAAATTCTATGTTTGATAAAGGTGCTGGAATTATTGGAGAATATAAATATTGTAGCTTTAGACTTACTGGCGAAGGAACATTCCAGGGGAGTTCAAACTCAAATCCATTTATTGGCAAGAAAGAAAATTTTGAAAAAGTAAATGAAGTAAGACTAGAAGTAATTGTTGATTCGTGGAATTTAAATAAAGTAATTACTTCAATGTTAAAAGCACATCCATATGAAGAACCTGCTTATGATATTTATCCGTTAAAAAATAAAAATACAAATTATGGCGCTGGTGCAATAGGTGAGTTAAAAACAGAATTGAATGTTGATGAATTTTTAAACTATGTTAAAAAAAATCTATCTCTTACAAATTTTAGATATTCATTAGGAAATAAAAATAAAATTAAAAAAGTTGCTGTTTGTGGTGGTTCAGGTTCCGACTTATTGCAAGATGCTATTCAAAATAATGCAGATGCATTTATTACTGCTGATGTTAAATATCATTCCTTTCACGATGCATTTAACAAAATTTTATTAATTGATGCAGGTCATTACGAAACTGAAATAATCGTCCTGGATATTGTTGAAAAAAAAATTCAAAGTTTTATAAATAATAAAAAAGAAAAAATAAAAATTTATAAGTTTTCAAAAACTACAAACCCAATAAAGTTTTATAAACAATAAGGAGTATAAATTGATAGCAAGATTATCAACACTTTACGAGCTTCAGTTAATAGATAACCAGCTCGATGAATTGGAAGAATTGCGAGGCGATTTGCCTTCGGCAGTTAACGATTTAAAATCTCAAATTCAAACTCTTGAAGATCAAATTGAAGGAAAAGAGTATGAAAAGAAAAATTCTGTGGAAAAAAGAAAACAAAATGACGATGAAGTTGATCGATTAAAAGCTAATTTAAAAAAATTCAAAGCTCAACTTTATCAGGTTAGAAATAATAAAGAATATGACGCTCTTACTAAAGAAATTGACCATGCCGAAGAATCAATTAAAAAGCTTGAAGCAGAAACTAAAGCTCTTGAAGATTTAATTGATAAACTTAAAGCAGAAATAAAAGAACTTGAACCTCAAGTTGAAAAACTTAAAGACGAATTAAAAGAAAAAGAAGCAGAACTAAAACAAATTATTAAAGCAAATGAAAAAGAAGAAATCCGGTTACGCGATAAAAGAGAAAAAGTTGCCGCTAAAGTGAAAAAACCGGATTTAAATACTTATATGAGAATCAGAAAAGCTCTTGGTGGTAAAGCTGTAGCTACTGTTAATCGTTCTGCTTGTTCTGGTTGCCATAATATTATTCCACCACAAAGACAATTAGAAATAAAATCTAATAAAAGAATTTTCTCTTGCGAATCTTGTGGAAGAATTTTAGTCTCTGCTGAAATTGCTGAAGAAGTTGAAAAAAATATTCAGATATAAATTTTTAATAGAACATAGTTAATTAGTTTAATCTATTCTCAGATTTTTATTAGTCGAAATTAACTGTGTTCTATTTCTTTTTAATAAAATATTATAGTTTAAAGTTATGATTGGTTTTATCAAAGGCAAAGTTATTAACAAAAAACCCACTAAGATTTTAATTGATGTTAACGGCGTGGGATACTTATTAAATATTTCAATAAACACATTTGAAAAAATTAATGAACAGGAAGAAATATCACTTTATACACATTTACATGTCAGAGAAGATCAATTAGAATTATTTGGATTTTATACCGAAGCGGAAAAAGAAATGTTTGAACTGTTAATTAGTGTTTCAGGCATTGGACCAAAATCTGCTCAGGGTATTCTTTCAGGAATTCAAATTGATGACCTCAAAGAAGCATTAAAAACTTCTAATATATCAAGATTAATTTCTATACCGGGAATTGGAAGAAAAACCGCAGAAAGATTAATGATTGAACTTCGTGATAAAGTTGATAATATTTCAGTTGAAAAATCAAGTTTAGTTTCAGGTAATATAAGAAATGATGCCGTAGCAGCATTAGTTAATTTAGGGTATAATCAAAAAGTATCTGAAAGAATTGTTAGAGCTATTTTAGATATTAAACCAAACTCAACAATCGAAGATTTAATCAGAGAAGCTTTAAATAATCTCAATAAATAAATTTATACTTTATTATCAGGATAACAAATATGAAGAAATTAATGTTACTATTATTAACAATCTTTTTTACAAACTTATTATTCTCTCAAAATTTAAAAATATTCGGAACAGTATCTGATGCTTCAAATGGTGAAAAATTATTTGGTGCAACAGTAATGATTAAAGATTTATCTGTTGGCGCAACAACCGATATGAATGGTAATTATCAAATTGAAAATCTTAAAGCAGGTGTTTACGAAATTACAGTTTCTTATATCGGCTATACAACTAAATCCAAAAATGTTTCTGTTGATAAAGATATAGTTGTAAATTTTTTATTAGAACCAACATCAGTTTTATTAAGTGAAACTGTGGTAAAAAGCACTAAAGCAGTTTTAAGAGAAACACCTGTAGCATTTTCTGAAGTGAAAGGTGCCGATTTAGAATTTAAATTGGCGTCGAGGGATATTCCACAAGAACTAGCTACAACACCGAGTGTTTATTCATCTGCTTCCGGTGGTGGAGCTGGTGATGCTACTCTTTATGTCCGTGGATTTTCTCAACGAAATGTTGCCGTTATGGTTAATGGTGTTCCAGTTAACGATATGGAAAACAAATGGGTTTATTGGTCAAATTGGGCTGGGCTTGGTGATGTTTTAGAAGATTCACAAATTCAAAGAGGAATTGGTGCTTCACCTTATTCTGTTAATGCTGTTGGTGGTGTTCTTAATATGATTACAAAAGGTATTGCAAGCGAAACAGAATACATTAGAATTAAATCCGAATATGGTTCAAATAATTTAATTAAAGGAAGTCTTTCTTTTCATCAAAAAATATTTAACAATTTTGCTGTTACAGCTTTGTTCTCAAAAAGAAACTGGGATGGTTATGCCGTTGGTACGTATAATAAAGAATTCACTTACTTTTTTGCTCTTGGTGGTGTCTTTGGAGATCATTCAATCGAATTACGTGGAGTAGGTTCTCCACAAGAACATGGTCAAAGACCATTTAGTTATGCACGTTTAACTGCTGCTGATTGGGAAAAGTATGGACGCAATTTTAATTATGCTATGGGAAGATTAAAAGGTGGATGGATTAATGAAGCAGTTAATAAATTTCACAAACCGCAATTTAATATTGATTGGAATTGGCAGATTTCAAATCATTCAATTTTATCAACTGTAGTTTATTATTCAATCGGGCGTGGTTATGGAAGTGGTACACTTGGTCCTTTTGCACCAGCTATTACTAAAGCACAAGATAGTGTTTACCAAAATTATCGCGACTATGATAAAGTTTTTAATATCAATTCAAAAACAATTGACAAAACTTATAGCGAAACACTTAAACGAGCTACTTCAACAATTTTACGAAATTCTGTTAATAACCATGATTGGTATGGATTGCTTTCAACATTTAAAACAAGACTTACACCAGAATTTACACTTAACACAGGAATTGATGGAAGATACTATATAGGAATTCATTATCAAGAAATCAGAGATCTAATTGGTGGTGATTATTATGTTGATTTTAAAGATGTTAATGGAATTTATACAGATCCTGTTACCAAAAGAACTTATGGCAAAATGGTAAAGGTAGGTGAAAAGGTTAATTATTATAATGATTTTTATGTTCGTCAGTATGGTGGATTCGGGCAACTTGAATATAAATCCGGAAATATTTCAACATTTATAAATTTATCAGCATCATCTCAGGGAGCTAAAAGATTAGATTATTTTCTTTATAAAAAGAATGATCCTTTTAGAGAAACTGCATGGCAAAACTTTTTCGGTTACACAGGAAAAACAGGTTTGAATTATAATTTAGATGAATATAATCAGGCATTTTTTAATGTTGGATATTTTTCAACTGCTCCGATGGTAAATAACATTTTTGCAAATAACACAAATATTGTTTCTAAAAATGCAAAAAATGAAAAAGTATTAGGTTTAGAATTAGGATATATTCTTTCATCAAAAAATGTTTTAGTAAGAGCAAATGGATTTTATACTAAATGGAAAGACAGAGCAATTACTATTTCATATTCGGATATAGATCCAACTTCAGGAGATGTTGTAACAAAATATGCAAATGTTTCCGGATCAGAACAATTACATTCTGGTTTTGAATTAGAGTATGTCTTTAGAATTATAAGAAACTTGGAATTAAAAGGTGCTGCTTCATACGTGGTTGGTAAATTCTTAAATGATGTCGAAGCTTTAATTTCGCCGGAAAATAATCCTACTGCGATTAAAAAAGTGAACCTTTATGTGAAAGATCTTTATGTTAGTGAATTTCCACAACAACAAGCTAATATTCAAATAAATTACAGACTAAATTTAATGCGTGGATTAAATATGTTTATTAATCCAGTATATAAATTTGAAGGAAGAAACTTTGCAAGCTTTAATCCCGATAACAGAACAAATCCAAATGATCGTGGTCAGTCATGGCAACTTCCAACTGTAAACTTAGTTGATTTACACATTGGATTTACATTTTATATTTCAGATTTTATTTTGAAAAAAGCTAACTTAAATTTCCATGTGTTTAATTTGTTAAATAATAAAAATTATATTCTCGATGCTTTAGATGGAACAAATCATATAGCTACTACTGCTAAATTTTTCTACGGAAGAGAAAGATGGTATAATTTACAATTTGCATTTACATTTTAATAAAATTAATAGAGGTTAATATGAAAAAATTATTACTAGTTTTAATATGTTTTTACTTATTCACAAATTTAATTTATGCACAAGCTGTTTTTTCTGAAAGTTTCGATTATACAGCAACAGCTGGGGATTCATTAAAAGCAAAAGGTTGGTTACTTTCAGGAACAAATAATAGCAATCCTTTAATGGTTGTTTCACCTGGATTATCATTAACCGGTTATTCATCAAAAGGAAATGCAACAAGAATAAAAGAATCTGGTCAAGATGTTTATAAACAATTTTCAATCATTTCTTCGGGTTCTGCTTATTTATCATTTTTAATAAATGTAACATCAGCATCTTCAATTGGAGATTATTTTATAGCACTTTCTCCAAGTTCTTCTCAAACAAATTATACTTTAAGATTACATATAAAATCACAGGGGAATGGTTTTGTTATTGGATTAAGTAAAAGTAACGAATTAGCTGGTGGTTATATTTATGGAAATACAGTTTTAAATTTTAATACAACTTACCTGGTTATAGGAAAACATACTTTAGTAGCAGGTAATAACAATGATGAAGAAAAAGTTTTTGTATTTAGTGGAAATATTCCTTCAACAGAACCAGCAACTGCAGAAATCGGTCCTTATGTTGAAACTACAAAAGCTGATGTTGCCGATATTAGCATGGTTACATTACGTCAAGGTGGAACTTTTTCCGGAAGCATCTTAACAAATCCAGGTCCGGTTTTATTTTTAGATGAAATCAGAGTTGCAACTAACTGGAAAGATCTTTTAACATTGACGAATATTGATAATCAACAAATTCCTGCTACATTTGAATTATCACAAAATTTTCCGAATCCATTTAATCCATCAACAACAATTAAATATCAATTACCATTTGAAAGTAAAGTAACATTAAAAATCTACGATGTTTTAGGAAATGAAATTTCAACTATTGTAAATGAAAATCAAAAAGCAGGAAATTACACAGTCAACTTTGATGCAAAAAATTTATCAACTGGTTTTTATATTTATAAATTGCAGGCTGGTAGTTTTACCCAATCAAAGAAAATGTTGTTGATTAAATAAATTTTTTAATACTTAGTTTTTCTAGAGCTGTTAACAAAATTAAATGTTAACAGCTTTTTTTATTTTGTTAATTCATATAGAATAATTGCCGATGCGTTTGCAACATTTAATGATTCTGCTTTGCCTTTTTTAGGAATTGTAATTATTTCATCTGATAAGTTTAATAAAGTTTGAGAAGGTCCATTAGCCTCGTTTGAAAGAGAAATAATTTTCTTGTCGTTGAATAAAATCTTATCTAAATTTTTTCCGTTAATATCAGAACAATAAATTTTGTAACCTTCATTTTTATAATTAATTAATGAATCAATAAAATTATTTTCTTCAATTACATTTAAATGAAAAACTGAACCAGCTGAGGCTCTTATAACTTTGGGTGAATAAATTTCAGCGCAATCATCACTTGCAATAATAGTTTCAACACCAAACCAATCACAATTTCTGATTATAGTTCCAAAATTTCCTGGATCATTTATATTTTCAAGAGCAACAATAAAATTGGAAATTGCTTTAGAGTGTAAATTATTTTTAATCTGAAAAACACCAACAATTTCTTGAGGTGATTTTACATCGCTTAATCGTTCGATATCTTTTCTTGTAATCTGTTCTATTGAAATATCAAAACTTTTTAAAAAATTAATTTTATCCAGGTTGTTTTCAAAAAAAGCATTTGTATAAAATACTTTTTCACAAACATAATTTGAGTTCAACGCTTCAGTTATAAGCTTTATACCTTCAACTAAAAATTTATTTTCTTCTCGTCTATGTTTTTTCTGAAGAAGTAAGGAATAATATTTTAATTCATTTTTCGTCATAATGTTAAAAATTAATTGTAAAAACATACGAAAGAAAAATGAAAAAAATTAAGAATAAATTTGCATAGAATTAGAAAATAATATTAGATTTGCGTCGCAAAATTTGAAATGATTGCTGGCTTAGCTCAACTGGTAGAGCAGCTGACTTGTAATCAGCAGGTTGCGGGTTCGAGTCCCATAGCCAGCTCTAAAAAAGCCCCGAAAAATTAAAATTCGGGGCTTTTCTTTTTAAAGATAATTTTTTTGTCCTGAAAAAATTATCTTATAAAACATGTTTTGTAACTATTAATAAAAAATTAAAAATCTTCTTTTCCGAAATTTATACCTGTATATGAAAATTCTATTAGTTTTACTACTGAAGCATATGCATTTTCAATTCCTTTACAAAGTAAAAATATTTTTCGTGTATTTATGGTATTAAATTACAACAAGGAATAAGAAAATTACTCGAAATATAATGAATCATTAAAATTCATATTTGAAAATGAAATTAATAAAGATTTTATACCTGATTGGTGGCCATCATACAATGAGCTAATTAAAATAAATCCTATTGTTGAACCTTATAATATTTTTAATAAATTAATTCATTTTTCAAAATTTAAAGATGTAAAACATTTAGAAGCTTATAGACAAATTGATAACAATGATGAATTATTTATTTTCTTTATTATTAATTCATTTGTAGAAACTCAATTCTATAATCCTCTTCTTGAAATTTCCTTTAATTAAAAAGTTGAAACCCTTTTCAAAAAAGATAATCAATTAAAAAAATAATATTTCTTTTTCGCAAAATTTATTTGTCAGAAATTTTCCCTTTTAAAATAACTGAATTAATTCTCCTCGTATTTCTTATATCAGTTAAAGGATTTTCATCTAATAAAACCAACGAGGCAATAAAGTTTTCCTTTACTTGACCATAATCTTTTAGATTCAGAAATTCGGCTGCATTAATTGTTGCCATTTTCAGAACATCTGAATCCGGAATTCCACATTATTTTAATATTTCTAATTCAGTGTGTAAACTGTATCCGGGAATACAGTAAGGATTCATTGCATCAGAACCTGTGAGGATTTGCACTCCTGATTTGTATAATAAATAAGTTACTTTTTTTAAGTTCTCATATTTCTTTAATGCCATCTGCTTGTAATCATTATCTTTCTTTCTGAATCCGTCAATCATATTTTTCCAAAAACCAGTTATTTCCTCTGTAAGATTTTGGAGTACTTTATTGTTTTCATAAGGTAAATCAGGATTAAGAAAATTATGCCAGGTGACTAAAGTAGGGCAAACATAAGTATTATTTCTTTTAAGAACAGAAAAGTTTTCCATTGCAGTTTTTTCATCAATTGTCATTGTTCCATAATCATCTTCTTTCATAACTGTTGCAAACCAATTTAACTTATGTTTATGCTTGTCTTTGAATAATGTATCTTTTGTACATAATTCTGGAATACCGAGAAGATGTTCAAAACTTCTTTGTCCTTCATTCGAAGCATCAATTGCTGAAACATCCATAGGAAGATGCCCTTCAACACGCAAACCGCGTTTCTTTGCTTCTTTCATCAATTCAAAATAAACTTCTTTTGGAATTTTATTATATACTTTGACAAAATCCGAGCCTTCCATTTGAAGAGTATCCAAAGCAGGAGAGATTTTCTCAACAGCATCCAAAACAATACAATCAGGATATTCAGGATTAGAACCCTCTAAAACTCTACCAGCAGCAATGTATTTTGGACCGTTTATTAAATTATTATCAATACTATCTTTTAATGGTTTTATGAATGCCATTGGAGTGTACATATTTCTTACTCCAAGAACGCCATAAGAAACATATAAATCTGAAAAATGGATTTGCCACCAGTTATGAGTATGAATATCCCATAAACTGGGAATTAAAAATTTATCCTTACCATTTAATATTTCTTTTGCTTTAATTTTTTCTGTTGACTTTGAAATTATTTTAATTCTCTCTCCAACTATTCCAACATTCTGATTTTGCAGAATTTTTCCATTTTTTACGTCAACTACGTTCACATCTTTGATTAACAAATCATATGATGTTTGAGCATTTAGGTAGTTTATGCAAGAACAAAATATTATTATAAATATATATTTTAATTTATTCATAACTCACCTTTATAAAAAATTAATTAATGTTTTTAGATAGAAGCAGGATTGTTGGTATAATGGGTTAAAATATTAACAAATTAAAATTGTTTTATTGACAACTATTTTATAAAGTATTAAAAAATTATATTTATTTTAAGGTCATGATAGGCACATAAAGCATTAATAATTAAATATGTTATTGGCACATTTCTAAAACAGTAACCTGAAATTTCATTAAATAAATTCTAAAGAAAAGTAAAATTTGTTGAGAAGGAAGTAAGAAGAATAAATGGCAAAATTATATGGTATTAAATTTTACTTTTTGGAGATACATTAAATCAAAGACAACCGGAACAATTAATATTTCAGGAAAAGATCATTAAAAATTTATAAGAGATACAAAAATCCTGAAGTAATAAATTAAAAATACAAGAAAAACACATAATGTCCAATTTTGTTATTAAAGATTAACAATTACTATTATCAGAAAATTAATTTGAAAAAAAGAAATCACTCTAATTTCAGATAGTAATTTTGAAAGAACTCATTATGGAAGTTGAAAAAAAATTTATGAAAAAGGATTTATTTAGAATTGAGAAAGTAATCAACAAATAATTTATTTTATTCAAAAGAATTTAATACGGTAGATTACATCGAATTAAAATTGACAATTTTGATAAATGCGAACATCTAACAAATAAACAAGTTCAGTTCTGGAAGATTCGGAAAGTAAATAATTATAAAACTAATAGTGAATAAGTCTCTCAGCCAAAGGCTGATCCGCCTCTGGCAGAAATTCCGCTACGGTTTAACTGCTGATTAGTAGTCCTGTCTACCGACAGGTGGACCTGTCCGCCTCTGGAGGATTCGATTCATACAAAGAAAAGAGCAAAAATATAAATGGTAGCTTGTTAAATCTCTCAGCCAAAGGCTGATCCGCCTCTGGCAGAAATTCCGCTACGGTTTAACTGCTGATTAGTAGTCCTGTCTACCGACAGGTGGACCTGTCCGCCTCTGGAGGATTCGATTCATACA
>JAOADJ010000027.1 GCA_026417375.1 Melioribacteraceae bacterium | reverse complement strand
AAAAGTGGAAAGAAAAGAAGCTCACGAAAAATTTAGAAAGTTTTTGAAAGAAGGGGAAAATAGAATTACTCCTGAAAGATTTGAAGTTTTAGATTATGCAATAAATTTTGATGGACATTTTGGTGCTGATGAACTTTTTCTAAAAATGAAAAAAAGTAAAAGTAATATTTCAAGAGCTACGGTTTATAATACTCTAGAATTATTAGCTCAATGTGGTTTGTTTTCTAAAAGAAATTTTGGTGAAAATAAAACCAGATATGAGTCAAATATTGGAAAAGTAAGTCATGACCATTTAATTTGCACAAATTGTGGTGCAATAAAAGAATTTGAAGAACCGAGAATTCAAAAAATAGTTGAAGAAATTTCAAAAGATTTAGGTTTTTTACCTAATGGTTATTCATTCAACATTTTTGGAAAATGCATTAATATAAATTGCAAAAGAAATAAAAATGGATAAAACACTAGATAAAATTTCCAAAGGTCATTATTTAAAAGTTTTAAAACTTCCGAGTGGAGATATTAAATCTCAATTAATTCGTTTAGGTATAAGTGAAGGTGATAAATTAAAATGTTCACATAAATTACCTGGTGGAACAATTGTAGTTCAAAAAAACCGTCAGGAAATTGCAATAGGTTTTGATTTAGCAAAAAAAATTAAAATTCATGAGTTAAAAGAAAAATGAAATCTGATGAAATAAAAGTAGAGTTAAAACAAATCAATTTAGAAACTGATTTAGAAAATAAAACAAAAAAAATAGTCTTGGTTGGGAACCCCAATGTAGGAAAGTCTTGTATTTTTAATTTTCTTAGTGGAATGTATGTTGATGTTTCCAATTTTCCCGGAACTACTGTTTCTATTACTAAAGGCAAATATAAGAATTATGAACTTTATGACACTCCCGGTATTTATGGTGTTGGTTCATTTAATGATGAAGAAAAAGTTGCAAGAGATATAATTTTAGATGGAGACATTATAATTAATGTAGTTAATGCTCTTAATCTCGAAAGAGATTTATTTTTAACACTACAACTAATTGAAATGGGGAAAAAAGTTGGAGTTATTTTAAACTTTGCTGATGAAATTAAAAAAAGAAAAATCAAAATTGATGTTAAAAAACTTTCTGAATTATTAGGAGTAGAAATTATTGAAACTGCTGCGATTGATAAACAAGGTTTTGATAAAATTGATTTTTTAATTAACAATGCAAAAGTTGGTATTCAAAATGAAGAAGTATTATCTCTATTAAAGAAAATTTCTATCCAAAATATTCCACAAGCAGAAGCTTTGTTGATTGCAGAAGGTGATGCTAATATTTCATCTAAATTTAACTTAAATATTAATTCTTCAACTGAAAGAGAAAAAATTTATATAAACAGAAGAAACAGAGTTAATGAATTTGTAAGTGAAGTTGAATATGAAGATTCTACCAAAGGTGAAATATTTAATTTAATTGGGAGAATTTCGTTAAACCCGATTACAGGAATTCCATTGTTAATTGTCATGTTGACATTGGTTTATTTTTTTATTGGCAAGTTTGTTTCACAAGAAATAGTAGATTTTACAGAAAATAAAATTGGCAAAGAATTTTTTGAATATCACACAAAGTCATTCGTAAGTAAATATTCGAACACAGAAATATTAACTCAAGTTATAGATGAAAATGAAAATATAGTTGATGAAAAGCTTTTTATTTTTCCTAATGGTGCTGATGCTGATCCAAAATTACAAAATGAATTCAAATCATTATCTTCAAAGAAAAATGCGGTTAGTGAATTCACATTTTATAATCCTTACATAAAATTATTTTTTGGAGAATTTGGGGTTATAACAATGACAATAACATATTTATTGTTCTTGTTATTCCCACTTGTAATTGGATTTTATTTAGTAATGGCATTTTTAGAAGATAGTGGATATTTACCACGACTTGCAACAATGTTGGATAGAGCATTTAACAAAATTGGTTTAAATGGTCGTGCAGTTATTCCGATTATGCTTGGATTTGGTTGTATTACTATGGCTAATATTACAACAAGATTATTAGGAACTGAAAGAGAAAAATCTATTGTAACAGCAATTTTACAATTTGTTATTCCCTGTTCAGCACAACTTGCTGTAATTGCAGTTTTATTAAGTGGAGTTGGCGTTAAACCTATGTTAATTTTTATTTCTGTTATTGGGTCTGTATTAATTATTTTATCAACCGTATTAAATAAATTATTACCCGGTGAAAGTTCACCATTGTTAATTGATTTACCAATGATGCGTTTCCCACGGTTTAATAATATCATAAAGAAAACTTTTTATAGAAGCTGGGGCTTTATGAAGGAAGCTGGTTTTTGGTTTTTTATTGGGGCTTTAGCTGTTGGTATTTTAGATTTAACAGGATTATTAAAATTATGGCAAGACTTTTTAAATCCTTTAACTGTGAATTGGTTAAAACTACCCAAAGAAGCTTCCACTGCATTTGTAATGGGAATGGTAAGAAGAGATTTTGGAGCAGCTGGTTTATTTGAATTAAAACTTAGTGCAATGCAAATTACTGTTGCAATTATAACTATTACTCTTTTCGTTCCATGTATTGCATCATTTGTAGTAATGCTTAAAGAAAGAGGTTTGAAGGAAGGATTAATAATTTGGTTGGGGACCTGGGTAACTGCATTTTTTATTGGTGGACTTGTTGCACAAATAATTATTTAATATGAAAAAATATTTTCAAAAATATCCACTGGTTTGGAAGAAAGATGATCTCTTTATTAAAATTTATTCCTCCATTCCTAATATTGCTACTGGAATATTAATTACTACTAATAATTCAGTTTTTGTTGTTGATCCAGGTGATGGTATTTTAAGAGATTTATCAAAAGATGTTGGTTTAAATACAATATTAAATATTTCCGATATTTTTATTACTCACGGTCATCATGATCATATTGGCGGAGTATGGAGTTTATTAACTTATCTTTCTGTTATGAAAAAAAATAATGATTTAAATATTTATTTTCCTAAAGGTTGCATTGAAATTGAAAGTATATATAAAGCTTTTAATAATGTTTATAAAAAAGAATTAACTTATAAAATAAATCTTAAAGAAATAACTAATGAAAAATCCTTTAAAAGAAAAAATATATTAATTAAACCATTTGAAGTTGATCATAGAGAATTATCAAGTGACCAAAAAACTTATATTAAAATTCCATCATTAGGTTTTAAATTTATTTATAATAAAAAGTCGATTTGTTATGGTGGCGATACAGCTTACTGTAATTCATTGGTCAAAAATTGTAAAAATTCTGATCTGGCAATTATAGAAGCCGGCGCAAAAAGTAATGATCAATTAGAAATTCATATGTCAGTTGAACAAGCAACTGAAATCGGGAAAACTGCAAAAGAATTTTTTTTAGTGCATATCCCTGAATAATTTGTTAAAATAATCTTTATAAGAAAATTTGAGGAATAAATGAAAAATTTATTTATAGTTTTGTTTCTTTTAACCTTTTCAATATTTGCACAAGACAAAGTTAATAATCCGGAAATTACTTCAAGTGAAATAAAATCACATCTTCAATATCTGGCATCTGACGAAATGAAAGGCAGATTTTCAGGTTCACCTGAAGAGAAAAAAGCTGCTGAATATATAAAACAACAGTTTGAATCTTATGGATTAAAACCCATTTTTAATGGCAAATGGTTTCAAGAATTTCCTTTTATTGAAAAAGTTGAAATGACAAAAAAGAATTCATTCAATATAGTTTCTCCATCAAAAAAATCTTTAAAACCATTTATTGATTATGTTGCATTAGGATTTTCTGGTTCAACAAAAATAAAATCTGAAGTTGTTTTTGTTGGTTATGGTATTTCAGCACCTAAATTAAATTATGACGATTATGAAGGAATTGATGTTAAAGGAAAAATTGTAATTGCTTTAAAAAATCATCCCGAACATGATAGTTCAAAATCTGAATTTGAAAAATTTATTTCATTAAGATATAAAGCTAATACAGCTAAAGAGAAAGGAGCATTAGGAATAATTTTCGTTAATGGATATTATCCGAAAAATGATGATCAGCTTCCAAATCCAAAATATGATGGAGCTCCGGCAATGAAAGATTTTGCTGTATTACAAATTACAAGAGAAATTTTTGATAACATTCTCAAAAATCAAAATCTATCATTAGAAAAAATTCAAAAACAAATTGATGATACAAAAAAACCAAATTCAATTTTATTAGAAAAAATAAAAGTTGATGTTACTACCGAAGTAAAAGAAATTGAAAAAAGAGCAACAAATGTTGGTGGCTATTTAGAAGGTAACGATCCTAATTTAAAAAATGAATTTATAGTAATTGGTGCACATTATGACCATTTAGGAATTGATCAACTTAAAGATGCTTCGATGTATAAAGGAAATGATAAACAAATTCACAATGGTGCTGATGATAATGCTTCGGGAACTACTGGCGTTTTAGAAATTGCTGAAAAATTTGCTTCAATGAAAAATCAATTAAAGCGTTCAATAATATTTTTAACTTTTTCTGGTGAAGAATTGGGTATTCTTGGATCAACTTATTTCACCAATAATACACCAATTGATATAAATAAAATTGTAGCCATGTTAAATATGGATATGATTGGTAGACTAAAAGATGATAACAATTTAACTATTATTGGAAGCGGGACTTCTTCAATATGGAAAGAATTATTAAACTCAAAAAATAAATATGATTTTAAATTATCAATGAGTGATGGTGGAAGTGGTGGTAGTGATCATCAGGCTTTTTCGAACAAAAATATTCCTGTTTTATTTTTCTTTACCGGAACTCATAATGATTATCATAAACCATCTGATGATGTTGATAAAATTAATTTTAACGGACAAGAAAAAGTTTTAAACTTTGTTTTTGATGTAGCTTACAACGTTCAGAATTTAGACTCTAAACCAGATTATGTTAAAGTAGTTGAACAGGCTCAAAGACCTGTTGGTAGAACAAGAGTTACTGTTGGAACAGTACCTGAATTTGGTTATAACGGTAATGGTTATAAATTAAGCGGAACAACGGAAGGAAGTCCAGCTGCTCTTGCCGGATTAAAAGCTGGTGATATAATAATAAAGTTCGGACCTAAAACCGTTGGTAACATTTATGATTTTATGTATGCTGTTCAAGACTACAAAGCCGGAGATAAAGTTGATGTTGTAGTTTTAAGAGATGGAAAAGAAATGACTTTTACACTTGAATTAATTGCAAAATAATTTTTTGATAAAAGCAGATTTAGTAAGGAAACTAAATCTGCTTTCTTAAATAATTAAAAACCAATTGCAGAACCAGCACCTCTTTTATCAGCTGCACCATAAAAAATGTTTTTTTCCTGATCAATTAAAATGCCCTCTGCCAAACCAAGTATTGTGAATTTATTTGCATCATCAAATTTATAACCCATTTTTTCTAATTTAATTAAAACATCATTTGATATAGCAAACTTTTCAATATAAATCTTATCAGGTAACCATTGATGATGTATTCGAGGTGAATTAATTGCATCTGATATGTTCATATCAAATTCTAAACAATTTAATATTACTTGTAAAACAGTTGTAATAATTCTTGAACCACCAGGTGAACCAATTACAATAAATGGTTTATAATTTTTTAATACAATTGTTGGTGTCATTGAACTTAATGGTCTTTTAAGAGGTTGAATTGAATTAGCTTCATTCCCAATTAAACCAAATTGATTTGCTTCACCAGGTTTAGCAGAAAAATCATCCATTTCATTATTCAATAAAAAACCAGCACCTTCAACAACTATTTTAGAACCATATGCAGAATTGATTGTTGTTGTTACACTAACAGCATTTCCAAACTTATCAACAATAGAATAATGAGTAGTTTCATAACTTTCTTGTGAATAATCTTTTAAATTATTTTTTATTTCACTGGAAGGAATTGCAATGCCATAATTTTCTTTAATCTTTTTAGCAATATTTTTTGCATATTCTTTAGAAGTTAAAATTGACTTTGGTACTTTATAAAATTCTTCATCACCTAAATATTCTGCTCTGTCTGAATAAGCATATTTCATAGTTTCAACAAGTTTATGAATATAATCACTACTTCCCCATTCATTTTTATCTATTTCAAAATTTTCAAGAATATTTAACATTTCAATTAATGCAATTCCACCTGAACTTGATGGCGGCATTGAAATTATTTGATAATTCTTATATGTACCTTTTATAGGTTCTTTTTCATATACTTTGTATGAATCCAAATCTTTTTGAGTTATTATGCCACCAAGAGAATTAATTTGCTTTATCAATAATTCAGCAACTTTACCTTTATAAAAACCATCTTTTCCTTTTTCTTTTATTATTTCTAAAGTTTTAGCTAAATCCTTTTGAATAAATAAATCACCTTCATTCCACAATGTTTTTTTAACAAATATTTTTTTTGTGGAATAATATCTTTCAAATTCTTTTTTATTATAATTAAAAGATTCGGCTGTTTTATAATCTAACTTAAATCCTTTTTTTGCTAAATCAATTGCTGGTTGAATTACTTCCTTTAAAGATTGTGTACCATATTTTTCTAAAGCATAAATTAATCCTGCAACCGAACCAGGGACAGCAACCGACGTTGCACCTTCCTGACTTAATGATGGAACATAATTTCCGCTTTCATCCAAATACATATCACGATTTGCATTTAACGGTGCTTGTTCACGAAAATCAATAGCAGTGTTATTTCCATTTGCAAATTGAATTATCATATAACCGCCACCACCAATATTTCCTGCAAATGGATAAGTTACTGCTAATGCAAATCCAGTTGCAACAGCAGCATCAATTGCATTTCCACCTTTTTTAAGAATTTTAATTCCAACTTCAGATGCTAAATGGTTTGCTGAAACCACCATCCCATTTTTACCTCTTGAAGTATATTGATATTGTGAGTTACTAACAGATGCAAATACAAATGATATTAAACAAAATATGTTTATTAATTTTTTCATAAATGAATTTTTATTTAGTTATGAATTTTTAATTATAATATTTTTACCTCAAAACTGAAATGATAAATTAAATGAATAATTTATAGGTAATCCGGGTTCAATATAATATGGTTCATTATTTATTACATCTGGATTAATAAAAGCTGATGCAACATATTTTTTATTAAATAAATTATTTATAGAAAAACTTGTATAAATTTTTATTCCTGCAACTGATAACTGATTAAATCCAATTGAAAAATTTACTATTGAAAAATCAGGCACTTTAATTTTATTTGCATCATCTACAAAGTATTCGCTTACAGTTTGCAGAGTTATAGTAGAATAAAATCCATAAAAACTATTTAGTGAATAATTTAACCCAACATTATAAAACAGATTTGGAATACCAGCTACAAAATTTCCACTATAATTTGCAAACTTGTTTGGTTTATTATAATGAATAGAATCGACAGTATAATCAACATATTTATTTGATGAATAAGTAAAAGATGAGAAAATATCAAAATTAAATTTTGATTTTAAATTAAATGATAACTCTAATCCATTTCTTCTTGTTTTTGCAGCTGTAAAATAAAATCTTCCACCACGATATGGCACAATATCATTTTCAACATTAATTGTATAAAGACTTAGTTCATAATTTATTAGTTTTATTAAATCACTATTTTCATAATAGATAAATTTCTTAACACCTATTTCAAATGTTGTTGATTTAATTGGTTCTAATAATGGATTGATTAAATATACTTTATCTTCTCCAAAAGTTGAAGATGGATCTGTTTCATTACCTGCTGGCACTTCTACTCCACCACCAAAATTTGTATAGATACTAAAAGTTGGATTTAATCGATAAGTAAATCCAAGTTTTGGAGTTAATTTTCTAAAAACTTTTTCTTGCAAACCAAGATTTTGATTTAAATAATTTTCACTGTAATAAGAAACAATATCATATCTTAAACCAGTAATAGCACTAAACTTATTATCATATATAATTTCATTTTGAACAAATGCACCAAAACTATTTGCACCTTCTCTTTTATTATCTCTTAGTTGATTTCCTCTTCCATTTGTAGGAGATAAAGAATAAAATAAAATAGCTCCATCTTGATAAGCTTCATCAAATCCAGCAAGCAAAAAATTTTTAAACCGATCTGAAAAGTTGTTTTCATTTTTATAAATAAAACTTCCACCAACAAAATATCTATTAAAATCCCTGAAAGTTCCTCTTTCGGATCTTTGTAAATATTTTGGTGAAACAAAAATCATAGATGAAAATGAATTTACATTATCTATATGGTAATCATAAGTAATAGCTAGTCTTCCTAATCTATTATGTCTTCTTTCATCTCTACTTAAGTAAAATGAATTAGCTTGTTGCGAATTTATATTGAATTGATTTAAAGTTAGTGGACCAGGCACAAGAAAAAAATTTGAAACTGCATTAATGTAAAACCCCAATTTCGAATGTTTAAAGTCATTTAAATAATTAATGTTAAATAATGTTTTATAATTTGTAGAATGCTGCCGCCACCCGCTAAATTTTAAGTTTGAAAGGGACAATGATAGTTTTTGAAAATCATCCTGAATAAATTTTTCTGCAATAAATTTACTCAATCCAAAATTTCCTGAAGCATATTCAAGTTTATTATAAGAAAATTCATCTTTCGGCAATGTAGAAATATTAATCACTCCACCACTTGCATTCCCCCAAATTGCAGAAGCATTTGAACGAATTACTTCAACATTTTGAGCCAGAGAAACATCAATCAAATCAAAAGATGTTCTACCATCAGGCTCAGTTTCCGGAATTCCATTTTGTAAAATCTTAATACCTCTTGTTGTTGCATAATTACTTCTATCCCCCGCACCTCTTGCTCCAAAACCTCTTATTACAATTCTAACATCTTGATTTCCTGCTCTTGATTGTGATAAAACTCCCGGTACACTTTTTAACAACTCATCAATTCCAATATTTCTATTTAATTTCAATTCATTTTTAGGAATGATAGATACAGCTAAAGGAATTTCCATAATATTTTCTGAATAACGTGTTGCTGTTATTGTAATTTGATCGAGTTTATAAATAAGTGTATCCTGATTCTGATTGCTTTGTGAATAATACATCGAAATGCTGAACAAGAATAAGAATAAAAATCTTAACATAGATAATTACCAAAATATTTTAAGGTAAATATAGTAAGAACTTATAGGCAGGTAAAAATATTTTTAGTTTGATTGATGAGTAACTTCTCCATTTGGAACAAGTTCTTTCCAGTAATTAAATTTCTCTTCACCAAATTCTTCAACGATATATTTTACATTATCGTTAATATTATTAACTAATGAATTAGCAATATAAACAGCTTGAGAAATATCAAAGCTTTTTTTGTTTAAAATATTTTTGTCATGATGTTTTGCAACAGCTATAACTAATTCTTGTGGAAAGTTCCATAAGTTAAGAAGATATGTACCAACTTTAATATGATTTACTCCAAAATAATCTTCTTCATTTTGAATCAAATTAAAATTAGCAGAATCATCAAAATCATTTGCTACTAAATGTTTGTCATTAAAATGAATTAGAACAACTTTTCCAATATCATGTAAAAGACCAGCAGTAAAAGCGGCATCATGTAGTTCTCTGTTTTGAGATTCAAAATTCATTATAGCTTTTGACAATTTTGCAACTTTTATAGAATGTGCTCTTAATTTTTTTAAATGTTCGGCTGTGTGGGGTTTTACATTTTTAATTGTAAAAACTTTGAAATAAAGGACTAAACTTTTAACTATATCAAGACCAAGAAAATTTATTGCATGTAAAACACTCAAAGTATTGGATGAAATATTATAGAAAGAAGAAAAAACAACTCTCATTATTTGTCCCGTAATGTAAGAATCTAACCCTATAATATCTGCCACACGAGAAATTGAAACTTCACTTTTCAATAGTTCACGTTCTAATCTCAAATAAATATCTGGCAAAACCGGAACCGTGCCCATACCATTAATTTTATTTATTATTTCCGGAGAAATATCGGCACTTGCTAATTGGATGTAATATTTTGTTGAATTTAATAATTCATCACATTTGAAAGGTAACCTTAATACTTTATGTACATGATTAATAACAGATAAAATTTTACTTTTAGTTGAATCATCTGAAATTAAAATTCTATAAATATTAGGCTTAGTTAATTGAATTCTTTTTATGAAATTAAACCCATCAAATTTTGATGTATATTGGCAAAATAAAATTGAAACATCATTTGAATTAATAAAAGCTTCGGCTTGTTCAAAATCATCAGTTATGGAAAATTCTACCCCTTTTAAAGATGAATAACAATTTATAATTACATTTTTAATTTGTTCATCATGAACAATAAATAAGACTTTAGTCATTTCCATCCTAGAAAAATTTAAAATGCTTACTTTATTATCGGTAATAGTATCACTTTGTTTAGTGAAAAAAAATGATTTACTTCAAATTAGATGCTTAAAACTATTAAAAAGTTTTAAGATTACTTTTCAATACTAGCAAGCGGTATGGAAGTATCTCTCATAGAATGAACTTTATTGGGAACCGGAATAACAACATTTTTATTAACATACATTTCAAATTCATCTCTAAATCGAGTAATCATAAATTTAACAGGCCATGCAGCAGCATCACCAAGTGCACAAACAGTATTACCTTCAATATGATTAGCAACATCACAAAGTAAATCCAAATCTTTTGAAGTACCTAACCCAGCTTTAATTCTTTTTAATGCTTTTTCCATCCAACCAACACCTTCGCGGCATGGTGTACATTGACCACAACTTTCATGATGATAAAAATGAGTAATTCTGATTAATACATCTAATAGATTTGTATCTTCATCCATTACCATAATTCCACCCGTTCCGATTGCAGATCCAACTTCTTTCAGAGATTCAGCATCCATTCTTACGCCTTCAATTTGATCTCCTCTTAATGGAGGCATTGATGAACCACCGGGGATTACACATTTTATTTTCTTTCCTCCTAAAACTCCACCAGCATAATTTTCGATAATTTCGGTAAGCAAAGTTCCACTTGGTAATTCATAAACACCTGGTTTATTTACATGTCCGCTAACACCAAATAAAATTGTCCCCGGATGTTTTGGAGCTCCGATTTTCGAAAACCACTCCCATCCATTTCTAATTATTGGCGGTATATTTGTAATTGTTTCAACATTATTTATTGTAGTTGGATTACCCCATAAACCATTCTGAGCAGGAAATGGTGGTTTTACTCTTGGATATGGTCTTTTCCCTTCAATAGAATTCATTAATGATGATTCTTCTCCGCAGATATATGCGCCAGCACCTTTATGTATAAATAAATCACATGAAAAACTTGTTCCGAATGTTTCTTTCATTTTTTCGCCAAGGAAGCCACGTTCGTATGCAATATCAACAGCATTTTGCATTAAATTAATCCATTTGTGGTATTCACCACGAATATATAAATATGCAACTTTAGCACCTATTGCATAGCAGGAAATTATAGCTCCTTCAATTAATTGGAAAGGATTGAATTCAAATATCTGTCTATCTTTAAAAGAACCGGGTTCACTTTCATCACCATTAATACACAAATATTTTGGTTTGTCGGTTGTTTTTGGCATAAATGACCACTTTAATCCAGTGGAAAAAGCAGCACCACCTCTGCCACGTAGTCCAGATTTTTTAACTTGGTCAATTATATCATCTGTTGAAAGTGAAAAAGCTTTTCGAGCAGCTTCAAATCCATGATTTGCTAAATAAACATCTATTTGATGTAAGTTTTCAATTTGAGGTAATACAATTCTTTCCATCACTTTAAGGAATCCAATATTTCTTCTACTTTTTCTTTAGTTAAATTTTCGTAATAGTCTTCATTAATTGCTATCATAGGAGCACCGCCACAAGCACCCATACATTCTACTTCTTCAAGAGAAAATTTACCATCTTGAGTTACTTGCATATTTTCAATACCTAATTTGTCTTTTACCAAATCAAAAATTTCATAAGCACCACGCAACATACATGAAACATTAGTACATACCTGAACATGATATTTTCCCATTGGTTTTGTGTGATACATTGTATAAAATGTAACAACACTTAAAACATTTACTTTATCAATATCAAGAACATTCGCTATTTCTTCCATTACTTCATTACTTATAAAACCATTTTGTTCTTGAGCTATGTAAATTACGGGCATAACTGCAGCAAGAGCAGTAGGATATTTTTTTCTTACTTGTTCAATTCTCTTTAAATTTTCTTCTGTGAATGTAAATTTCATTTTAACCTAATTAAATTATTTATCAGCTTCTCCCATCACAGGGTCTAAAGAACCAATTATAGCAATGACATCAGAAATCATTGCACCTTCACAAATTTTTGAAATTGCTTGTAAATTACAGAACGAAGGTGAACGAATTTTCATTTTCCACGGATAACCTGTACCATTACTAACAATGTAAAAACCTAATTCACCTTTGGGATTTTCTGCACTGAAAAATGTATCACCAACTGGTGGATTTATTCCATGATTGATTATCATAAAATCGTGAATTAGTTCTTCCATTTTAGTATAAATTTCTGTTTTGTGTGGTAGAACTTTTTTAGGATCGTTTGCTAAAACTTCTCCATTTGGAATTTTTTCTAAACATTGATATAAAATTTTTACACTTTCTCTTACTTCATCACCTCTTAAAAAATAACGAGCTAATGAATCACCTTCAGAATATGTAGGGACTTTAAAATCTACTTGATTGTAAAACAAATAAGGTTTAGCTCTTCTTACATCATATTCAACTCCACTTGCTCTTAAATTGGGACCAGTTACTCCAAGTGAAATTGCATCTTCTTTTGTTAAAACACCAATACCTTCAAGTCTTTCAATGAAAATTCTGTTGTGGAGCATCAAATCATCCATATCCTTTAACCCAGGTTCAAAAGTATCAAGAAAATGTTTAATCATTTTTAATGCTTCATCATCAATATCTGAAGCTACGCCACCAATTCTTGTGTAAGAAGTTGTAAATCTTGCACCAGCAATTCTATCAAAAATTTCCTGAATTCTTTCCCTTTCTCTGAATGTCCACATAACCATAGTAACAGCTCCAACATCCATTGCAAAAGTACCAATAGCAATCATATGTGCTGCAATACGGGAAAGTTCTGCAATTATCATTCTAATCCATTGTGCTCTTGGAGGAGCTTCCACACCAGCTAATTTTTCAACAGCTAAAACATAAGCAACGTTATTACACATTGTTGCAGTATAATCTAATCTATCGGTATGAGGTATGAATTCTATAAAACTCATATCCTCAGCCATTTTTTCGTAACCACGGTGTAAATAACCAAGTTCTGGAACAACTTTAATTACAGTTTCACCATCTAATCTTAATACGAGTCTTAACACACCGTGAGTTGCCGGGTGTTGTGGACCCATATTTATAACCATTTCATTTTCTAAAGCATCTTCAATTGTAAGATTATTATCTTCAAGAAGCTTCTTGTATATTTTTTCGTCACTATAAACTTTCTTAATCTTGTCCATTTTATTCTGGTTTTTGTGGTAAAGGTAAAGATTCTGGTATTCCTAAAACAGGAAAATCTTTTCTTAAAGGATGATATTCAAATCCTTCTGGCATATACATTCTTCTCAAATCAGGATGATTAATAAATTCTATTCCATACATATCATAAGTTTCTCTTTCGTACCAATTTGCACTTTGCCAAATAGGTGTAACTGATTGAATTTGATAAGGTTCTGTTTCCAGATTTGATTTTAGTCTTAAATTAAAATTCAACTTAAAGGAATACAAATGATAAACAACTGTAAATCTATTTTTTCTTGTAGCCCAATCAATTGCAGTTACATCTTTACACATCTCAAAAAGTAAATTTTCATTTTCTTTAAGGAATTTAGCTAATTCAAATAATTTTTCCTGTTTAACAGTAATAGAAAGATCATTTCTGAAATCAGTTATTTCGATTATAGAATCTGTAAAATTTTCTTTTAAGGTTTGAAGAACTAAATCTTTAATATCCATTTTTATTTATTAATTAATTCAAGTTTTTGTGGAATAATATCCTGAAAATCTCTTGCACGAGTTTTAGAAATTTTTTCTTGTATAGTCATTAAAGCATTTAATAAATTTTCCGGTCTTGGAGGGCAACCAGCAGTATAAACATCAACAGGTAAAAATTGATCTATTCCCTGAACGACGTTATAGGAGCGATACATTCCACCTGAAGAAGTGCAAGCACCCATAGCAATAACCCATTTAGGATCTGGCATTTGGTCATAAATGCGTCTTACAACTTGAGCCATTTTATAAGTAACTGTACCCGCAACAATCATTAAATCACATTGACGAGGAGTAAATCTCATAACTTCGGAACCAAAGCGAGCAATATCATATTTTGGATCTGCAGCGGCAATCATTTCAATAGCACAACAAGAAATTCCCATTGGCATTGGCCAAACAGAACTTTTACGTGCCCATGCAACAATTGCATCAATGGTAGTTGTTATAAAACCATCCTGAGTTAATTTTGCTTCTAATCCCATTTTAATCCTCCCTTCATTAAAATATACAGGAAGCCAAGTTCGAGAACGATTAGAAATATAAACATTGGGATAAAAGCAAAAATTCCAAAATCATTAAAGAGTGATTTAAATTGTACAGCCCATGGATAAACATAAATAACTTCTATATCGAAAATGATAAATAACATTGCAACCAAATAGTACTTAATAGAAATTCTTTCATGAGTTGTACCAATTGGATCTTTACCACTTTCGTAAGGCATTACTTTTATTTTGTTTGGTCGTTTAGGTCCAAAAATTACCGAAGAAAAAACGACTATCCCCGCAAAAGCAGCTGCAACAATTATCACTAAAAATATTGGGATATAATCAATAATCATAAAATTTCAATTTTTGAGTGTGCGAAAAATAAAGCAATTGAAATTAGAATGCAAAAGAAAGAATTTATGATTTTTATTTAACTATATGTTTATTATAAAAATTTTTATTTAATAATTAACAATGTCAATCTCTAAAAATTAAAGACTTACAAAATTTTCAAGCCAAAACTTCAGCAAGAATTTGAATTGCTCTGTCAAGTTCTTCATAAGTTATAGTTAGTGGTGGAAGCAATCTTAAAACAGTTACACCAGCAGGTAATGACAAAATTTTTCTTTCTAATAATTCAACTATAACTTGCTGAGGTTTCTCTTTTAGCTCGATACCAATCATTAAACCAATTACTCTAATTTCTCTGACTTTTGAAAGATTAAAAGAAGATAATTTTTCTTTAAAGTATTTTCCTTTTTCCTGAGCTTGTTCCCAAAGTTTTGTTTCAAGCATATAATCAATTGCCGCGTTACCTGCCGCACAAGCTAAAGGATTGCCTCCAAAAGTTGAACCATGTTTACTTTTTTCAATATTAATTTTTTCGGAACAAAGCAACGCTCCCATAGGAAAACCACCAGCTATTGACTTTGCCAGAGTCATCATATCAGCTTCAATTCCATATTGTTCAATTGCAAACATTGTCCCTGTTCTGCAAAAACCAGTTTGAATTTCATCAATAATCAATAAAATATTTTTTTCACTGCATAATTGACGAACTTTTTGAAAATATTCTTTTTGTCCAATGTTAATTCCACCTTCACCTTGAATTAATTCTAATATTACAGCTGCAGTTTCATCATCAATTGCTTCCTCAAGTTTTTCAAAATTATTAAAAGGGACAAAAGAAAAACCGGGAACTAGTGGTTCAAAATCTTCACGATATTCTTTTTTATAAGTTGCACTTAATGCGCCATAAGTTCTTCCGTGAAAACCTTTCATTGCTGCAATAAATTTAGTTTTCTTTGTATTAGCTCTTGCAAATTTAATTGCGGCTTCAATTGCTTCGGTTCCGGAATTTGTTAAGAATGCTTTAGTTAAATTTTTTGGAGCTATAGAAAATAATTTTTCAAGAAAAATTGCTTTTGTGTCATTGTAAAAAGTATTTGGGCAAGTAATTAATGTTTTGGCTTGTTGTGTAATAGCATCAACAACTTTTGGATTACAGTGACCAACATTTGCCACAGAAATACCTGAAGCTAAATCAATGTATTCATTTCCTTCGTCATCCCAGACTTTTGAATTTTCACCTTTAACTAATGTTACATCTCGTCTTGGGTAAACGTCAATTTCATATTGCTGTATAAGTGATTTATAATTTTTCATTTTCTCCTCAGGAAATAGTTGTTCCGTTACCATTTAGTGCATCTAAAATTGGGTGTTCAGTTCGTCCATCAGAAATAATAACAGTTGTATCACCTGCTTCAAACAATTTTCTTAATGCTAGAATTTTTCTTTTCATTCTACCTTCAACTTTTTCTTCCATTATAGCTAATTCATTTTTTGAAATTTTTTTTAACAATGAAGTATTATCATTTTTATCAAGTAAGAATCCGGGTGCTTCAATTAGTGAAATATTTTTTTCAGCTTTTAATTCATTTTGAAGAAGTGCAACTATATCATCATTTTCGGAATTGATAGCAAAATTATTTTCATCAATAATTGGTACACTTAAAACAGGTGTATAACCATTTTCTAATAACAAATTCAACAAAGAAACATTAATTGATTTTGGTTTTCCTGAAAAATCTCTTAGCAATAATGTTTTACCATTCTCACGGACTTTAATACCGCTATTTCTTTTTCCTTGAATAACTTTTCCATCTAAACCAGATAAACCAACAGCGTTAATATTATTCTGTTGACATAATTCAACAATCCTTTTATTTCTTAATCCTGCATAAGCCATCATCATTAAATCAATAGTTTCTTCAGTACTGAAAACTGAATCATAACCAGAAATTGATGTAACAATTCTTTTTTGATAATTTAATTTTTGAGCTAGTTCATCACGCAAAGCATTTGCCCCATGAACAATAATAAATTTTTCGTTTAATGTTGATAAATCAGAAATAATTCCTTTAATATTAATTTCTTTACCACCACCAATTTTAATTATATACATTTAAACTCCAATATTGAATTATTATTTATCGGTTCCCATTCAATATCTAATGAAAAAGGTTGAGAACAAATTATTAACTCATCATGATTTTGTTTTTTCCACATCTGAAAATAATCTTCATCTTCATTATAAAATGTAAATAATAAAGCTGAATTTTTAGTTGAAGTAATAATAATATTCATAGCTCTGACATAATTCGATTTTTTTATTATAATATCAGTCCCTTTTTTTAATGCATCAAAAAAATTTCCTTTATCAAATCTTTTAATAAAATTGAAAATTTTTTCGGCACCAATTCTTCCCTCTTCTTTTATTTTAACTCCACGAAGTTCACCATTAAAAACAAAAATATTTTTATCGTCATAAAAAGGCATATTATTTTCAATGACAATACCTTCATCTTTGAATGCACTTCTTGCGTGGGCAATTATTCTGGTTGCTTTTCCAAACTGAGAAATATTGTCTTCCCAAATTGGTTTTATATTTTTATAATATTTCCACTCATTATTCTGAAAATATGCACAGCCCCAACCATGTCCCTGATACTCTTTACTATTTTTTGAAATTAAAGAGAAATGATAAAGATATTTTTCAATTTCTGTTTCATGTTTTGTATTAACGTAAAGTAGTCTGCACATTTTTGTATTATTTAAATTTTATAATAATTTACTTTCTGAGTAAGTATATAGTTTATCTATCTAAGAATTTTATTAATTCTATTAAATTGGATGTAAGCCGGTAAATTCCAAACCAGTTCTTTCATCAAAGCCAAACATAATATTAAATGCCTGAAGAGCCTGACCAGCTGCTCCTTTCATTAAATTATCAATTGCACTTATTACAACAAGTCTGTTTGAGTATTCATCTTTTTTAAATCCAATATCACAATAGTTTGTGCCTGATAATAATTTAGGTTCAGGATAACGGTAAATTCCATCATTTTCTTTTACAATTCTTATAAATGGCTCGTTACCATAAGCATCTCTATAAATTTTCCATATATCTTTTTCTTGTAAATCTTTTTTAAGAAAGACATGACAAGTTGCAAGCAATCCCCGAACAATATCAATTGCAGTTGCAGAAAAATGCACATGAATATTTTTACCAAAAGAAAGTTCTTGTAAAATTTCAGCGGTATGACGATGTTTTGTTGGCATATATGAACGCACAACACCACTTCTTTCTGGATGATGAGAACCTTCGTTTACTTTATTGCCACCTTCACTTGAACCTGCTTTAACTTCAATTACTGTTCTATCTTCATAAACTAAATCATTTTTAAATAATGGATATAAACCTAAAATACTTGCTGTTGCATTACATCCTGCACTAGAAATGTAGTTTGCTTTTTTCATTTCTTCACGATGTAATTCAGGAATTCCATAAACAAATTCATTTAATAACTCCGGGCGTGAATGTTTATGTCCATACCACTTTTCATATTCATTTGGATCTTTCAATCTAAAATCTGCACTAAGATCAATTATTTTAGGAGCAATTGATTTATAGAAATCAATTTTGTTTTGAGAACTATTATGTGGTAAGCATAGAAATAATAAATCACATTGTTGTAATTCTGAAGCAGAAGAAAATTTTAGTTGAGTAGCTTTTCTTAAATTAGGGTGAACTTTATAAACAAATTTTCCTGTATAACTTTCTGATGTAACCTGATTAATTTCAACATTAGGGTGAAATAAAAGTAATCTTAATAATTCACCACCGGTATATCCTGATGCTCCAACTATTGAAACTTTTATTTTAGTCATTTCTTCCCTCTGCAACTTGTAAAATATATTCAACCATTTTTTGAGGAATATTTACACCAGTAGTATCAATACTGTTTTTATATTCCATTGTGTAATTAACTTCATTAACCATTAACCCATTTTCAGTTTCAAAAATATCGATAGCAACAATACCACCACCAACAGCTTTAGCAGCACGAACGGAAATATCATTTAATTCATCAGTTACAGGACAATTTGTTGCTTTACCACCACGAGCAGTATTTGTAATCCAGTGTGGTGAAGTTCTGTAAATAGCAGCTATACATTTATCACCAACAACAAAACTTCTAATATCACGACCGGGTAATTTTTCTCCATTTACAATTCGTGCTTTTTCAACATACTTTTGAATATAAAAAATAGAATGATGATAAGAACCGAGAATTGTTTTGTGTTCAAGAATTGCTTCAGCTGCATCACGATCATTTATTTTTGAAAGTAACCTGCCCCATGAACCAACTGCTGGTTTTAGAACAACCGGATAACCCATTTCTTCAATTGTTTTAAGAGCAGATTCTTCAGTAAAAGCAACACGAACTTCAGGTTGCGGAACATTATTTTCTGCTAAGGCACACGAAGTCAAAAGTTTATCACCACAAATAGTTGCAACAGAATATTTATTTACGCATTTAATACCGGCAGTTTCAAAAAGTTTTAATCCATGCAAAGCTCGTGAGTGATTAATACATCTTTCAACAATTACATCATAATCGTAATCATTTTTTCCAAGTGTAAAAGAAATTTCACGATCATCAATTAATTCCAATTCAACGCCTTTGATTTTTCTGAATTCATCAATTAGAAATTTTTCATCTTTACGAATTAATGAATGAAGCATACCTACCTTCATTTTAATACTCCTATTTTTTATATGAATAATAAATTAAAAACAAATTAGTGAGCAAAGCTCACTTAGAGTAAGTTTGGTGATGCTTTACTGCATCAATGATATGCTTTAATTCGGAGAGATCAACAGTGCGACCACGTTGACCAACAGATTTGACTTCTCTTAAAACGTCAAGTTGAAGATTTTCATCAAGAGAACTCTCATCAATAAGTGCAAGTGCATACCTTAGCGATGCAATACCCGACATATGATCGAGAGAAAATGTTCGTTGTCTTCCAAGAATTTCCGGATTTAAACTTTCATAGTGCATCGGGTTGACCGAAGCAGCATGAGTGTGAACACCGGCGCAATGTGTAAAAGCGTTCTTTCCCGTTATTGGGAAGTTTGCCGGTATAGGAATTCCAGAATGCTTGCTTACAAGATCATAAAGCTCAACCAACTTTTTCAAATTCCATCTATTTTCGTTAAAATCAATAGTAAGCGCTGTTAAAAGTTGAGCAAGATCGACAATACCTGCTCTTTCACCTAGACCCATTACAGAAGCATCAATAATATCAACTCCAGCTCTATACGCATCCAATGCATTTGCTAATGCTAATCCACGATCGTTGTGACAATGAACAGCTATTTTAGGTGATAAATTTCTTTTTGTAAACTCATCTTTTAATTTGGAAATATAATCATACATACTTCTTGAAGTACCTGGCACCATATAACCTGTTGTATCAGCAACACTTATAATATCAGCACCAGCTTCAACTGCTGCAACTGCAGCTGTAATTACATTTTCAAATTGAGAACGAACTGTATCTTCAGGAGTGTAACGAATCAATAAATCAGGTTTTTGATTCTTTGCATATTTAATAACTTCGGTTATTAATTGACAAGCACCCGATAAATCTTTTTTAAACACAGTTTCTAATCTTTCATCTGATACACAATAAAATATTCCAATAAAACCGACACCACATTCAAGTGCTAAATCAACATCAGAAATCAGTGAACGGGAATGAGCTCCAACTATTCTTTTAAATCCTTTTTGTGCAATTGATTTTACTGCAGCATGAATTTCTGGTGTAACCATAGGATGGCCAGCTTCAATAATATCAACTCCAACTTCATCTAAAAGATTAGCAATAGCAAGCTTTATGTGTTTATCAAAATAAACACCAGGAGTTTGTTCACCTTCTCTTAATGTTGAATCTAAAACCCAAACCAATTATTGACCCCAATCTTCTTCTTCTTGAGGTGCTTCTTTAACCTGAGGAGGATTAACAGAAACAACTTCCAGTTCAGTTCCACAATCAGGACATTCAAGTAATTCACCTTGAACTGCATCACTCGCTAATTGAATTTGTGCGCCACATACCGGGCATTCTGCGTTCATTTTTTATTCCTTTTTAATTAAAGTGTTGCAAAATTAAAAAACAATTTTTCATAGTGCAAAATTTTTTAAAAATAAAATATTGTTTTATGCATTTTTATTCATTTTAATGAATTATTATGCAGGCGATAAAAAATACTTTTTAATTATTTCATCTTTATATTTTAAATAATCGCTTAAATATTTTTTATTGAGAGGTTCAGAAGATTGTCCTTTTTCTCTGAATGGATCTACTTGTTTACCATTTTTCCAGAATCGATAACAAACATGTGGACCAGTTGCTAAACCAGAACTTCCGACATAACCGATAGTTTGACCTTGCGAAACTTTAACTCCTTTTCTTATACCAGCGGCAAATTTTGACATGTGTAAATATTGAGTAGTATATGTAGCATTATGTTTTATTTTAACGTAATATCCATTTCCACTTGTATAACTTGCTTCAACAACAATTCCGTTTGCAGTTGATTGAATTGGTGTTCCATGTGCAGCTGCATAATCTGTTCCTAAATGTGCTTTGTTTCTTAAAAGCACAGGATGAAATCTATTTCTTGAAAATTTTGAAGTAATTCTATATCTAAATTTTATTGGTGCAGTAAGAAACATTCCTTGCATACTTTTGCCTGTTTCATCATAATAACTGTTTTTGTTTTCCTTTTCGTAAAGAAATGCATAATAATCTTTATTCTTATATTTTATTTGAGCGGCAACTACTTTACTTAATTTTACAGGTTTATTATCAACATAATATTGTTCAACTAATATTTTGAATTCATCATCTGGTTGCAAAGTTGTAAAATCAATTTTGCTTTCATAAATATCAGCAGTTGTAAATCCTATCTCAGTATCAAGATTTAACTTCTTTAAATCCAGAATTAATCCTTCTTCAATTTTAAATTGAACTAATTCTGTTTTAATATAATGTGGAATTTGTTTTTTGTAAATTTTTATTGAATCTCTTAAATCATAAACAACATAATTTATTTCATCAATTGGGTAAACTAAATATTTCAGGGTTTCTACAGAATCCCATTTTGCATAAATATAAATTTCATTACCAGCTTTAAATTTTCTTAATGGGAAAATATTTAATGATTTTTTTTCTAATTCATGTATTAATTGCAGCGAAACATTGTGGGGAATTAAAATATCAGAGATTGTTTCTGATTGTTTGATTGTATCTTTAATTGAAATTAAATCATCAATTTCAAGTTGAAATGGATTTGGTTGAATTTCTTTTTGTACTTCAATTTTTTCTTTTTTACAAGAAAAAATAATAACAACTAGAAAAATTAATTTTAATAGTGTCTTTATAAAACTTTTCAAATTTCTTCGGATAATTTTTTAATAATATCAACAGAATTAATACCTTCAGCTTCGGCAGAAAAATTTGGAATTATCCGATGACGTAAAACAGGAACTAGGAAATATTTTACATCATCAATATTTGGAGTGAACCTTCCATCAAAAATAGCTTTTGTTTTAGCAGCCATAATTAAATACTGAGAAGCTCGCGGTCCAGCTCCCCAGGAAACTTTTTCTTTAACAAAGTTATTATTGGAAATTGAAGGTCTTGTTTGATTGACAAATTTAACAGCATATTCAATTACATTGTCAGCTACTGGAACTCTTTTAACTAATTCTTGAAAATAAATTATGTTATCAGCATTAAGTAATTTATTTAATTTTGGTTTATAGTCGCTTGTTGTTGTTTTTATTATTTCAATTTCTTCATTAAAAGAGGGATAATCCAACCATAGATTAAACATAAATCTATCAAGTTGTGCTTCTGGTAAAGGATAAGTTCCTTCTTGTTCAATAGGGTTTTGAGTTGCTAAAACAAAAAATGGTTCTTCTAAATTTCTTGTTACACCTGCAGATGTAACTTTATGTTCTTGCATTGCTTCAAGTAAAGCAGATTGAGTTTTAGGTGGTGTACGATTTATTTCATCGGCTAAAATTATATTTGCAAATATAGGTCCTTCAATATATCTGAATTGTTTTTTCTTTGAAGTTGAATCATCTTCAATTATTTCAGTTCCTGTTATATCACTTGGCATTAAATCCGGAGTAAATTGTATTCTGTTAAATTTTAGATCCAAAACTTCTGCAAGAGTTTTAATTAATAAAGTTTTTGCAAGACCCGGAACACCAATTAATAAACAGTTACCCTTTGCAAATAAACTTATTAATAAGTCATTTATTATTTGATCCTGACCAATAATAGTTTTTGAAATTTCATTTTTAATTTTATCAATTGATTCAGATAAAATTTTTACAGCTTCTACATCATCCTTTGGAGTTAAAAGCAATTTTTCCTCAGATTAGTTTTTAATTTCCCAATAAATATTTTTTTTAATCTCTTCTACAAATTTTGCATAGAGTTTTTGTTTTTTAGAATAATCAGCGAGTCGTTTTATTTCATTATAGTCAAGATCTAAACTTGGTTTATGTTCAGGAATTCTTTTAATCAGTTTAACAATATGAAACCCGTAAGTATTTCTATCGACATCAATTCTTTTAGGATAACTTATATCACCTTCTTTTAATTTATAAACAATATCAAGTAATGATTTATCAAGTTGACTTACTTCTAAAGTTCCGATTTCACCACCAAACCTAGCAGTTTCTTTATCATCACTGTATTTATTAGCATAATAGGAAAAAGAATTTTTCCCTCTTACAATACTGTCTCTTATTTCATTTAAGAATTCAATTGCTTGTAAATCCGCTTCATCATCAGCTTTAATTCTAACTAATATATGTCTTGTATGAATTGCATCGCCTCGTCTTTCTAACATTTGAATTATATGAAATCCGAAAGGAGATTGAACAACATTTGAAATTTGATTTTGTGCTAAGGAATAAGCAGCAGCTTCAAATTCGGGAACCAGTACTCCACGTTTTTGAAAACCTAAATCGCCACCGTTTTGTGCACTACCTGGATCGTCTGAATATTTTTTCGCAAGTTCTGAAAAATCTTTTCCTGCTTTTATTGAATCTAAAAGTGACTGCGCAAACGCTTTAGCTTTTTGCTTTATTCTTTCTCCTGTTTTAGGATTAACAAATATATGTGCTATTTGATACTTTGATTGAACAATAGGTAAAGAATCTTTTATAGTTTCAAAAAAATCTTCAACTTCTTTTCTTGATGCTTCAATTTGTCCAAACTTTTTTTGCTGAAGCAATTGAGCCATTATGTTTTTTCTAACATCATCCTGAAGAGAGCGTTTCAATTTTTCGAGTGGCATTCCATAAACTTGTTCTAATCTTTCACGAGATCCATATTGCTGTATGAAATAATTTATTTGATAATCCAGTTGTTGCTGAACTTGTTCATCAGTTACTTTAATTGTATCCATATCTGCTTGAGCATAAAGTAATTTTTCTTCTATTATTGAATTCAAAATAGCTCGTCTTAATGTTGAATCAGCCGGGTTTAAATTTTTCTGAGCTGCCTCTATATTCACTCTGAAATCTAATTCAGACTGAAGAATAATTTCATTATCAACAACAGCTACAATTTTATCTAAAACTTTTTGAGCAAAAATGGTTGAAGATATAATTAACAACAAAATTACTTTTTTCATTATTCAAACCTCTCAATTTCCAAATTATGTTCTGAGATCAATTCTTTGATGTAATTATCAATGAACTCTTTTTGTTTATTCACTAATAATTTTTGTTTAACTTCTTTGTTTACAAATTCAATTTTAGGTATTTCATTTTTTGAGAATTTATAAAGTAACTGTACTATTAAAAAATTATTGTTATCAATTTCAATTACTGATGATATTTCATTAACACTAATAATATTTAAGATTCTCAAAAGTTGAATTGGTTGAATTTCATTTTTATACAGACTTAATTCTTTTATTTCATATGAAATTTTTTCCGCTTTAAAATAATTTTCTGCCAGGTTCCAGTTTGTTTCGATTAATTTATCTCTAAATGTTATTGCATCTTCATAGTTTTTTAAAGTTGCAATTTTAACATTGTACAAATCATCAATTAATTTAAATTCATCTTTATGTTCTTCATAATATTTTTTTACTTCATCTTCTTTAATCTGAAAATCTTGTTCTTCTAAAATTTTTTTTATCAAAAATGAATTTGCAAGTTTTTTTTGTGCTTTAATTAAGATTTTTTTGTAATCACTGTTTTCCAAAATTCCTTCTTTTTGAGCTTCGTGGAATAATATCTCGTCTTCAATCCATTCATTAATTAATTCTTCTCTTAATTTGGCACTGTTACTTTTTTCATAAATCATTGAATCGAGTTCTGCTTCAGTTAAAACTGATTCGTTTACTTTAATTATTTTTTTATCATCTTGTTTTTTTTCTGTACAAGAATTAAAAACAAAAAAAGATAGGAATAAAATATTAGTACTAATTTTTAAAAGCTTTTCTAAGCTCTTCATAATAAACTTTTGGTTTATATAAATTTTTCAATTTGGTTAAATATTCTTCTTCTAATCTTTTACTTTCAAACTCCTGATACATACTTGCGGCTTCAATTTTAGCTTCATCATAAGTTTTCTGGCGAGCAGAATCTTTCCTTATTAATTTAACTATTGACCAACCATCCTGAAATTTAAATGGTTCTGATATTTGTCCGATTTCTTTTAATGAATTTGCTTTTCTAGAAAGTTCATTAGAGTTTATATCAACTAATCCATAAAAACCTGGATTATTTTCATAACCTGTTCTTTGATTATAACGATTGTAAAGTGTGTCGAAGTTTGCACCATTTTTTAATAATCCGGCAATTACATTTTTAAGTGAGTCGCTGTTTACATAAATTTCTTTGAATTCAACTCTGTTTGGCCATGTAAACTTTTCTTTATTCTTTTCCCAAAATAATTTTGTTTTTGCAGAATCAATATTAACTTTTGTCCAGACTTCTTCTTCAAGAATTTTAAAGAGGTACATTCCATTTCTGTATTCATCCATTAGTTGAGCAAATTCTTTATCTTCTTTATCATAGTTCAATGCTTTTTCTCTTACTAATATTTCAGATACATATTGATTTAATGCTCTATCAAATAATTTTGGTTCTAAAAATTGTCCTAAATATGATGGACTTTTAATCATAAAACTAAATAAACTATCAACGTTAAATGTTCTGGTTGTTAATTTAATTAATGGTTTGTTTCCATATTTCTTAAAGAAATTTGTTGATTTGTAATCAAGTGTAATACGAACTGAATCTGATTTGTCCTGGTTAATTTGTTGAATAGTTTCATTAACTAAAGTAAAATTAAATTCTCTTTTTAATTTTTCTGTAAGTTTTTCATTTTCAGATTTATAGCGAACACGTTTGAACATTTCACGTAAATCTTCTTTTTCTTCTTCATAAGATTTTGGTTTTTGTTCATCAGTAAGTTTTATTAAATGATAACCATATTGTGATTTAACAATTGGAGAAACTTCACCGACTTTTAATTTAAATGCAGCTTCATCAAATTCAGGCACCATTCTACCACGTTCAAAAAAACCTAAATCACCTTTTTGATTTTTGCTTCCGGGATCTTCTGAATATTTAAGAGCAAGGTCCCCAAAGTCAGCACCTTTTTTTAATTCTTCTTCAATTTCTTTTATTTTCTGGTAAGGTTTAACAGTATCGTAAACACCTGTTGAATCTTCAGTTCTAATCAAAATGTGAGAACATTTTATTGCAGAGCGACGAAGATTTTTTTCTGTTAATTTTAAAATGTGCCAACCAAATCCTGAATAAACTGGTTCCTGATAAACTTGGTTTGGTTCAAGAGAATAAATTACATCTTCAATAACTGGGCTATTTACTCTACCAGCTGTGAAGTAGTAAACATCACCACCGCGTGAAGCAGTATATTCATCTTTAGAATTTTCGCGCGCAAGTTTTGCAAAATCTGCTCCTCTGTTTAAGCTGTCAATTAATTTTTTTGCATGAGCAATAATTTTTTCTTTTGTCCAAACAGAATCTTCTCTAAAGAAAATATGACTTGCACGAAATTCTACTTTTCTTCTTTCATATAACTGTTTAAGGTTTGGTTCATATAATTCTCTTTCAAGAAATAATGTTGAACCAATATTAATTTTATAATCAATGTATTCTTTTTGCATATCTTCATCTTTATTATATCCACGAACAACTCCATCACGTAATTTCATTTTATAATTAATGTACAAGTCCATAAATTTTTGATATGAAGGGAATGAATCTGTTTTTGCCTTTTCAATTCCACCAACATTTTTAGAATAAGCTTTTTCAAATTCACCTAAGTAGATTTTCTGATTTCCGAATTCTGCAACAACAATTTTGGAATGTTCTGTTGCACATGATGTTATGATAAATGATAATATTACAGCAAATAACAACTTAGTATAACGCATTCAGTTTCCTCCATTTATTTCTACTTATTAAATTTGTGATTGTTTAACATTGATTAATTTTTATTGTTTCATCAAATATTTCAAAACTTATTTAGCTGTTTTTCCTAACTGAATAGATTGATCTATTTCGATAAGTTTTACTTTTCCTTCTTCTGAAGTATCTAATGCTAAAACCATTCCCTGTGATTCAATTCCAAAAAGTTTTGCAGGTTTTAGATTTGCTACAACTAAAACTTTTTTCCCAATTAATTCTTCAGGTAAATAACTTTTTGCAATTCCGGCTACAAGTTGACGTTTCTCATTTCCTAAATCAATTTGTAGTTTCAATAATTTATCACTCTTTTTAACATTTTCAGCTGCAACAATTTGTGCTACTTTTAATTTTACTTTCTTAAAATCTTCTATTGTTATTTCTTCATCTTTTTCAATAATTATTTCTTCAGATTTAGGAAGTTTATTTATTTGTTCTTCGATTATTTTATCATCAATCTTTGTAAATAAAATTTCTGGTTCTTTTAATTGATGACCTTCTTTTAAATTTGTTTGACCAGAATTTTTCCATTCAACTGGAGTTGAATCTAACATTTCAAATATTTTTTTACTTGTAAAAGGAATAACCGGTTCAAAAATTTCTGCAAGAGTAAAAATAGTGTTGAGACAAATATTAATTGTAGTAGAACATTTTTCTTTATCATTTTTAATTGTTTTCCAAGGTTCAGAATCATTAAAATATTTATTTCCAGCACGTGCAACATTTAGCATTTCAAAAACGGCATCTTTTATTTTAAATTTTTCAAGTAAGTCAGAAATTTTTTGTGGTGCATCTTTAACAAGAACTAACATTTCTTCATCAATTTTTTCTAACTTATTTCTTTGAGGCACTTTACCATCAAAATGTTTGAATGTAAAAGTGAGTGTACGATTAATAAAATTTCCTAAAATATCAGCCAATTCACCATTTGTTCTTGATTGAAATTCTTTCCAATAAAAATCGGTGTCTTTATTTTCAGGTAAATTTGCAGCAAGAGTGTATCGTAATAAATCAGCCGGGAACAATTCTAAAAATTCATCAACGTCAATTCCCCATCCACGTGATTTGGAAAATTTTTTCCCTTCAAAATTCAAAAATTCATTTGCCGGAACATTTTGTGGTAAAACAAATTTATCTTTATTTGCATCATTCCATGCCATTAACATTGCAGGGAAAATAATAGTATGAAAAACAACATTATCTTTTCCAATAAACGCAATGTATTTTGTTTTTTCATCCTGCCAATATTTTTTCCATAGTTCTGAATCATTTCTCTTTTCAGATAATTCTTTAGTTGCAGAAATATAACCAAGTACAGCTTCAAACCATACATAAAGAACTTTATTCTGAACATTTTCCAAAGGAACTTTTACTCCCCAATCTAAATCACGTGTTACAGCACGATCTTTCAAACCATCATTAAACCAACCTTTGCAATATTGAATTACATTTTCTTTCCATCCATATTTTTCACTCAATTCATTTATATACTTTTCTAATCTTTCCTGATATTTACCTAAAGGGAAAAAGTAATGTGAAGTTTCCTTTAATACCGGTGTTTCGCCGGTAATTTTGCTTTTAGGATTTTTTAGTTCAGAAGGATCGTAAAGAGATCCACATTTTTCACATTCATCACTTCTTGCTTCTTCGTTTCCGCAACGTGGACAAGTTCCTTCAACATATCTATCCGGTAAAAACATTTTAGCTTTTTCATCATAAAATTGAAATGATTTTTTTTCAACCAATAATCCCTGTTCATAATAACATTTAAAAAATTCTTGAGCGGTTTGATGATGAATCGGTAAACTAGTTCTTGAATAAATATCGAAGCTCATTCCAAATTTTTCGAAAGCTAAACGATTTAATTCATGATATCTATCAATAATTTCCTGAGGAGAAACTTTTTCTTTATCAGCTGTTATTGTTATAGGAACGCCATGTTCATCAGAACCACATATATAAATAATATCATCACCATTTAATCTTTTATATCTCACATAAATATCAGCTGGAAGATAAGCGCCGCTTAAATGTCCCAAATGAATTTTTCCATTAGCATATGGTAATGCAGAAGTAACTAATACTTTTTCTTTTTCCAATTTTAATACTCAGAGATTGTTTATAACGTTGGCAAATATAGTAAAATTCTTGTAATAGGTTTTATGTCATAGGTATGATTAAAGATAAAAAAAGACACAGGTTTTTATTAATAATGATTAAACAAAAACCTGTGTCGATATATTTTACCCATCTAAACCTTTATACATATCCTCAATTAAATCTTTATATCTTTCTTCAATTACTTTTCTTTTAACTTTTAAAGAAGGAGTAAGTTCACCTGTTTCAATTGTAAATGGTTTATCGAGAACAGCAAATTTTCTTACACGTTCAAAGTTAGCAAGTTTTCTTTGGAATTGGTCAAGTTCTTTATCAAGTAATTCATAAATCTGTTTTTTCTGAACAAGATCATCAATATCTTTATAATCAATTCTATTTGCATCTGCATATTCTTTTAATGCTTCAAAATCCGGAACAATTAAAGCACTCAAGAACATTCTTCTATCGCCAATTAAAACAAACTGGTCGATATATTTACTTGCTAAAAACATATTTTCAATTGGTGTTGGAGCAATATATTTTCCACCGGTAGTTTTGAATAAATGTTTTTTTCTATCAGTAATTATTAAAAATCCTTCAGCATCAAAAACGCCAATATCTCCGGTGTGAAGCCAACCATCTTTTATTGTTTCATCGGTTTCTTTTTTATTTTTATAATAACCTTGCATTATGTTTGGTCCGTAAGCAAGTATTTCACCATCTTTAGCAATTTTAATTTCAACACCAGGATAAGGTTTACCAACAGTACCGAATTTATAATCATTTACTCTGTTGCAAGATAAAACAGGTGATGATTCTGTTAATCCATAACCTTCAATTATTAAAATACCAACAGCTTCGAAAAATTGTCCAAGTTCTCTGGATAAAGCAGCTCCGCCAGAAATAAAAAATCTTAAACGTCCACCAGTAGCTTCTCTTAATTTATGAAAGACAAGTTTATCTGCAAGTTTTCTTTTAAGTGATAAAAATATTGGAATTGGATGACCGGATTTAGTAGCAATTTGATATTCTTTGCCAATTTCAATTGCCCAATTAAATATTTTCTGTTTCTTTTCCGGTTGGCTTTCAACATTACGTTTTATTTTTGAATAAATTCTTTCAAATAATCTTGGTACTGCAGTCATAATTGTTGGACGAATATCTTTCATATTTTGAGCAACTTTTTCAATGCTTTCTGCATATGCAATTTGACCACCAGATGAAAATGCAGTGTAATAACCCGCCATTCTTTCAAAAATATGACAGAGAGGTAAAAATGAGAGGAAAATATCATCACCATTAATATCAAAAACTTCGTGAGCACCTTTAACATTTGAAACAATATTTTTGTGTGTCAATACAACACCTTTAGGTTCACCTGTTGTACCTGAGGTATAAATAATTGTACAAACTTCATTTTCCTGACATAACTTTATATTCTCAACAAAATAAGAAGGATGTGATTGTTTAAATTCCAACCCTTTACTTTGTATTTGAGAAAATGTAAATACATTTTTTTCGTCAGAAATTTCTTCATTGTTCATTACAACAATAAATTTTAATGTCTTACAATTATTCTTAACTTTTAACACTTTATTTAATTGGAATTTATTTGATACAACAATTCCAACTGATTCGGAGTTATTCAAACAAAATTCAATAGTTTCTGCTGTTGATATTGGATATAAAGGAACATCGATGGCACCAAGACCAAGAATTGCAAAATCTGAGTAAACCCATTCGGGTCTGTTTTCAGCAATGATTGCAATTTTATCCCCTCTTTTAACCCCTAAAGTTGCTAAACCTAATGCAAAATTTTCTGTTGACTTAAATAAATCATCATAAGTAATTCCAATCCATTTGTCATTTACTTTATGATGTAGAACTGGTCTTTCCATATTACGACCATATTCATTTGTCATTATTAGAAATAATTCAGAAAGGGTTTTGAAGTCTTTATAAATCGCCATGAAACTCTCCTTTTAAAGTTGGATTTCAAGATAAGTTCGAAACTAAAAATATGCAAGATTTTTTTTTAACCGGAATAAACTTCTCCATCAACAACAGGAGTTATACAAACAAGTGGATTTTGAGGAACATTGAAGAATTCGAAAATTTCTTCAAATAATTGAAATTGTAAACCTTGTTTTTCAAGTTTTGAAAATTTTTTATATGAAAGAAACTCTCCCTTTTTATTTTGTGGTGATAAAAAACTTTTAGCTATGTGAAAATCTTGTCTGGCATTTTCTTTTAAGAAAGTAATTTTAGAATTATCATCACCATCTATTTGATAATCTTTTGCCTTAAATGAAGTAATGAATCCATTTTCAATTACAATATAAATATTCAAAATAGTTTCTGTCATTTTACTCTTTATTTTTAATTATGAAGATGAAAAGAAAAGTTGCTAAAACGAATGCCATTTTGCAAAGTAAACTTTCTACAGCCTGAACAAATGTTGGAAAGAATAATGCAAAAATCATCGAGGGTATAAATGTAAATGCAAAGCCAAAGAAATATGTTCTAGTCAGCATTTTCTTTTTAGGGTCAGATTCAAATCCCCATTTTTTGTTTAATATAATCATAGAACCAATAATTGGTAAATAATAAAATGTTGCATAAAGATTGCCGAGTGGATAATGATATGAAGCATAAAGAACAGTACATTTAGTAACGGCTAATTCTCCAATTAAAAAACCATAAAGAATAATAAAGAAAAATGCCGGGATAAAAATAAGTTTATGATAATTTTTTAATTTTCCGGCGAAGAGTAAAGAAGAGTATAAACCAAGGGGTGGTAATAATGTTATATCAACCATTGCAAGGTAAATTATAATTTGATTTTGCAAACCGACAAAACAAATCAGAAATTCAAAAAACTGATAACCAAAAAGTAAAACTAAAATTGCAATTGTAAATTTGTTAATAGAATTTTTTTTACCAAAAATAAAAGCATTAATAATGTAAACTAATTCAATACACGCAATTAAAAGTGAAATTATTCCATCAAAATTCATTTTATATCCATTTTTATTTCTATAATTTCAATAATTTTTCCCCACATGTGAATACTTGTTAAATCATTTCTTTCCTTATATGAAAACAAAAATTTTAAACCATCTTTCTTAAATTCATTTGGTAAATTTATTGGATCAAACTTTTCATTGTTTTCTGAAATGATTCCATAAAATCCCCCTTCCAAAGAAATATATTTAACCGTTCCTTTTGTTAATGAAGAATTTTCAGTTAAAGATGTACAACTTATTATTAAGAAAATTAAAATTAATTTCTTTAAGTCAATCATAGCTGTAAATTGTCACCCTTTTTGAAAAGGGTGACATAAAAATTAATATTATGTTATCCTTTGGGACCAATCATTTTTTCCGGGCGAACTACTTCATCAAATTTTTCTGAAGTCAGAAGTCCTAATTCTAAAGCAGCTTCTTTTAATGTTTTATTTTCTTTATGAGCTTTCTTAGCAACTTTAGCAGCATTGTCATAGCCAATAACCGGATTTAATGAAGTAACAAGCATTAAAGAATTTTCGAGGTGTTTTTTAATATTAATTTCATTTGCAACAATTCCTTCAACAGCATGTTCAGCAAAACTTTCGCAAGCATCTGCTAATAATTTAATTGATTGCAAAATATTAAATGCAATAACCGGCATAAAAACATTTAATTCAAAATTACCACTTGCACCGGCAAAATTAATTGTTACATCATTACCAAAAACCTGAGCACAAACCATTGTCATTGCTTCAGATTGAGTTGGATTTACTTTGCCCGGCATAATTGAACTACCCGGTTCATTTTCAGGTAAAGAAATTTCTCCAATGCCACATCTTGGTCCACTTCCTAACCAACGAATGTCATTTGCAATTTTCATTAATGATGCTGCTAATGTTTTTAATACACCACTCATTTCTACTAATGCATCTTTACCAGCCATTGCTTCAAATTTATTCGGTGCAGTAATAAAATTCTTACCTGTTAACTCAGATATTTTTTCAGCAACTTTTACTGCATAATCGGGATGAGTATTTAAACCTGTTCCAACTGCAGTTCCACCAAGTGGAATTTCATATAATCTTTTAAGTGAGTCATTAATTCTTGCTAAACCATTTGTAAGTTGTTGAGCATAACCAGAAAATTCTTGTCCTAATGTTAAAGGTGTTGCATCCATTAAGTGAGTTCTGCCAATTTTGATTATGTCTTTAAACTCAATTGCTTTTGCATTAAGAGCATCACGCAATTTAGTTACCATAGGGATTAGTCTTCTGTGAATTTCTTCAACTGCAGCAATATGAATAGCAGTTGGGAAGGCATCGTTTGTTGATTGAGCTTTATTAACATCATCATTCGGATGAATTGGTTTTTTACTTCCAAGTACACCACCAGCAATTTCAATTGCACGGTTAGATATAACTTCATTAACATTCATATTTGTTTGAGTGCCACTACCAGTTTGCCAAACTACAAGTGGAAAATGGTCATTTAATTTTCCTTCAATTACTTCATCGGCAGCCTGAATTATTAAATCGAGTTTTTCTTTTGGTAAAATTCCAAGTTCGTTATTTGTAATTGCAGCTGCTTTTTTTACTATTGCTAATGCGCGTATCAATTCCGATGGAAATCTTTCACCACCAATTTTAAAATTCATTAAAGATCTTGCTGTCTGAGCTCCATAATATTTGTCATTTGGAACCTGAATTTCTCCCATACTATCTGTTTCAATTCTATAATCCATTTTGCTCCTCCTCAAATATTTTTATTGTTCTTGAAAAATATTTATTAATGTAATTCAGAATCGTTTTCAACTCTTCGAGCTCCAACATATCGTTTTTTGTAATATGTTTCTTCTAAAAAAGAAATTGTTACACCTAATGTTCTGCTCGCATGAATAAATTGATTATCGCCAATGTAAATACCAACATGCCCGGGATTAGATCTTCTTTGTGTGTTAAAAAAAACTAGATCCCCAAATGATAATTCTTCTTTTTCAATTGGTTCTCCAACTTTAAATTGTTCTCTTGCGCTTCTTGGAAGTTCTAAATTAAATGCATTTAAAAATATTTGTCTTGTAAATCCAGAGCAATCAATTCCTTCTTCTGTATTTCCACCATATTTGTAAGGTGTATCTAAAAATTTAATTACTTGTAACAAAATCTCTTCTCTGAAACCAAGTGGAACATCGGGATTAATATAATTTTTATAATTAGCAATAAATTCTTTTCTATCGATAGAGCTTTCTTTTGGTGGTGCTTCATCAAACTCTTGAAGTGAATCTGGAATTTCAGAGTTAATAGTGGTGTTGCTTTGTTTTTGATTTTTTGAATTTGCTTTTGTTGTTTTTGTAGGTGGGTTGTTTGGCTTGCTTTGTTTTTTATTTCCGTAACGTTGTGCACTTGTTGATGGAGTACACGCAATCAGAAATAAAAACAAAAGTAGATAATAAAAAAAGTTCTTAATGAATTTAAACATCATTATTAACCTAAATAAGCACGCAAGTGTCTGCTACGAGAAGCATGTCTTAATCTTCTTATAGCTTTTTCTTTTATTTGTCTAACTCTTTCTCTTGTTAAATTAAATTTTTCTCCTATTTCTTCAAGTGTTAATGCACTATCACGATTTAGACCAAAATAAAGTTGAATTACTTCTGCTTCTCTATCAGATAAAGTAGATAATGCTCTTTGAATTTCTTTCTTTAATGATTCTGTAATTAAATTTGAATCGGGTGATGGTTGTTCATTTGATTCAAGCACATCAAGTAATCTATTCTCTTCTCCTTGTGAAATTGGAGCATCCATTGATACAGCTTTACCTGAAACTTTTAAGGTATCAGAAATATCGCTTATATCCATATTTAATTCCTGAGCAATTTCTTCTGCATTAGGTTCACGTTCAAACTCTTGTTCTAAAGAACTATATGCTTTTACAATTTTATTTAAATCACCAACTTTATTCAAAGGCAATCTTACAATTCTTGATTGTTCTGCCAACGCTTGTAAAATTGATTGACGAATCCACCAAACAGCATAAGAGATAAATTTAAACCCACGGGTTTCATCAAATCTTTTTGCAGCTTTTATTAAACCTAAATTTCCTTCGTTTATTAAATCTCCGAGTGACAGTCCTTGATTCTGATATTGTTTAGCAACCGAAACAACAAATCTTAAATTTGCTTTTACAAGTTTTTCAAGAGCAAGAGAGTCATTTTGTTTAATTCTAATAGCAAGTTCAATTTCTTCTTCTGGTGTAAGAAGATCAACTTTTCCTATTTCCTGTAAATATTTATCTAATGATTGGCTTTCACGATTAGTAAATTGTTTTACTATTTTCATTGAACCTCCTATAGTTGCGGGGAATTAATAGAATCAATTATACCAACAATTGATGCATCAACAGGGGCCATATCAACATCAAGAGGAATAACCGCTTCGCTGGCAGTTACATAAATAATAATTTCTCCTGGTCCGGCACCAACTGTATCTAACGCAATAATTGGTTCACCACGTTTTTTTAATGATGAATCAATTGGTTGAATAAACTGCATTTTGTAACCAGTAATTGATTCATATTTTCTTGTTGCCCAAATTGTACCAATGACTTTAGCCAGATGCATAATTAATCTTTAATTGAAATATCTAGTTTATCAACAATAGCCATAATAACAGCATCAACAGGTTTGTTTTTTGTGATTGTTGTTTGACGAGCAGAACTACCTTGAGCAACTAACACAACTTCTCCTACACCAGCGCCCACACTATCAACTGCAATAACAGTAGATTCCTTTGGTTTGTATTCTAAATCTAATTGACGAACTATTAAAAATTTTGAACCAACAAGTGCTTCATCTTTTCTTGTTGACCAAACTGTACCAATAACTCTTCCAAGTATCAAATCAACCTCTTAATTCTAATGGAGAAATTATTTTAATTCCAGAATTTTTATATCTATCAAATTCATAAGTCAAAATTGGTAATTTATTAAATTTTGCCAGTGAACAAATAATTGCATCACGAGGCGTCGCAACTTTATTAAAAAATTCTGAAATGTTCAAACTATATCTTGAATGAATTCCTAAAACTTTTAATGAATTTAAAACAGCATCAACAGATTTTTTTTCTTCTTCATTGTAATTATTAAAATAAATTTCAGTTGCATTTATTACTGAAGTAAAACAATCTCCATTTATCATTGCAATTTCTAATTCAGATAAATATGAAATATCATCTTGAAGAAGATGTAATAAAATTATATCTGTTTCAATTAGAAATTCAACCTTTTTATTCATTTGTTGGATGTTTTGATTTGTCTTTTTTTAATTTGCCTTTAGTTTCTAAAAACTTTGATACAACTTCATCCGGCAATTTTTGAACATTTTTAATTCTGTTAAAAAGTGTTTGTTTATCTATAAAAATTTTATTTTCATTTTTTTTATTCATTTAAAAAACTTATTCCATTTAAGTCGTTATTAACTTTAAAAAATTCAGCAACAGTTTGAGCAACATCTGCAAAAGTATTTCTTATTCCTAAATTTTTACCTTTTCTGTTTTTATTAAAAAATAGTAGAGGAACATATTCTCTTGTATGATCTGTACTTATATCTGTTGGATCATTTCCATGATCGGCAGTTAAGATGAGAAAATCGTTGTCATCAAGTGAATCAATGATATTTGGAAGTTGTTTATCAAATTCCTGTAATGCTTTATAAAATCCTTCAGGATCGTTTCTATGACCATAATAAACATCAAAATCAACTAAGTTTGCAAATATTAAACTGTTATTAAAATTTTTATTTGCGTAAATAATTTTTTCAATACCTTCATTATTACTTTTTGTTTTGAATTGATGTTTAATTCCGTAATAATTAAAAAGATCATTTACCTTTCCGACAGCAACTGTTTCTATGTTTGAATCTTGCAAATAATTTAAAATAGTCCATTTGGGTGGATTTACAGAAAAATCTTTTCTATTAGTTGTTCTTGTAAATTTACCATCAATTGTAATGAATGGACGAGCAATAATTCTTCCAACTTCATTTTCATTAATCATTACTTTTTCGCGGGTAATTTTACAAATTTCATAAAGTTTATTTAATGGAATGATTTCTTCGTGAGCAGCAATTTGAAAAACAGAATCAGCTGAAGTATAAACTATCGGAAAACCGGTTTTAACATGTTCTTCACCTAAATCATCAATTATTTGCGTTCCTGATGCAGCATAGTTTCCAAGAATTCCTTTAACACCAGTTTCATGAATAAATTTATCAATTATTTCTTTGGGAAATCCATTTGGAAAAACAGGAAATTCTTTAGTAGTAATAATTCCACCAAGTTCCCAATGCCCGGTTGTTGAATCTTTACCAACTGATTGTTCAA
>JAOADJ010000035.1 GCA_026417375.1 Melioribacteraceae bacterium | reverse complement strand
GTTCTCGACACAAAAATTAATGGTAAAAAATTTGCAATTTTTGGTGGAACAACTTTAGCTTTAGGTGTTGGTGCTCATTTATATCAAGGTGAAGACTGGTGGTTTCATGATAGAGGTAAATTTAAAATAATTAATGATGGTTGGTTTGATAATTATGCTTTAGGTCAAGATAAAATCGGACATTTTTTAGGTACATATTTTTTAGCATCCGCTTTTAGATATGGTTTAGATTATTCCAATTTTTCAATTAGTAAACAATATCATTATTCAACTCTGTTCGCAATTCTTTATGAATTATATATTGAATTAAATGATGGCTTTTCAAAAAGTTATGGATTTTCACAATCAGATTTTATTTCTGATGTTGCTGGGGCTTCTTATAATTTGCTTCAATATTACATTCCTTACCTTAATAATTTTCAACCAAGATTCAGTTATAAATGGAATAAAAAAATTGTTGGTGGACCAAAACAAGCAAATATTTTTGATGATTATGAATACAGCAAATATTGGATATCAATCAGAATGAAAAATGTACTACCATATTTTTTATCACAATATTGGCCAAAGTTTTTAATGATTTCTGTTGGATCAGGATTAATAAATAATCCTCAAACACAAAGAGAAATTGTAATTGCTTTAGATGTTGATGCTAATGAATTACCTTTAAATGGAAATTTTGGAAATGCAATTAAATTTATTCTTAATCACTTACATTTTCCATTGCCAGGTATAAGAATTCAACCAGATAAAAAATTCTTTTGGACAACTTTTTAGTGTATTATGGACACATTTAAAACAATAATTTATAATTTATAAAGAATTTCCATTTGAGATATTTTAAAAGATGTTTTTGTCTTTATTATAAAAACTTCCATATTTTTGCCAAGTCGTTTTTTTAACTTCTTAATATTAAGATAGAATCACTTCTGAATCTCATTTTCGGAATCGTGAAAATTTTGGATTTACAAAACATTGAATTTTGGATTAAATATTCATTTTATTGAAAAATATATATGGCAAGATTTTTGAAATATTAAAACGATTTTTTGTAATTAATAATAGAGGAAATAAATGGAAAGACAAAAAATAACTATTGACGGAAATGAAGCTGCAGCCTATGTAGCCTATCGTTTGAGTGAAGTAATTGCAATATATCCAATTACACCATCATCGCCAATGGGAGAGTTATCTGATGCATGGGCAGCAAGTAAAGAAAAAAATATTTGGGGAACTGTACCAAATGTAATTGAAATGCAAAGTGAAGGTGGTGCTGCTGGTGCTGTGCATGGTTCATTACAAACGGGTGCATTAACAACTACATTCACAGCTTCACAGGGTTTATTTTTAATGATCCCCAACATGTATAAAATTGCCGGTGAATTAACCCCTGCGGTTTTTCATGTTAGTGCAAGATCAATTGCTGCTGCTGCTTTATCAATCTTTGGTGATCATAGTGATGTTATGTCAACTAGACAAACAGGCTTTGGTTTAATAGCTTCAAATTCTGTTCAGGAAGTTATGGATACTGCTTTGATTGCTCATGCCGCAACTTTAGAATCAAGAATTCCATTTGTTCATTTCTTTGATGGTTTTAGAACTTCACATGAAGTAATGAAAATAGAAGCATTAAGTAATGATGATATCAAAGCAATGATTGATGAAAAATTTGTTACAGAATTTAAAAAGAGAGCATTGACACCAGATAATCCATTCATTCGTGGAACAGCTCAAAATCCGGATGTTTATTTTCAGGGAAGAGAAACTGTAAATAGATTTTATAATGCTTGCCCGGATATTGTTCAGAATGCGATGGATAGATTTGCTCAAATTACAGGTCGTCAATACAAATTATTTGATTATTATGGTGCACCAGATGCAAAACGTGTAATTATTCTTATGGGTAGTGGGGCAGAAACAGCTGAAGAAACTGTAGAATATTTAACTAACAGATTAGAAGAAAAAGTTGGTGTATTAAAAGTTCGTTTATATCGTCCTTGGTCTGCAAAACATTTCTTACAAGCATTACCAAAAACAGTTGAAAAAATTGCTGTATTAGATAGAACAAAAGAACCAGGTGCTTTAGGAGAACCTTTATATTTAGATGTTGTTTCAACTTTAACTGAAGCAGAAATGAATAATGAATTGCCATTTGATAAAATGCCTAAAGTTGTTGGTGGTCGTTATGGATTATCTTCAAAAGAATTTACACCTGCAATGGTTAAGGCAGTATTTGATAATTTAAAAGAAGAAAAACCAAAAAATCATTTTACAGTTGGTATTATTGATGATGTTACATTCACAAGTTTAGATTATGATGAAAAATTTGTTATTGAAGGAAACGAAGTAAAAAGATGTTTATTCTTTGGATTAGGAGCTGACGGAACAGTTGGGGCTAATAAAAATTCCATTAAAATTATTGGTGAAGAAACAGATAATTACGCTCAAGGATACTTTGTATATGATTCTAAAAAATCCGGTTCAACAACTGTATCACACTTAAGATTTGGTCCTAAACCAATCCATTCAACATATTTAGTACAGGAAGCACAATTTGTTGGGTGCCATCAATTTAATCTTTTAGAAAAATTT
>JAOADJ010000018.1 GCA_026417375.1 Melioribacteraceae bacterium | reverse complement strand
ATATCAAAAAGAAAAAAATGATTTAGAGAAACAAACAGGCATGTTAAAGGAAGACTTCCTGAAAATAAATCAATCACTAACATTGGCTAAAGAAGAATTTTCTAAAACAAAATATGAATTGATACAATTAAAAAATGAAATAGCAATATTCGAAAACAAAAAATCTGTTCTTCAAAATGAAATAAATGATTTGTTATTTAAATCGAACAATGAAATTCAAAACTTAACTGAAACAAAAAGAAATATTTCTGAAGAAATTGAAATTAAGTCGAAAGAATTAAGTGAATTAACAGATCAAATAGCACAAATGAAAGCAACAATAATCGATCTAAAAAACGAATTATTATCTTTAGAAATGAAGAATCAAGAAAAAGAAAATTCAAATGAATTATAAAAAATTAATTGCATTTATATTTTTGATTAATATAGTTATCTACAATCAGATAAAACCACAAACCGATTCACTCAGATATTTAAAAAATCCACTTTATTTAAGAACTCTTGAAATGTATGATTCTTACAAAACCAAGCAAGCCGATGTAATTATGTTGGGAAATTCATTAACTAATGGTGCAAATTGGAACGAGCTATTAGGAAGAACAAATGTATTAGAAATGGGAATACCAAGCGATATTTTAAGTGGCTTTCTCGCTAGAATTGATTATGTATTTAAATTCAATCCTAAAATAGTTTTTATAATGGGTGGATTAAACGACATTTACAATTGGACACCTGTTGAAGAAATATTTTCTCTTTATGTAAAACTCATTAACAAATTAAAAGAAAAAAACATAACAGTAGTTATACAATCAACAACTTATGCTGCAAGAAATTGGGGAAAAGATTATGGTGGAACACCAGAAATTAACGCAGGAAGAAACCGTGAAGTTGATAAACTAAATAAATTACTTTCAGACTTTGCTAAAAAAAATAATATAGAATTTTTAGATATTAATTCTAAACTATCGCGCAACGGATTTTTAAGAGATGAAGTAACTTGGGATGGTGTTCATTTTAAAGCTAATGCTTACAAAATATGGGCAAACGAAGTTGACAGAATTCTGAAGAAATATAAATTTTAATTCTAAAAACAAGTTTAAATATCAATACAAAGGTTAAATATGGAACAAAATAAAATTAAGCAACCACTTTATATCGTGTTGCTCGCCGTTGCAATGTTGATAGCAATTTCATTTGTAAAAATTGAATACACAATCGAAAAACTTAACTTCACAATTAAGCAGGTAGATGTTTTGATTGATATTAAAGAAGTTGAACAAACAGAACCAACTTCAATTAGATTTTATAGCAAAAATACAAACTATGCTTCCTCCTTTTTTTTCAATGAAGAGAAAAAAGATAATTTAAATGAAGCATTATATCTTCAGGGTAAAAAATCTCCAATCACCGGAAACACAAGTCAACTAATAAATTTTTTTGAAGCTGTGAAATTAGCAAAAACAAAAAGTGTACGTGTCGCACATTTTGGAGATTCTGCCATTGAAGGTGATTTAATTACAGCAGATATGAGAGAAACACTTCAAAATAAATTCGGTGGAAATGGAGTTGGTTGGTTAGGAATTGTTTCTCAGGATGTAACTTTTAGAATGACAACTAAACATTCATTTTCGCAGGGAAATTGGGAAACCGCATCACTCTACACAAGTAATCCGAAAAAATTACCACTTGGTATTAGCGGAGAAGCCAATGTTCCTAAAGGAAATGCCTGGGTGCAATATGAAACAACTCCAATAAGAAGATATTTAAAAGATTTTAGTGTTGTAAAATTATATTATGCTAATGCTAAACCATCGAACATAAACTATTATTTTGATGATGGAGCAAAACAAACAATAGCATTGAAAACCGGAACTGGTATTCAGGAATTAATTTTAAAACCAACTACAAAAGCAAAAAAAATTAAAATAGAATTTCCGGTTGCAGACCAAGCTGTTTTTTATGGAGTAACATTGGAAAACGATCCGGGTATTTATGTAGATAATTTTCCATTAAGAGGAAACAGTGGTGTTGATCTTCAACAACTTGATGTTAACTTGTTAAAAGAATTTGCAAAGTATTTAGATTACAAATTAATAGTATTGGAATTTGGACTAAACATAGCCGGAAATAAAACAGATTATACCTGGTACGAAAGAGAAATGGTGAAAGTAATTAATAATTTCAAAACAGCATTTCCTAAAGCAAGTATAGTTTTAGTATCAGTTCACGACCGCTCAATGAAAAAAGGTTCAGATTTTGTAACAGATCCTTCCATACTAAGATTAATTGAATCTCAAAAAAATATTGCAAAAACAACAAACATTGCTTTTTGGAGTTTATTTGATGCAATGGGTGGTGAAAATTCAATGTCTTCTTGGGTAAATGCTAATCCACCTTTAGCATTTAAAGATTATATTCATTTTAACGATCAAGGAGCTAAAAAAGTAGCACAACTTTTCACAGATGCATTACTTGATTTATATAAATAATTTAAGCTCAATTAAATAAGGGAAAAAATGAGCGGATTTGATTTCAATATTGAAGAAGCAAACACACTTTGGAAACGTTGGTCTTTAAATTCAAAAAAATATCCAAACCGTGACGCTATAATTCATTGGAAAGCCGGTGAAGAACCTATTAGATGGACATTCCAATCGTTAATTCAAACTGCAAAAAAATTTTCTGTACATATTAAAAAACATGGTATCGAAAAAGGAAATGTATGTGCTATTGTAATGAGGCATAATCCAAATTTTTATCCTCTATACTTAGGAATAAGTAGAACTACAGCTTTACCTGCTGTGCTTGCTTATCCAAATCCAAGATTACATCCCGATAAATTTCGTCAGGGAATTGAAGGAATGTCTCAACGTTCCGGGCTTGATTATATTTTAACCGAAAGAGAATTAGAACCACTAATAAGACCATTAATTGAAAAACCGGGCAGCACTATTAAAGCAATTTTTTTCCCTCTTGAATGGGATATCCAAAGTGATATTGATCCAAACCTTGATAATGAAATCGAACAAATAGCAAATAATGTTGATCCTGCTGAACCATTTTTATTACAACATTCAAGCGGAACAACAGGTTTACAAAAACCAGTTGTACTTTCTCATAATGCAGTTTTAAAACATGTTAAATATTATGGAAAAGCAATCGGATTAAAAGAAGATGATAAAGTAGTTAGTTGGCTTCCACTTTATCATGATATGGGTTTAATAGGTGCATATCATATTCCACTTGCTTATGGAATTCCTTCAGTTCAAATTGATCCATTTCAATGGGTTCTTGCACCCGTTATTCAACTAGAAGCAATTACACAAGAAAAAGGAACATTACTTTGGCTTCCTAATTTTGCTTATAACATTTACGCAGAAAAAATAGATGAAGAAGAACTTGAAGGTATTGATTTATCAACCGTAAAAAGAGTAATAAATGCAAGTGAACCAGTAAGACATGATAGTCATGAAAAATTTGCAAAGCGTTTCGTGAAATATGGATTTAATCCATTGGCATTAACAGCAATGTATGGAATGGCAGAAACAACTTTAGCTGTAACACAAACGGAAGAAGGAAAACCAATACCAGAATTAGTTGCTGATAGAAATTTACTATCTAATGGTGTTTTTAAATTTGCCGATGAAAATGCAGTAAAAAGAATTTGTGTATCAAGTGGAAAATTGATTGAAGGTTGTGCTGTTAGAATTGTTGATGAAAAAAGAAATGATTTGCCCGATGGTATGGTTGGAGAAATTGCTGTTCATTCAGAATCTATGTTTGATGGTTATAGAAATTATCCGGAAAAAACTGCTGAAGTTTTAGAAAATGGTTGGTATTATACCGGTGATTACGGTTTTAAATATGAAGATGATTATTACATCATTGGAAGAAAAAAAGATATAATTATTGTTGCAGGAAAAAATATTTATCCTGAAGATATTGAAGATGCAATTAATAATGTTGAAGGAGTTATTCCCGGTAGAGTAATTGCATTTGGTGAAGAAGATGAAAATTTGGGTACAGAGCAAGTTGCTGTTGTTGCTGAAACTAAATTTGAATCAGAAGATGAAAAGAAAAATTTAAGGTTAAGTATTTTAAAAGCCGGAATGGCAATTGATATAAATATTCATAAAGTATATCTTGTTCCACCACGTTGGCTGATAAAAAGTTCTGCAGGTAAACCAAGCCGAAAAGCTAATAAAGAAAGATTAATTAACGGAAACGATCCACAAGTTTGGAGTAAATAAATATGATTTCAAACGAATTGAAAGAAGTAATTTTAAAACAACTTAACCTGGAAGATTTTGATCTTCAGGATGAAACAATAGCTCCTCAGGTTCCGGGTTGGGATTCTCTTAATCATATTAATATTATTCTTGCTGTTGAAGAAAAATTTGGAATTAAATTTAAAAGCAGAGAATTATTACAATTGAAATGTGTAGGCGATTTACAAAAACTAGTTGATTCCAAGTTAGGAAAATAGAAATGGGACACTGATTTTTCTTAAACATTAAGATTTTCTCAGATTTAAATCTTAATAAAATCATAAAAATCTGTGTTCTAATCATTCTTTGAAAAATTCAATGTAATATTTTTCACAAAATCTTTATCCCAATATTCTTTTACTTTTCCATTTTCAAGGAAGTAAATTCTTGGTGGTGATTGACCTACAAGATTAAAAAACTCTGATGCTGAAATTAATTTATAAGGAATTTCAAATTTTGTAATTGTTTCAAATGAATCAACACTCACTTGCCCTTCGCTAAAGTAGAGTCCTAAAATTTTAGGAAACCATTTAAATTGTTTTTTCATCTTTCCTAATTCATATGCAGTATGTTGACAATGTTCACATTCAGTGTTCATTACAGCAATTAACTTTTTACCTTCAGATAAATCAACACGTCCATATTTTTCAAAGTTAGTGTATTTCGAAAATTTTTCATCATAATTTTTTTTGATTGGTAAAAAAGAAAAAACAATTAAAAAGGATATTATAATTGTAGTTGCAAACTGAACTTTATTTTTATTGTCATTTTCATTTCTGACAAAAATTATGATTACAATTAATATTAATATTAAATTTTTAATCAAAGATTCAATCGGCGACATTTCAATCATTGTTCCAAAACAACCACAATTTTGTTGATCGCCAATTATAAATCCTGTGTAAATCAAATAAATTGAAAAAACAGATAAAAAGAAAAAAGAAGCAGGTAATACCAATTTCTTTAAAAAGTTTTTTTGAAGAAGAAGTAAACCTAATCCTAATTCTAAAGAAATTAATATGTTTACAAAAACAGCAGCAAGTTCTCTTGAATTTGCTATTTTATGTTCAACTAAAATAATTTCAATTATTCCCGGAGAAATAAATTTAGTATAAGCAGATAAAACAAAAGTAAAACCTAAAATTATTCTTAGTACAAAAATTATTTTATTCATTTCTAATTATAATCTTTTCTATTGGAATTGCTTTTTCAATATCTAGATCTAACATGGAGTTAATTAATATTAATGATTGATATTTATAAATATCACTTAATTTAATTTCTCGTTCTTGAATTATTCCTTCACGTAAAAGTTTTTCTCTTTTTGTTCCTTTTAGCAAAGGTGTGTTAGGAGTAAAATATTTTTTGCCATCATAAAAAACGACATTTGTATAACTTGTATCTGTTACATAACCATTCTTAATTATTAAAACATCATCAGCAATACATTTACAAAGAAGTTTTTGAAGATTTGACCTATCCAAATATTTGTAGCTATAATCAATCCAATCAACATTAATTGCCTGAAGTGAATTTATTTTTTTTTCATAATAAGGTTGAAATTCAATATCATTAATTTTTTCTGAATAAATAACCCGACATTTAAAGATGTTATCCGAAATTCCGGCAGGTATTTGAATAACATCTTCGAGATTAATAAAATCATTACACGAAAAAAGAATTTTTCGGGCATTGTTCATTCTTTCATTGTGAAATTCAATGTTGAATAATTTTTTGTTTTGAAGTTTTATTGTTTCAAACAATTGGGACATAAACTTTATCAATTAGTTCTTGATATTCTAAATTTACATCACTTAAATATGTAATTCCACCACCACTTCTATAAAATAAATTTCCATTATTATTTTCAATGAATCTAATCATAACTGCGCTATCTAAATTAAAGCCATCGAACAAACCAAAAATTCCGGTGTAAAAACCTCGTTTACAATTTTCTGCTTTTTTAATTATCTCAACAGTTTTTTTCTTTGGTGCGCCACTTATTGAACCGGCGGGCAACATTGAAAAAATTATATCTCCAATAATTTCATTGTAATTATGTGGAAGTTCGCCAACAATTTTTGAACTAACCTGATACAACTCTTTTTCATTTGTAACTATTTTTTCAACATATCTGAAATTTTCAACATGAACATTTTTTGCAACAATGCTTAAATCATTTCTAATTAAATCTACAATAGTTACATGTTCGGCAAATTCTTTTTCATCTTTTAAAATTATTTCTTTTGCATTTGGAATTTTTGCATCTATTGTTCCTTTCATCGGATAAGATGAAATAATTCCATTTTCAATTTTGACAAAACACTCAGGTGAAAAAACTACAAACTGATCTTTAAACAACAATTTATATTTGGCATTACTAAATTCATAAATTTCTTCGAGTGTTAAATTTGTTTCAATTTCTGTTTGAAAAGTTAAATTGGTTAAATAACTGTTTCCTTTTTTTATTTCTTCTTTAACATATTCAAATGCTTTTTTATAAGTCTCAAAATTCACGGGTGATTTTTTAAAGAAAAAATTTTTATCAATTTTTTCTTTTATTGGCTCGTTAATACAAAAAAAAATATTTTCATTTGTTAGTTCGGAAAGTTGAAAAACAAATGAGTTTTCCATTTCAAAATCAATAACAAAAAGAAAAGGAATCTTTTTTTTGCCAAGTAGATTCATCGTTTGAATTGTGTTGATGATATTACTATTCATTATAAATCTTATTCAAAAATTTTTGAAAGGGCAGAATGCAAATTATCAACAGGTATAATTTCAATTGAATTTTTAGATTTGATAGACTTTAAATTATTTGAAGGAATAATAATTTTTTTGAAACCAAGTTTGCTTGCTTCCTGAATTCTTTTATCAATGTGATTTACACTTCTAACCTCACCACCTAAACCGACTTCTCCTATTACAACTGTATCGCTTTTTGAATATTTATCTAAAAAGTTTGATGCTATTGAAGAACAAATTGCTAAATCAACAGCAGGTTCATCAATGCGAATACCACCGGCAATGTTCAAAAAAACATTTTGAATTGATAATCTAAGGTTTGCTCTTTTTTCAAGAACAGCTAATAAAATTGAAAGTCTTCTGTAATCAAAACCAGTTGCAACTCTTTGAGGGTTACCATACGAAGAAGGTGTAACAAGTGCCTGAACTTCAAGTAAAATTGGACGTGTACCTTCAATGCTTGCAGTAACAACCGAGCCGGTTGTTTGTTTATCTCTTTCACTTAAAAATATTTCACTTGGGTTTAAAACTTCGTGCAAACCATCATCGTGCATTTCAAAAATTCCAATTTCATTTGTACTACCGAAACGGTTTTTTTGAGCTCTTAAAACTCTGTATGAATAACTTCTTTCTCCTTCGAATTGTAAAACTGTGTCAACAATATGTTCAAGAACTTTTGGTCCTGCAATCATTCCTTCTTTTGTTACATGACCAATTATAATAATTGAACTGTGAGTTTTTTTTGCAAGCTGCATTAATTCAACAGTACATTCTCTTATTTGAGTAATTGTACCGGGTGCATTGTCGAAATCTGATTTATATGTTGTTTGAATTGAATCAACAATAACAACTTTAGGTTTTGTTTTGTCTATGGCAGAAATAATATGATCCAAATCTGTTTCTGTCATAATTGAAATGTTATCATTTTTAATATTTAGTCTTTTAGCACGAAGATTAATTTGATTGTAAGATTCTTCGCCGGTAACATATAAAACGGAATCGTTTATTTTGCCCGCTGCTTGCATTACCAAAGTTGATTTTCCGATTCCCGGATCGCCACCAATTAAAACAATTGAACCCGGCATTAATCCGCCACCTAAAACTCTATCCAGCTCTTGTATGTTTGTTAATATTCTTTTTTCTGTTTCAATTTGTTTTGTGTCAAGTTTTGTGATTTTAGTATCATCATAATTTCTTTTAATGGAAGATTTTTTTTCTTCAACAAGTTCTTCAATAAAAGTATTCCAATTTTCACATTGTGGACATTTACCAAGCCATTTTAATGTTTCGTATCCACAACTTGAACAAACATATTTAATTTTATTTTTTGACAAATCTAAAATCCTGTTCTCTGAATAAATTTTTGAATTACCGGGTCATTGCTATCTATTAATTCGTTTGGAGTTCCTTTAAAGTAAATTTTCCCTTCATGCATCATTGCAATTTTATCAGCAACATTCTTAACGCTGAACATATCGTGAGTAACAATTATAGAAGTAACATTAATTTTTTGATTTAGTTCTTTAATTAAATCATCAATTGCATCGGACATAACCGGATCAAGCCCGGTAGTCGGTTCATCATATAAAATAAACTCAGGATTTGTTACTAAAGCTCTTGCTAATCCAACTCTTTTTTTCATTCCACCGGAAAGTTCGGCAGGCTTTAAGTTGTTTGTATTTTTAAGACCAACTAAATCTAATTTTTCATCAATAATTTTTTTTATTTCTTTTTTAGATAAATTTTTTTGTGTTTCCACTAATGGTAATGAAACATTTTCTTCAACAGTCATAGAATCAAAAAGAGCAGCACCTTGAAATAGAAATCCGAATTTTCTTCTCATTTCATAAAGTTCAAATGTGTTCATTTCGTGTACAATTTTTCCATCAAACTTTACAAATCCTTCATCAGGAATTAAAAGCGCAACAATATGTTTTAGTAAAACACTTTTTCCACAACCACTTCTTCCAATTATTGCTAAGGATTCTCCTTTAATAATATCTAAATCAACGCCGCGAAGAACGTAATTTGAGCCGAATGATTTTTTCAGGTTTTTGATTTCAATCATAATAATTAAGCACAATTACAAAAATTAAGTTCTAAAGTATCATCTTTTTGTAAATCATGGTGAAGAAATTTTTTAAAATGCTTAGAATTTTTAATCAAAACAATTTGATTTTTATCTATGTCTTTATTTTGGTTAGGTAAATAATAGAATTTAGACAATGCATTCCAATCAATATCTCTAATAGTAATAATATCTTTATTAAAAAAACTAACCCATATATCATCAATATTTGATTTGAATCTTTCAGTTTTAATTTTTTGATTTGCAATTTCAACATATTTTTCATCCAGCTCAAAACCAATAAAGTTTCTTCCTAATCTTTTAGCTGCTATTGCTGTTGTCCCAGTTCCCATAAAAGGATCTAAAATAACATCATTTTCGTCAGAACTCATTAAGATAATTCTTTCTAATAAATGAATTGGTAATTGGCAAGGATGATCATCTCTATATTTATTATGTTTTATTCTATGAATATCAGTCCAAACGTCAGAAATAAGAGGTCCAAATGGATGCAATAAATTTTTTTTTCCCCCATAATCTTTTAGTAAATAACCACATTTTCTACATCTCTTATGTGGACTTCTTATTTCATAAAACTTGGTTTGTTTTATATCTTTTACATAATATAAAACTCCATAGTGATTTGGTTGCAATGATTTTCCCATTGGAGAAGTAGGGGCATCCCAACTTATCCAATGTTTAAAGTTCGCATGCTTGTTCAAAATAGATGAAAAATAAGTTAACCATTTGGGTATATTATGAATAAAAATTGATCCTGATGGTTTTGTTACCCTTACCATTTCCTTAATCCATAATTCACACCACTTTAAATATTCTTCAAATTCAAGTGAGTCCTTATACCCATTATATTTTTTCCTTAAATTAAATGGTGGGTCAGCAAAAGTAACATCTACTGAATTACTTGGAATGTTTTTAAATAACTCTACTAAATCGCCCTTAGTAACTTTATTAATATATTTTTGCATCATAATTAAAAGCTATTTTTGATTAAAAAATTTTTGAATCTTCTCATTTCTTCGTCATGAAACGTATAAACATCATCGTATGCGCTTACCATTCTTTTTAAATCTTTCTTTCGTACATACCAACCTATTCCATCAATAAATCCAATAAATTTTGCTTTTGGATAATGTTTTTTAATAAAAGATTTTATTGAAATTTCAGTTTTAGATTTATCTCCTTGTCCTGAAGAAGTAGTAACTAAATAGGAACATTCAATAATTACTCTGGGATTTTGTTTGTTCGGTATAATGAAATCCATATTCCTTTTAGTAAGAGGTTCGTTTTTAAAAAGTTCAAGTAAATCTCCATGCTCAAAATTTATTTTTAGTTCTTTTAATAATTTTTCTATTAAAATTTCCGGATTATTCTCCTTATGCCCCGAGTAAGAACCTTTTTCTTTATATCTAATTAATGCGTCAAGTAATTCTGGAATTTTAAATTGAAGTTTAGATAAACTTAATTTTTTTACTTCAAAAAGTGGTAATGTTTTTGTTAAAAAAGGAATAGTTGCACCTTGAAAAAATAAATTGACAATCCCTTTCCTGAAATATGAATTTGTTTTAATCATATTAATAATTTTATTTTCAGACCATTCTCCCAATTCAATATCAGGTATATTTTCTTTTTCACTCCATTTAGATTTATAAAAAGTTTTATTTAATTCTGGGTCGTCAACAACTCTTATTAGGGTTATTATTCTCTTGAGTTGTTCGTTAGAAAAACCAGTTAAAGTAAGAAGAGCTTTTAAACCATTTTCTTTTTCTAATAAAACATTTTCAACTATTTCTTTTTTTAATCCTTTAAGTTCAAATTCATTCTTCATATATAGCAACAATTCTTTTATGGAATTTATATATCCTTCATATGATTCCTCAAAATCTCTATTATAAAAATAAAAAGTGTTCATTTTTATAATTCGTTCATACTTTTCAATATTACTAGTCATATATGAATCCTGTTTTTTAATTTAATACGGATTTAATCCAGTATGGCAATCGACGCACATCATCTTTTTCCATTTATCGCCGACATCATTTCCCGGATGTTTAAATTCTAAAGCTGAATTAATTGTTGCCAATTCTATTTTGTTGACATAACCCTGCGCATTTATTTCGTGACATAAGTTGCAATCTTTTTTTATCAATTTTCCTGTTTCAGATTTATGTTGATCATTATGACATCTAAAACATCCCATGAATTCAAGGTGACCAATGTTGTTGGGATAAACTTTCCAACTTACTTTCATCTCTGGAAAAATGTTTTTTGAAAATGCATCAATTACGCCATTAATTGCTTTATCTATTAATTCTTTTTTGTTGTTAAAAATATCAGGATAGTTTTCTTTATAAAACAAATTTAGTTTTTCTTTAATTTCTTTTTCCGCTTCCAATGTTGTTGAAAAATCCTTTGATAAAATATCAATTGCTGCAAATTTTATTTTTGGTAATTCTTTAGGAATTAATCCAGCAGTAATTGCATTGTTAATAAAAAAAGCTGGTGGTTGATAGTTGTGTGACGGGCGATTATGACAATCCATACAGTCAACAACTCTTGTTTCTAATTCATTTAATTTTTTTTCTTCTATATTCATTGATGGATCTTTATAAATTGTAACTTCACCTGTTTGTAAGTTTGTATATTTAACCCATGGGATTGATTCTCTTTTTTTATCCAAAGCTTTGTATTCAATTTTAACATTTGGATTAATATGCCAGTGAATTCCTTCCTGTAAACCCAAAGCACTGATTGGTGCTCCAATTTTCATCATTAACGAAATATCCCATTCAGAATTATTTTCATCAGATAAATAATGACGTGTTTGCACTAATTTTCTTGAATAAAATTTTTGAGGCCAATGACATTCTTCACAAGTTTCTCTTGCAGGGCGTAAGTTCGAAATTGGTGTTTCTATTGGTCGCGGTACTGTTCCTAGTGTAACAGCATAAACCTGATATAAACCACTTAATTTTGAGCGAACATACCAATCGGCTCCGGTACCAACATGACATTCAACACAGGCTACTCTTGCATGAGGTGAGTTTTGATAAGCAACAAATTCGGGTTTCATAACTGAATGACAAATTTTTCCGCAAAACTCAACTGATTCAGAATAATGAAATGCTTCGTAGCTTCCTACAGAACTTGCTAGCAAAAAAATTGCTGTTCCAACAGAAAAAATTGTGAATGCATTTCTATGCTTTTGATCGTTAAAATCTATTATTGGCCAACCAACTTTTTTAATTGCTCCCGATTTTTCTTTTTTAACTTTTATCCACATTCCAATTGGAATTAATAATAATCCAATAAACAAAATGGCAGGTAATAAAACATATATAATTAAACCTAAATATGTATTTCCATGATCAAAGATTGAACTTATAACAAAAAGAAACACAATCATCGAAAATGTGATTAATGCAATTGTAGCACCAGTTAATGAAATCCAATTTTTGGTTGAATCTGGTAATTTCATTATTTCACCATTGATTTTGTAATTCGAAATTAAGAAACCACTTTCTGAAATGAAAATAAATTAAGAATTCTTTTATTAGTTAAAGTAAAGATTATTAACATTAATTATATTTGAAACAAATTAATTACAGAAGATTATGTATTGTCAGGTTGTATTTCCTTTACCTTTTAGAAATTCATTTACCTATTTAATTCCTAAAGAGTTAGAAGAAAATTTAAAAATTGGTGTGCGGGTTGTTGCACCTTTTGGTAAAAGAATTTTAACCGGTTTTGTTATATCAATAAATGATAAAACTGATTTGAAAGAAAAAATAAAACCAATTCAGGATATTTTAGATGAAAACCCAATCTTTGATGAGAAAGAATTAAAATTTTATGAATGGATTTCAGAATATTACATAAGTTCTTTGGGTGAAGCTTTGCGTAATGCTGTTCCTTATGGAAGTGATGTTGAAACAAAAAGAAAAATTGTGAGTGATATTAATTATTGTAAAGATTTATACGATAAAGAAAAAAATAAAAATTCTGTTCGATCAAAATTATTATTAGCTTTATCTCAAAAAGAAGTAAATAATATCTCTGCACTTCAAAAGTTAGTTAGAAAAAAAAATATTTATTCATTAATTCGTTCATTAGAAAAAGTAGGTGCAGTTTCGGTTTTAGATTTATTAGACGAAGCTAAAGTTAAAATTAAAAAAGCAAAATTTGTTGAACTTGCAAAATCAGTTGACGAAATCTATGATATAATTCCGGAGATAGAAAAAAAATCGCCCAAGCAATTAGTTCTTTTACTTGAATTATTAAATAAAAAAGAAGCAATCCAACAAAGTGAACTTATTAAAAAAACAAACAACACTATTTCATCAATCAATGCTCTCGAAAAGAAAGGATTAATAAAAATAATTGAAAAAGAAATAGATAGAGTTTATCAGGAAACTTATACTGAAGAAAAGATAAATATTCAGTTAACAGAAAAACAAAAAATTGTGGTTGAAAAAGTTTCGGAAAAAATAGAATCAAATCAATTTGAAAGCTTTCTTTTATATGGCGTTACAGGAAGTGGAAAAACTCAGGTATATATTGAATTAGCAAAAAAAGTAATTGAACAGGGTAAAGAAGTAATTATTTTAGTTCCGGAAATTTCATTAACACCACAAATCACATCACGATTTTATAATTATTTCAAAGAAATTGTTACAGTGCTTCATAGTAAAATGTCCCTTGGAGAAAGGTATGATTCATGGAGAGGAATAATAAAAGGAAAATATAAATTAGTTATAGGACCACGTTCGGCTTTGTTTGCACCATTTAAGAATTTAGGTTTAATAATTGTTGATGAAGAACATGATCAAAGTTATAAGCAAAATGAAATTGTTCCTAAGTACCACGCAAGAGATGCAGCAGTTATGAGAGCAATGTTTAATAATTGTCCGATTTTACTTGGTTCGGCAACTCCATCAATTGAAAGTATGTACAATGCAAAAAATAAAAAATATACTTTACTTGAATTACCGGAAAGAATTGATAATGCTCTTCTTCCACAAATTAAATTGGTTGATTTAACTATTGAAAAGAAAAAGAAAAAAATTGAAAGTGTGTTTTCACATACATTACTTGAAGAGATAAAACAAAGATTATTTAAAAATGAAAATGTAATTATACTTCAAAACAGAAGAGGATTTGCCACTCAGGTTTATTGTAATGATTGTGGTGAAGTTATTATGTGTCCGAATTGTTCGGTTTCAATGGTTCATCATTTAAATAAAAATATTTTACAATGTCATTACTGTAATTTTTTACAACCAGTACCCAAAGCATGTACAACATGTGGATCCATTGCATTAAAATTTTTTGGTACAGGTACACAAAGAGTTGAAGATGAACTTGCCTATTATTTTCCTAATGCATCAATTGAAAGAATTGATTCAGATTCAACTTCTAAAAAAGGAAGTTTAGGAGAAATATTAAATAGATTTAGAAAAGGGGAAATCCAAATTCTTGTTGGAACACAAATGGTTTCAAAAGGATTAGATTTTGGAAATGTTACTTTAGTTGGGGTAATATCAGCCGAAACTTCTCTTTGGATACCCGATTTTCGATCAGATGAAAGAACATTTCAATTATTAACTCAGGTTGCTGGTAGAGCAGGAAGAAAAGAAAAAATCGGAGAAGTATTAATTCAAACACATAATCATAAACATTTTGTATTGCAAAAAGTTTTAATGAATGATTACGAAGGATTTTATGAAAAAGAAATTTCTTTAAGAGAACAAAATGGTTATCCACCTTTTTCAAGATTGGGATTAATTGAAGTTAAAGATGAAAAAGAAGAAAATGCTCGTGGTGCAATAAATGATTTTTTCAATATCGTTAAAAAATATCAAAGTAAGTTGATAATAACGCAACCAACAGAAGCAATCATTTATAAAATAAAAGGATTTTATCGTTGGCAAGTTCTAATTAAAAGCAATAGAAAACTTGATCCATCAGGAAAAATTTTAAGAACTGCTATTTATGAGTCGTTGATTGAATTCAATCAGAAATCAAGATTTCGTGAAGTTAAACTTTCTATAGACATCGACCCACAAAGTATTTTATGATAAATAAATTAAAGTATTATGTAATTAACAAACCTTTTGGTGTTTTAACACAATTTACAGATAAAGAAAATCGTCCAACTTTATCATCACTTTATAAATTCCCCAAAGATGTGTACGCAATTGGAAGATTAGATATGGATAGCGAAGGACTTTTGATTTTAACAAATGATAAACCATTGACTAATTATTTATTAAATCCAAAATACAAACATGAACGAGAGTATTATGTTCAGGTTGAAGGTATACCAACAGAAGAAGCAATAAAGAAATTAAGTGAAGGTGTAATAATTGAAAATAAAAAAACATTACCGGCAAAAGTAAAGCTAATAGATGAACCAAATTTTGAAAAAAGAAATCCACCTATACGGGAAAGAAAAAACATTCCGACAAGTTGGTTATCAATTACAATTTATGAAGGAAGAAACAGACAAGTAAGAAAAATGACAGCAGCTGTAGGATTTCCGACACTTCGCTTAGTAAGAGTAAGAATTAAAAATATAAAACTCGGCAATTTGAAAATTGGTGAAGTAAGAGAATTAACAGGTGATGAAATCAAAATATTAAAAAAGGTACAATAAAAAATTAAGCAAAATTATTCTGAAGTTTTTCAGTTCTGTCAGCAAGTTTTAATTTTTCAATTAATTCATGTAAATCACCATCCATCACATCTGTTAAATTATAAAGAGTCAAACCAATTCTATGATCTGTAACTCTGTTTTGTGGATAGTTATAAGTTCTGATTTTATCACTTCTATCGCCTTTACGCACCATAGATTTTCTTTGAGCAGCAATTTCATTTGTTTGTTCCTGCATTTTCATATCATATAATCTTGCTTTAAGAACTTTCATTGCTTTTTGTCTATTCTTCAACTGTGAACGTTCATCTTGACACTGAACAACTAAACCAGTAGGTAAGTGAGTGATACGAATTGCAGTTTCAACTTTGTTTACATTTTGCCCACCAGCGCCACCACTTCTGTAAACATCAATTCTTAAATCATTTGGATCAATATCAACTTCAACATCTTCAACTTCGGGTAAAACCACAACAGATGCAGCCGAAGTATGAATTCTTCCACTTGCTTCTGTTGCCGGCACTCTTTGAACACGATGAACACCACTTTCAAATTTTAAATCACCATAAACATTTTCACCTGTCAAACTAAATATAACTTCCTTTAAACCACCTAAACCACCCGTATCATTGAAATCAATTAATTCTTTTTTCCAACCTCTAATTTCAGCATATCGCGAATACATTCTATATAAATCTGCAGCAAATAAACCAGCTTCGTCTCCACCAGTGCCAGCTCTTATTTCTACAATTACGTTTTTATCATCATCAGGATCTTTTGGTATCAGCAAAATTTTAATTTCATCTTCTAAAATTATTTTTTTCTCTTTTAATTCTTTTAGTTCGGATTCTGCAATTTCAATTAATTCTTTGTCATCGCTACTGTTTATAATTTCAAGATTACCATCTAAATTTTTTATTACCTGATCATATTCATTGAATTTTTCAATAATTGGTAAAAGTTCTCTTCTTTCTTTGCTAAGAGAAATATATTTTGATTGATCCGACATAATATTTGGATCAGAAAGTTGTTGTTCAACGTTAAGAAATTTTTCTTTTATTGATTTTAGTTTGTCGTAAAGTTCCATTAAGATTCCAAATTTGCGGGCGAAATATAAAGATTAAGAAAGTGAGTGACAATTTTGTTCTATCATATTTGAATTCCATTTTATTTATTCTTGTTTATTGTAAAAGTTAATTAACTACTTTTTATTATTTTTGAATTAATTAAAACTAAATAGGATAAAATTTATGTCAATAAAAACACAATTAGCAGTAATTGGAGGTGGACCAGGTGGTTATGCTGCAGCATTTTTAGCATCTGATCTAGGAATGAATGTAACATTAATTGATTTAGAAAAAAATCCGGGCGGTGTTTGTTTATATCGTGGTTGTATTCCTTCTAAAGCTCTGCTTCATGTTGCTAAATTAATTCACGAAGCCGAAGAAGCAAAAAAATGGGGAGTAGATTTTGGCGAACCCAAAATTGATTTAAATAAATTACGCGATTTTAAAAATGGTGTTGTTAATAAATTAACAGGCGGTTTAGGTCAACTGGCTAAACAGAGAAAAGTTAATTATATAAATGGCAAAGCAAAGTTTATTAATTCATCAACTCTTATTGTTGAAAAATTAGATGGAACAACCGAAGAGGTAATTTTTGAAAAAGCAATACTAGCTACCGGGTCTGTTCCCGCAAAAATTCCCGGATTATCTATTGATTCTCCACGAGTAATGGATTCAACTTCTGCTTTAGAATTAATGGACGTTCCAAAAAAACTTCTTGTTATTGGTGGCGGTTATATTGGTCTTGAACTTTCAACTGTTTATTCATCATTAGGTAGTGAAGTTACAGTTGTTGAAATGTTATCCGGAATTTTACCCGGAGCAGATAGAGATCTTGTTGCTGTTCTTGAAAAAAGATTAAAAACAAATTTGAAAAATATTTTCACAGAAACGAAAGTTGTGGAATTGAAAGACAATGGTGATTCTGTTACTGTTAAATTAGAAGGTGCTAAAATTACAGAGAAAGAACAAACATTTGATAAAGTGTTGATCTCAATAGGAAGAAAACCTGTGACTGAAGGATTAGGTTTAGAAAATACAAATGTAAAAGTAAATGAAAAAGGATTTGTAATTGTAGATAAACAATTAAAAACAAATGATGAAAATATTTATGCTATTGGAGATATAGTTGGAAATCCAATGTTAGCTCATAAAGCAGCAGCTGAAGGTAAAGTTGCAGTTGAAGCAATTCTTGGTAATAAAGTGGCATTTGAACCAAATGCAATTCCGGCAGTTGTATTTACAGATCCGGAAATTGCTTGGGCAGGATTAACAGAAACAGAAGCAAAAGAAAAAGGTATAAAAGTAGAAGTTGCTAAATTTCCTTGGGCTGCAAGTGGAAGAGCTACAACTTTAGATAGAAATGATGGTTTAACTAAATTAATTATAGAACCTGAAACCGAAAGAATTCTTGGTGTTGCTTTAGTTGGGGTTGGAGCAGGTGATATGATAGCAGAAGGTACTTTGGCTATTGAAATGGGTGCTGTGGTTAAAGATTTGGAATTGACTATTCATCCACATCCAACTCTTTCAGAAACAATGATGTTTGCAGCTGAATTATTTTATGGACATGCAACAGATATGTATAGACCAAAGAGAAAATAATTATGAAAAAATTTTTTATCTGTCTCATACTAATTTTATTTTCTGAAGTTTATGCTCAGAATTATGATTGGGTAAAACATGATTCATTAGTTAAAGCTGGAATAAATCAAATTTATGGAATGGAATTAGATAAAGCAGATAAAACTTTTGATATTGTAGCTAAAGAATATAAAACACATCCATCAGGTAAATTTTTTAAAGCAATGATAACATGGTGGAGAATTTTAGTTAATCTTGATGATGAAAGCATGGATGAAAAATTTTATGACCAGCTTGAAGAAGTTATTGAAATGTGTGATGATATTCTCGATAAAAACGAAAATAATGTAGATGCAATGTTTTTTAAAGGCGGTGCTTTGGGTTTCAGAGGTCAGTTATTGGCAATACGTGAAAGTTGGGTTAAAGCAGCATTAGATGGAAAAGAAGGGCTGGATTTAATTTTTAGATCTTATAAAGTAAATCCTAAAAATATTGATGTACAACTTGGATTTGGAATTTATCATTACTATGCTGATGTAATTCCCAAAAAATTTCCGGCTGTAAAACCTTTTATGGTTTTTTTTCCAAAAGGAGATAAAGAAAGAGGCATTAAAGAATTAGAAAACGTTGCATGGAATGGAAGATATACAAGAATTGAAGCAAGATCTTTTTTACAAAAATTAACTTTTCAGTTTGAAGAACAAATGGAAGAATCAAGAAAATGGGGAAAGATTTTATTAAATGATTTTCCGGATAACCCTGTTTTCCAACGTTATTATGGGTTAAGTTTTGTTAAAGAAAATAATTATTCCGATGCTTCAAAAATTTTCAGGGATATTTATAATAAATGTAAAAGAGGGTTACCCGGATACAATAAAAGATTTGAAAGAGAAGCTACTTATTATATTGGAAATGATTTTTTAATAAAGAACATAGCCGATTCATCTGCTTTTTATTTTTCAAAATCAGAAAAATTATCGCGTGAATTGGATAAAAATGGTGAATCGGGATTTTTAATTAATACAGTTCTTTTTTTAGGAATGTTGAATGATCTTCTTGGAAATAGAGAAACTGCAAAAAAATATTATAATGAAACTCTTCGTTTAAAAGAGAGAAATAATTCTCATCAACTTGCAAAAAGATATTTAATTGAACCTTATCGAAAATAAATTATAAATTTGTAGAAATTCCAAATCTGTGAACAGAGCCAATAAATCCAAACGATGAAAAGGAATAATCTATATTATAACTTTTAACAATAAAACCAACACCTAAATTAAAACCAGCTAATCCGGCTGATGAATTAAGTCTAAGCTCTTTTCTTTTTTCTGTATCATATCCAAATCTTAATTTCAAACTTTGACCTAACTTAAATTCACCACCGAATGTTATTTGTGTAAATCTTTTAAAAAAAGTGTTTTGTTTTTCATTTAGTTTATTAAATGACCAAAAAATTTTTAGTGGAAGGTTTTCTAATTGTTTTGTAAAACCAAGTTTTATTTCAAGAGGCAAATCTTCTTTCAAAGAATAATATGAAGAAATCTGTGAGCCAATATTTAAAACAGAAAATCCAAAATTCCATTTTGAATCCGGCACAAAAAGTTGTAAACCTAAATCTATTGCTGCCGCTGTTGAAGAAACTTCATCAATTTTTGAGTAAATAAATTTGACATTTGCACCATAGTAAAAATTTTTATCGAGTTCATTTCCATAGCCAACAGTTAAAGCTAAATCCCCTGCAGAAAAATCGCCTAGTATTTTTCCATATTGATCGGTTTTTTTAAAACTGCCATAATTTAAATATTGAATTGCAGCGCCAAATTTTCCAATTGATTCAAATTCTTTAAAGGAAGATAAACCAACATAATTTACATCTAATAAATGTTTTGTAAATGAAAAAGAAATTGGTTGTCCTTCTAAAAAGTTAATTCCTGCAGGATTGTAGAAAATAACGTTTGGGTCATCATTATTTGCAACAAAACTTCCTGCTACTGCAGCAGCCCGTGGATTCAAATCAAATCTTAAAAAATCATAAACATATTGTGCATTTATTAAATTTGACAAAAGAGCCAAAACAAAAAATATCTTTTTCATTTATTTCCTAAATTTTGGTGCGAGTTTAATAATATTTTTGTATAAAAGGCAAGATTTTAGAATGTTTAGTATTGGAACAAAGAATTTATATTTTGTGTTGAAACAGTCAATCTTGTAAATTAGAAAACAATAAAAGGGTAAAATATATGAATGGATTAAAAACAGTTATTCTTATGACCGCAATGATGGTTCTTTTTATTTTGGTTGGAAGAATAATTGGCGGTCAACAAGGAATGATGTATGCTTTTTTCATATCACTAGTTATGAATTTTGGTTCTTATTGGTTTAGCGATAAAATAGTTTTAACAATGTATGGTGCGCACCAAATTTCAAGAGAAGATTCGCCTCAACTTTATGATATGGTTGAAAAATTAGCATCCAAAGCTGAATTACCAATGCCAAAAGTATATATTATAAATAATCCGACACCAAATGCTTTTGCAACCGGAAGAAACCCCAATAATGGTGCAGTGGCAGTTACTACCGGAATTATGAATTTGTTAAATAAAGAAGAACTTGAAGGTGTAATTGCACACGAATTAGCACACATAAAAAACAGAGATATTTTGGTTAGCACAATTGCTGCAACATTAGTTGGAACAATCACATACATTGTTCAATTTGCAATGTTTTTTGGTGGAGGAAGAAGAGATGACAGAGAAGATAGTGGAAATATTATAGTTGATTTATTGTTATTAATAATTGCTCCTATTGCAGCAATGTTAATTCAAATGGCTATTTCAAGATCCCGTGAATATATGGCTGATGAAGGTGGTTCCTTGATTTCCGGTAAACCATTAGCTTTGGCATCTGCTCTCAACAAATTGCAATATGGTAATGAAGTTGTTCCTATGAGAAATGCAAACCAATCAACTGCTCATATGTTTATTGTAAATCCACTACATGGTGGTGCATTAATAAAATTATTTTCTACTCATCCACCTATTGAAGACAGAATTGAAAGATTAAAAGAAATTGCTGCTGGAAGAAGATAAATCTGAATGAAAATATTTTATAAGATATTATTTTTTTTAATGTGCTTTGGTTTAATTTCCAAAGCACAGGTAAAAACTAATATTGAAATAATTGATTCTCTTTTTTCTAACTCAGTTGATAAATTTCAAAACATTATTGACAAGAATGAGAAAACATATTTAGAAATAATAACTTCTAATGATTATGATATTTTAAAAGGAATATTAATCAAACATATTTCAAAAAAAGTTAATTTAGTTTCAGAAAAAGAAAATACAGGTCAGTCAATAAGTTTTTATATCGAAAAAGCTAAAGTGAATTATGAATCACCTCGAAGAGAAAATTTTCTTGGAGATTTTATTGTTGATAGAAATGTTGAAGTGAAGGGAAATGTTGTAATTAAAAATAAATTTAATGAATTAAAAGTTTATGAAATAAAAAACCAGACAAATGATGTAATCAGTTTTGATGATATTAAATTAATTGAAAATCAATCATTACCATTTACTAAATCAGATATACCGAATGTCCCATTAATTTCAAATTTGTTTGAACCAATAATCGTTGTGGGAACATTAATAGTTTCTACTGTTTTATTATTTGTTGTTAGAAGTAAATAATTTTATCAGTCACATCAAATTGACTATTTTTGCTACTCGAAAAAAGGAGATTAATCTTGCTAAAAAAGTTTAAATATTTTTTTGTTTTATTAATTGCATTTATTTTAACAAATTGTTCAAGTTCTGTTGATACAAGTAAATTTACAATCGAAGAATATTTTAATTATGCTATGCAGTTGTATAATCAGGAAGATTACGAAGAAGCTGTTCAGGAATTTCAGAATTTTCTTTTACAATATAGTGGAAGTGCATTTAATGATGATGCACAATTTTATTATGGAATGACATATTTTAAGAGAGGACAATATTTATTAGCTGCATACGAATTCAGTAAATTGATAAGAAATATTCCGGCATCACCTTTTGTCCCAGAAACTCAATTCATGTTAGCAGAATCATATTATCAATTAGCTCCACCATATCAACTTGATCAGGCATATACAAAAAAAGCAATTGAAGAATTTCAAGTCTTTATAGATTTTTTCCCTGCTGATAAAAGAGTTGAAGATGCAGAAAAGAAAATAAAAGAATTAACAGAACGATTAGCTGAAAAAGAATATCAAAGTGGATTGATTTATGAAAAGATGGAATATGAAAAAGCTGCAATAAAATATTATGCATTTGTTGCCGATACATATCACGATACTAAATTTGCACCTATTTCATTATATAGAAAAATTCAATTGGAAATAAAAAAGGGAATGAAACAGGAAGCAATTGCAGATATAAATACATTTATAAACCGATACCCCGAAAACGAATATTTAAATGATATTAAAAAAATGGAATCACAACTAATTGAAACAAAAAAATGAACGTTAAAAAAGTTTCCGAATCAATTGTAACGATGACAGAATTGGTTTTACCAAACCACACAAATCAACTTGGAAATTTATTGGGTGGCCAATTAATGCATTGGATAGATATTTGTGCTGCACTTTCTGCTGCTAAACATTCTCAAAGAGTTTGTGTAACTGCTTCAGTTGATAAAATTGATTTTCATCATCCGATTAAATTAGGTAATGCAGTAACTTTAGTTGCATCAGTTAATCGTGTATTTAAAACATCTATGGAAGTTGGTGTTAAAGTATATGCAGAAAATTTTAGTAAAGGAACAAGAATACACACTAATTCTGCTTATCTTACATTTGTAAGTGTTGATGAAAATATTAAACCCGTTGAAGCTATACCAGTTATACCAGAAACTGAAGATGAAAAAAGAAGATTTGATGAAGCATTGCAAAGAAGAAAAGCAAGACTTGAAAAAAGAGATAATAATTAAAACATTTTTTTTCTTTTTGTTTATTAATCAGTTTTTGTTTTCTCAAATTCCTTTGGATGGTTTTTGTAAACTTGAAGAAATAAAAATTCAAAAAAACTTTAATAAAATTTTTCCCTTCGATTTTAATAATGATGGTTATAAAGATTTAATCATATACTCACCTAATGAAAAAAAATATATAACAATAAAGGCGGTTGATAAATCGAACTTCGATAATCCTGTTTTACATACATCAAGTTATTCAATTTCTGTAATTAAATCTCAGTCGGATATTTATTTGGGAAAAAAAGTTGGTGCTTTGTTAAATAATTCAAAAGAGATTTCAATAATCACTTTTAATAGAAGTGGTTCAATAAATTTTAATAACAAAGAAAAATTAAATGGTTTTGCATCATCAATTGATATTTCAAAAAATGTTTTTGGAAAATTAGAACTGATAACAAGTGGAGCTGGAATTGACGGATTAAAAATTTATCACGAAAAAAATTCCAGAATTAGTTTTTTTGAAAACATAAAAGGAAAACAACTTTCACATGTTACTTTTTGCGATTTTAATTATGATTCATTCGATGACATTTTAGCTTTTGATATTAATTCAAATTCATTAGTATTTTATTATAACAACCACTATGGAGATTATGATGAACAAAGATCAATTGGTATTAATGGATTAGTTAAAGATATTCAAACTGTGGATGTTAACTCTGATAGATTTACTGATATTATATTAAATGTTGATGGCAAATTAAATTTTTTTATTGGGGATTCTGTTTCATCATTTCAAAAAAATACAAAGTTTAATTTTGATTCTTATGTTGTAAATGCTTTTAATGTATTCGATTATAATGCCGATGGAATAAATGATATTGCTTTTATTAACGAAGATAAAAATGAAATAAAAATTTCCTTCGGAAAAGGCAATAACCAATTTTACCAACCAATTACTCTTCTCAACAAAAATAATTTAACAGATTTAATAAGCTATTTTGATAGAAGTGGCAGAAAATTATCAGTAGTTTCAAGTGATGGCAATGTTTATGTTATTAGTAAAATATTTTTGAACGACAACGATTTTCAAATTTCATTAGCTAATAATACGAATACCATTTCAACTTTCGATTATTCAAAAGATGGTTATAAAGATTTATGTTGGATTGATAATTTCTCAACATTAAATATTGCTTTAAGTGAAAGAAAAAATTTGTTTGCCAAGTATTATAAATTCGCACTCCAATCCGATTGTGATAACTTAACTGTTGATGATTCAAAACCGGAAAGCAAAATATTTGTTGCATATAAAAGCAGAAATAAAAACATTGAAATTGTTTACTATAATTTTAAATCTGAATCATTGAAAAGAAAAATTATTTATTCAAAATATAAGATTGAAGAATTAAAAATTTATGGTGATAAATTTAAAGACAGATTTGTAGTAAACATTATTACTCGTAATAAAAATGAAATATTCTTAGAAAGATTTGAATATGTTAATTTTAATTTACTAAATAAAGAAACAGAAAAAATATCTGAAAATGTAGTTGCCTCATCACTTGGAATTTATGGTGGTAAAAGTATTTCAACTTTTGATAGAATAAATAATAGTTTTGAATTGAACATGTTTTTTATAGGCAATAATAGTATAAACAAGAATAATAGATTAAAATTTCAAGTCCTTGAAAAAGATAATGTAACAGCTACAATATCTAAGGTTGAACAATTATTCAGCAGATCCTATCCATTAATTTCTTTAATTAATATAAATAATAATCTGGTTCTCTATTTGTTTACAGAAAATAAAAACTTTAGATACAACCTGAATTATAAATATGATAATTCGAAACCAATAAAATATTTAGTTGAAGAATCTTCACTTGAAGTTTATTTTTTTGATATAACTAACAAATTGATAAAATTAACTTTCGATGAAAAATATAAACTTGTAGATAAGAACGAAACAAAATTCAACTATGATTTAAAAAGTTATACTGTTGAAAAGTTTGATGTTCAAAATAAATATTTGATTTTTGCAAATAATAATTCTTTAACACTTAAAAAATTATAATGAAAAAAATTTTATTCACTCTGTTTCTGTTTTTAACTCTTAAAAATTTTGCGCAGGTGCAAAATATAGATTCTCTTTATAATGAATATTTAATCATCAAAGGAATAAACCTTTCGGCTAAAAAATTTTTAAGTGATGAAAGAGAAAAACATAAATGTGCTTTTGGAACTGTTAATTATGTAAGAAAAAATTATGATAATTTCTCAGATAAACAGAAACAGGTTTTAAAAACCTTAATTCAAAGACCAAACACAGATACAAGTTTTATAACACCTTCAAGAAAATTTAGAATTCATTTTAATAAATCCGGTAATAATAAACCAGGTTATGATTTAAATGAATTAGCAAGAGCTGCTGATTCTGCATATAACTTTGAAATAAATATTTTAAAATATCCTCCACCACAAAAAGATAATGGTGCTGGCGGAGATGATTTGTATGATATTTACATACAAAATTTGGTTTCTGGACTTTATGGTTATACCGAGCTTGAAACAAAATTAATTGGTGAAACATACAGTTGTTATACTGTAATTGATAACGATTATTCAGGTAATGATTACGCTACAAAAGGGATTTTAGCTGCCAAAGCAACAGTTGCTCACGAACTTCATCATGCTATTCAAATAGGTAATTATATTTGGAGAGAATCTGATTTGTTTTATTACGAAATAACTTCAACATCAATGGAAGAATTTGTTTTTGATGAAGTTAATGATTATTGGGATTATTTGGGTTCTTACTTTAAAAATCCAACTAAAGCGATGAATTTACAAAACGGATATAATCTTGCTATCTGGAATATTTTTTTGAAAGAAAGATTTGGTTTTGATGTTATTAAAGAAATTTGGCAATCTATGCCACAGAAACGAGCAATTGAAAGTTTTAATGATGTGTTGTTAAAAAGAAACTCTTCATTAAAAATGGAACTTAACACTTTTGGTATTTGGACTTATTTTACAAATACAAAAGCAATAACAGGAAAATATTTTAAAGAGGCTTCCAATTATCCTAAAATAAGTTCTTCATTTTCTCAAATATTTAACACAGAAAAAGTTACTATTAAAATTCAATCTGAACCAATATCGAATAACTTTGTTGAAATAATTGATGGTCCTAATATTATTACATCCATTATTTCAAATGTTGATATAGAAAGTTCTGTGTCAACTACAAGTAAATATTTGCCATTCAATTTTTCATTATCTACAAAGGCAAATACAAATTATAGAAAACTTGGTTTCGGTTATTATTCAAATATTGAAAGCACAAATAATTCGCTTCTCGCAGAATCAAATATCATTAATGATATTGTTTTAAATGAAGGAAAAATTTCAGTTGAAGTAATTGATTATGCATATCCGCAACCTTTTAGTTATAAAAAACATTCAACTTTATTTTTACCCGCATCATTAAATTCTGAAGAGGATGCCGAAATACAAATTTATTCTTCATCTATGAACTTGGTTTATTCAGCTCAAAAACGTATTGTTGCCAGCGAAAAAATTTCAGTTGCTTGGAATGGTTTAGATAATAATAATCAAAAATTATCAACCGGTGTTTATTTTTATATTGTAAAATGTGGAAATGATATTCAAAAAGGAAAAATTGTAATTTATAATGACTAATTATTCAATTGAAGTAGAAAATCTGGTAAAGTTTTTTGGAAGAAGATTAATTTTTAATGAAATAAATTTTTCTTTCTCTTCATCACATGTTTATGGAATTTCAGGACCAAATGGTTCCGGTAAATCTACATTTGTTAAAATTCTTTCCTGTTTAATTTCACCTACAAAAGGAAAAGTTATTCATAAAAAAGATGAATTAATAATAGAAGAAGAAAAACTGCATAATCACATAGGATTTGTTTCACCATATCTGTTCCTTTACGATGAATTTACCGCCGAAGAAAATCTCAAACATTTTTCTAAGATAAGAGGAAAAATATTTGACAATGAATTCTCAAATTATCTTTTGCAAGAATTTAATTTATATGAAAGAAAAAATGATCAGATTAAAGGATATTCATCCGGAATGAAACAGAGATTAAAATTTGTTTTTGCACTACTTCATAATCCTGAAGTTTTAATTTTTGATGAACCAACTTCAAATCTTGATAACAAAGGCAAAGAAAAGGTATATGAAATTATTTTGAGAATGAAGAAAGACAAATTAATTATTATAGCTTCAAATGAAGATACAGATTTATCTTATTGTGAAAATATTCTTGAACTTGAAAAGTATAAAACAAAATGAAAGCATACTCACTTTATAAAAAAGATTGGCAATCCGAACTTAGAACACGTTACGCAATCAATGCTTTATCGATGTTTATATTAGTAACAATCAGTGTGATTTTATTTTCAATTGGAAGTGAAAAAATAACTGAATATTTGACTGGCGGATTACTTTGGGTTGTAATATTTTTTTCAGCAATGTCTGGTTTATCGCGCGCTTTTGTTTCAGAAGAAGAAAGAGGAACTACATTAACACTTCAATTAATTGCTTCTCCCTCAACAATTTTTTCGGGAAAATTATTATTTAATATTGTACTTGTTTTTTTAATGAACATTGCAATTACAATTTTATTTTCAATTCTTTTTGATTCATTCATAATTAAAAATATAGAATTGTTTTTAATTGCCTTTCTCTTTGGAAATATAGGCATTGCAATTTCATCAACAATAATTGCTGCTATAATTTCAAAAGCAAGTTCCAAAGGTACTTTATATCCGGTGCTTTCATTTCCAATTTTGTTACCATTAATTTTAACACTTTTAGAGCTAACTAAATTTTCAATGGATGGAAATTCAATCGAAAAATCATTTGTTGAAATTGCTGTTCTTATAAGTTATGATGTAATTATGTTAACTGCATCATATCTTTTATTTGATTTTATCTGGAAAGATTAACTCTAAAAACTTTTAATGTTGAAATAAAGCCGTTTATCATTTTCAGTGAATATTGAAAAGAAAATCGCAATTAAAATCTGGAAAATATTTGTAATAGCGTAATAATAAACTCCGCTCGAAAAATTTTCTACAACAGAAAGCATTTTCAAAATACTTGTTGTTTGATAAAGAAGTAAAATCATGTGAAAAATATTTATCAAACTGTTATCAATTACAAATAACAATGTCCTTTTAAGAAAAATTAATAGAATTAAAAAATTGATAAATATTATAAAATAAAAAGTGTATTTATTCGGCGACTTTGATGCCAGATAACTTATGATTAAAAGAATAATTGATGAAATAATTATTTTCTTATTAATATTTTTGTATTCAAATACAGAGAATAGTAAAACAATGCTTGAAAAGTTGTAAAACAAGTAGGGCGGAAACTGCAATAATTTACCTAATATAATTCCAATCGGATCAGTTAAAGCTAAAACCAAAAAATATTTATATAAACTTTGCTTGAATTGTCTTATTGGTGGAATCAACCACGCAACAATAGCTATATACATTATTAATCTGAATAAATAACTATCCATTACTCAATCTCTTCGTGTTTGTTTGCCATCGAGAACTTGACTGCATATGAAATAAATTCGGGTAATGTTTTAATACCTAATCTTTGCATTATTCTGCTTCGGTGATAATCAACGGTTCTTTTAGTAATTCCAAGTTTATCACCAATTTCTTTGCTCAATAATCCATCTGCAATATAAATTAAAATTTCTTTTTCTCTTTCAGTTAAGGCAATTGTGTCATCTAAAATTGTAGAAGAAGAACCTTTAAATTTTTTTCTTAATTCTTTCAGTTTCTCTTTATCGTATTGTTTGCCAAAATAAATTTCGTTTTGATAAACTGTTTTAATTGCAAAAATTAATTCACCCTTTAAAGTGTTTTTACTTAAAAGCCCTTTTGCACCTAATTTATCAGCAAAAAAGATATACTCTTCAGAATCATGCATTGTTAAAAAAATTACTTTAACATTTCTATCCTTTACTTTAATTCTTTTTATAACTTCCAGACCATCTAACTTTGGCATTGAAATATCTAATAAAATTATATCGGGTTTTAATTCGAAATATTTTTCAATTGTTTGTTCTCCATTTTCGGCTTCGCCAACAATTAATATATCAGAAACATCATCTAATAAAGAGGTTATTCCACTTCTGAAAAGTTGATGATCATCTGCAATTAATATTCTAATAGGTTCAATTAGTTTCATATTGTAAAATTTTATTTGGTAATTCAATAATTATTACAGTTCCATTTTTGTCTTGAGAATCAATTTTAAGAGTTCCGCCAATACTATCTACTCTTTCCTTAATATTTAATAACCCCATTCCACCGTTTAATCCGGAGCGTTTTAAAACTTTTTCAGGATTGAAACCAATACCATTATCAGATATAATCAATCTGATAAAGTTTTTCCCACTTATAAGTTGAATAGCGAAATTTGTTGCTTTAGAATATTTAACAATATTGTTAAGTGATTCTTGAACTATTCTAAATAAATTTATTTCAATCCTTTCATCAAAACGTGTATTGTCATCACTAAAGTTCAAATCTCCTTTAATGCCTGTTTGAATTGTAATTTCATCTATAAGTTGAGAAATAGCCATTTTCAAGCCCATTGCTTCCAGGTTTCGTGGCTTTAGACTGTAAGAAATTCGTTTAAGTTCAGCTATTGTTTCTTCAAGTGAATTTATTATTTCAATTAAATCGTCGTTTGAGTTTGAATTGCAAAATTTATCATGGTAATTATTTAACTTAATTCTTAATAAAGATAAGCTTTGACCAACACCATCGTGCAAAGTTTTTGAAATTTGGTTACGTTCTTCTTCAATTTTATTTTGTAAATCTTCAGAAAATTTCTTCAATTGTTTTTGATAAGTGTCGATTTTTTTTTCATTATGAACCTGTTCAGTTATATCTCTGAAATAAAGATGTGAAATTTTGAGTTCACTATCACTTCTTAAAAGAATCAGGAAATATTTATTCCCAATTTTGTGTACTTTTTTTTGAGAGCTGTTGTTTCCAGTTAAATCAAATTTGAAATCTAACTTTGGAAAAATGTCTTTTATATTTTTACCAATTATTTTTTCATTACTTAAAATTTTTTTTGCAGCCAGATTTGAAATAATTACATTTCCATTGATGTCAATTCTTATTAATGGATCGGGATCAAGCTCGGCAAATAGTGCCATCAACTTTGCATTTTTTAATTCGAGTTGCTCTTTTTCTTTCTGAAATCTTGATATAAAAGGAAAAACAAAATATTTGAAAAAAATAATTATGAATACAAAAATGGTGGTTACAAAAAGAATAGAGGATACAATCGGATTTTCAACATTGAAAATGTAATCTATAAGATTTTGAATGCTTTCTGTCAAAATAAACCTAAAAATATATATCAAAAATACACTTTTTTAAGTAAATAAAGTTAAATAAGGACTTATTAACCATTAGTTTATTATTCTTAGTTTGTTTAAATTTGTTCAAGTTGAAACTTAATAAACTAAAAAACTGAGGTAATTTTGATAATTTGGGATGTCAATCCTGATATTGTTTCAATTGGACCAATTACAATAAGATGGTACGGATTATTATTTGCCTTATCTTTTATTATTGGTTATCAAATTATGATGTATGTCTTTCAAAGGGAAAAGCGTTCTGAAGATGATTTAAATGACTTGGTTTGGTATATGGTTTTAGGAACAGTAATTGGTGCCAGACTTGGTCACTGTTTATTTTATTCACCCCAATATTATCTCAATAATCCACTGGAAATTCTTATGGTTTGGAAAGGTGGATTAGCAAGCCATGGTGCTGCAATTGGTATTTTACTCTCTCTTTATTTATTTATTAAGAAAAAGAAATATTACAGTTATTTGTGGTTGTTGGATAGAATTGTTATAACAGTAGCATTAGGTGGTTTTTTTATAAGAATGGGAAATCTTTTTAATTCAGAAATATTTGGTAAAGAAACAGATTTGCCTTGGGCTTTTGTTTTTGTTTCTGTTGATAATATTCCACGTCACCCAACTCAAATTTATGAAGCATTAGCTTACTTAACTACTTTTTTAATTTTATTTATTATTTATAATAAGAAACTTACTACCTTAAAAGAGGGTTTTTTATTTGGTTGGTTTTTGATTTTGGTTTTTGGTTTTAGATTTTTTGTGGAATTTTTGAAAGAAAATCAATCATTATTTGAAAATAATTTGCCATTAAATATGGGGCAATTGTTAAGTATTCCATTTGTATTCATTGGACTATGGATTTTATTAAAAAAAGAAAAAAAAGAAATTAAACTTTAATACAGAAAGAATAGAAATGAACAAAAAACATACTCTTAATTTTGTTATTATTTTAATACTTACTTCAACTTTTATTGCGTTCACAGGTAAAACATATAAATCCAAATATGACCCAACAAGTGATACATTACGATTTGAAGGAGAAAAACATTTAAGAAATATACGCCAACTAACTTTTGGTGGAAACAATGCCGAAGCTTACTGGAGTTTTGATGATAAACAATTAATCTTTCAAAGTGATTGGAAAGAATTACACAATCATGGGTGCGACCAAATTTTTATTATGAATGCTGATGGTTCAAAATTAAAAAATGGTAAGAAGTATCAACTTGTTTCAACCGGTAAAGGAAGAACAACTTGTAGTTATTTTACAAAAGATGGTAAAATAATATTTGCATCAACTCACGAAGCTGGTGAATCGTGCCCCGAATCTCAAATGTTTTCCAGTGGAAGATATGTTTGGCCACTGTTTGATTCATACGATATTTTCATAACTGAGAAAGATGGTTCAAATACAAAATTATTAATTGGTGGAAAAGGTTATGATGCTGAAGCAACCGTTTCTCCGGATGGAAAGTATATTGTTTTTACATCAACAAGAAGTGGCGATTTGGAACTATGGCGTTATGAAATTAAAACAGGAAAATTACTTCAGTTAACAAATGAGCTTGGCTATGATGGTGGTGCTTTTTTTTCAAGAGATTCTAAGAAAATTGTCTGGCGCGCAAGTCGTCCTAAAGGTGAAAATGCTGAAAAATATAAACAACTATTAAAAGATGGCTATGTTGAACCAAAAGAGCTTAACATTTTTATTTCTGATGTTGATGGTAAAAATGTTAAACAAATTACAAATCTTGAAGGAGCAAATTGGGCACCATTTTTTCATCCAAGCGGTAAGAAAGTTTTATTCTGCTCAAATCATCATTCTATGAATCAAGGCGGAAGAAGATTTGATATTTTTATGATAAATACTGATGGAACTGGTTTAGAGCAAATAACAAATTCTGGTATTTTTGATGCATTCCCAATGTTTTCATTTGATGGGAAAAAATTAGTTTGGTGTTCAAACAGAAACTCTGAAAGAAAACCAACACGCGATACAAATGTTTTTGTTGCCGATTGGATAGATAAACCTGAACAAATTGATATTAATTTCAAATCTGTTAAAAAATAAAATGACAGAAAAAGATTTTATAGCAACCTGGATAAATAAAATTCGCGTGGAATTGAAAAAATTTCCGAATGATTTTTTAAAGAAAGATGAAGATACAAATACTATAATTTTACCAACCAAACTTTTAATTTTTCCACCACCATTATTTAATACATATCAAATAATTGATGAAGCAGGAGAAACAATTTTTTCAACTGATGATCAATTCAAAGCAAAATATATAATGTATTCAAACCGCTATCGTCCAAGCGAAGTTAAAATGCCATCAAATGATATTCGTGTTTATGAAGTTGTTCGCGATTATGAAAAACATATTGATTCCTTCTTAAAAGAAATGGAAATTGATTTCAAACGTCGTTGGCCCAATTCAAAAGGATTTTTTAGAATTTCTACGCAAGTTTTTAATTCATTAGAACTTATCAGACACTAAATTGATTAACCTTAGTAAAAACATTTCAGAATATATTTTAAAAAACTTTGGACAAGAATATTTAACTAATTACTTAAATTTCATTCAAAGAGATTCTGATTCATATTTAAGATTATCCCCCTTTTTCAACTTCGAAGAAACTATTTCATCATTAAAAAATTATGGAATTAATTTAGAACAAATAGAAAATATTCCTTTTGCATATCGTGTTACTGAAGGAAGTAACTTAATTGGTAAAACATTAGATTTCATTTTAGGCAAATATTATATTCAAAGTTTATCGTCAATGATTCCCGCTATTGTTTTAAATCCAGGTTCAAGCGATAAAACTTTGGATTTGTGTGCTGCTCCCGGCTCTAAAACTACACATCTTGCTGAATTAATGAATAACAAAGGAACTTTAATTGCAAATGAAATTTCACCGGAACGTATTAAAAGTTTAGTTTTTAATGTTGATAAAATGAACTTGATTAACTTCGGAATTTTACAAGGTAAAGGAGAGTTGTTAAATCAAATTTATGATAATTATTTCGATAAAATTTTAATTGATGCACCTTGTAGTGCTTTAGGAATTCTTCAAAAGAAAAATGAAGTAAGTAATTGGTGGAATGAAAACAAGTTAAATACATTTACAGAACTACAAACGCGGTTACTTGTTTCAGCAATTAAAATGTGTAAAACAGGCGGTGAAATTGTTTATTCAACATGTACACTTTCGGTTGAAGAGAATGAATTAGTTTTAAATAAAATCTTAAAAAAATATCCTGTAGAAATTATTGAAATACAATTACCAATAAAAAGTTCTCCGGCTTTTACAAATTGTCAAAATGAAAAGCTTGATAAATCTATTGAAAAAGCAAAAAGAATAATTCCATGGGAAATTAATTCAGAAGGATTTTTTATTTGTAAAATGAAAAAAGTAGATAAAACAGAACAAAGTGAAATAAGAAGAAAATCAAAAAATGAAATACAACTAATTGATTCAAATAATCTCAGATTAAAAGAAAAATTAAAACTACTTTCGGATTATTTTGGAATAGAACAAAATGTTTTAAGCCATTATAAATATTTAATAAAAGCAAACGATATTTATTTTATCGATAAAAATTTTGAATCACCAATGTTAGATAATTTTTTAAGAATAGGTTCAAAATTTGGTACGATTGAAAAAAGAGGATATATTCAGATTCATTCACTTGCAACTCAAATTTTCAGAAATGGAATAACAAAAAACATAATTGAATTAGATATTGAACAAATGAAAGTTTATTTAAAAGGGGGAACAATTAAAAAAGATTTTGGAGTAACAGGACAAAAAATAATAAAGTTTAGGAATGATATTATTGGTACTGCAATTAACTCGAAAGATGGATTAAAAAGTCAATTCCCTCGTGAGTATAGAACTCAGGAAATTATAATAAAATAAAAAGCCGAACATCAGAATAAAATCGTTAGTTCGGCTTTTACTTCATAAGAGAAGCTATGGCAAATTTTTATACATCAAAATATTGTTCAAACTCAAATGGAGTAGGACGCAATGCAGCTGGTTTTACTTCTTTACTCATTTTATAATTTATCCATGTATTAATAACATCTTCAGTAAATACATTTCCCTTTAATAAAAATTCATGATCTTCTGATAAAGCTTTTAATGCATGCCCTAAAGATTCAGGTGTTGATGGTACATCTTTTAATTCTTCAGGTGACATATCATAAATATCCTTATCAAGCGGTTCACCCGGATCAATTCTGTTTTGAATTCCATCCAGACCAGCAAGTAAAATAGCTGAAAAAGCTAAATATGGATTTGATGAAGGATCCGGACAACGAAATTCTATTCTTTTTGCTTTTGGCGAACTTCCATATGGAATTCTTATTGATGCACTTCTATTATTTGATGAATAAGCTAAATTTACTGGTGCTTCAAAACCCGGTACTAATCTTTTGTATGAATTTGTAGTTGGATTTGTTATAGCCAAAAGTGAAGGAGCATGTTTTAATAATCCACCAATAAAATAAAGAGCGGTATCACTTAAACCTGCATAACCACCACCAGCAAATAATGGTTTACCTTTTAACCATAAACTTACATGCACATGCATTCCGCTTCCATTATCACCAAAAATTGGTTTTGGCATATAGGTAACTGTTTTTCCATTTTTGATTGCAGTATTTTTAACAACATATTTAAACATTAATAATTGATCTGCTGCACGTAACAAAGGTTTAAATTTCATATCAATTTCACATTGACCACCACTTGCAACTTCATGATGTTGTGCTTCAACTTCAATTCCTAAACTTTCAAGATTAAGAACCATTTCATTTCTTAAATCAACTAATTGATCTGTTGGTGGAACAGGGAAATAACCTTCTTTATAACGTGGTTTATAACCAAGATTTGGATTTTCCTCGCGACCACTATTCCACTTTCCTTCATTTGAATCAATTTGATAAAAAGCAAAATTTGGTCCGCTATCAAAACGTACATCATCAAAAACAAAAAATTCAGCTTCGGGACCAAAATAAGCGGTATCAGCAATTCCAGTTGACTTTAAATAAGCTTCTGCTTTTTGAGCAATATTTCTTGGGCAACGTCCATATTTTTCTTTGGTAACAGGTTCATATACATCACATATTAATGAAATAGTAGGTGCTTTTATAAATGGATCAACAAACATTGTTGTTGGATCAGGAATAATTAACATATCACTCTCGTTAATTGCTTTCCAACCTCGAATTGATGAGCCGTCAAAACCAAATCCTGTTTGAAATGAATCAACATCAAATTGATTCACCGGTACAGTAAAATGTTGCCACTGTCCCGGAAAATCCATGAATTTCAAATCAACAAATTTTATGTTATTTGTTTTTATAAATGAAAGTACCGAGTCAATCGGTGAAGATTTTTTAGCCATGTTTTGTCTCCTTTTTTGAATGAATGTTTAAACTTGTTGTTTCCTTTAACGTTGAAAGCACAAAACTTGTAACCGTTTTAACAACACCTGTCCACGATTGAATTTTAGAAAGCAGATTTTCTAAATCTTTAGTTTCCTTTGCTATCACTTTTAATAAATGAGAACCTTCACCAAGTATGGAATGACATTCTAATATTTCAGGTGTTTTTCTTACTTGCTCAACAAATTTTTCATAATTTTTTGATGATTCCATAACAACTAAAACAAAAGCCATTATATCGTAATGAAAAGCTTTGCGATCTAATATTGCGTGATAGCCCTTAATAATTTTGTGTTCTTCTAATTTCTTCATTCTTTCACTTAATGAAGGAACTGATAAACCAACTAACTCAGCAAGTTCATTTCTTTTTATTCTTCCATTTTCTTGCAAAGTTCGTAAGATTGTAATATCGATTTCGTCTAACATAAAAACTCTTAATTATTTAGTTAATGATGTTTATTTACCTTACAAATTAAGGCAATGCTTAATAAAAAGTCAAATATATTTTGGTGGACTTATTAAAAAATTTAAAAAGTATTATTGAAAAGACTTTTTAGAATAAAAATTTTTAATTTTATAATCGAAAGAAAAATTTAATTATCTAATGAAAAGAGCCATATTATTAATTATAATTTTATTCTCATCCACAATCTTCTCACAAAAGAAAGAAGTAATTAATGAAATTATTAAAAAGGTAAGCATTGATACTTTGATGAATAATTTAAGTATTCTAACCGGTGATAAAGAAACTTCTTTTGGTGGTGGAAATATTCGTATTACTTCAAGGCATAGAAATAGTTTGGGTAATACTTATGCACTTCAATATTTAAAAAGAAAATTTGAAAAAATAGGGTTACCAGTTTATCAGCAAGACTTTTTAAATGATGGACAAAATATTTATGCAATACAAAAAGGGATTAAAAAACCAAATCAATATGTAATTATTTGTGCACATTATGACTGTATGCCTTTCGGTGATTTTGCACCCGGGGCAGATGATAATGGTAGTGGAACTATTGCTGTGCTTGAAGCTGCAAGAATTTTATCTAAATATCAATTTAACTATTCAATTATTTATGCTTTGTTCGATTTAGAGGAACAAGGTTTGTTAGGAAGTTCATATTATGCTCAACAAGCAAGTATGAGAAAAGATAGTATAATAGCTGTTATTAATTTGGATATGATTGGTTGGGATTCAAATAATGATTATGCTGCAGAAGTTCATGTTCAGGATGTTGTTAATTCAATTCATCTTGCTCAGGTTTTTCACGATTCAAATAAAAACTATGAAATAGGAATAAAATTATTTACTAATTATCCGGGTAGCACTGCAAGCGATCATGCATCATTTTGGAGAAATGGATTTACTGCGGCTATGTTGATTGAAAGTTTTAAAGACTTTAATTTTTATTATCATCAAACAAGCGATGACATTTCTAAAATAAATAAAGACTTTTATGAAAAAATGACAAAGCTTGCAATTTCAGTTCTTTCAGAATATGCCGGAACAGAAAAAGATGTTGAAGAGATAAAAACAACTCCCACCGCTTTTTATTTATCTTTTAATTATCCAAATCCATTTAATAATTCAACAAAAATTAGATATAATCTTTCTCAAGAAACTTACACAAGATTAATTGTATATGATGCTCTTGGAAATGAAGTATTTAAACTTGTAGATGGAATACAAAAACCAAACTATTATGAAATAAATTTTGATGAAAGATTTACAAAAAAATTATCAAGTGGTGTTTACTTTTATTCTCTTCAGGCTGGAAATTATTTTGCAGTAAGGAAAATGATATTGACAAAGTAAATCGAAATGCATAATTATTCATTACATCTCAAATTTATACAATTCTCTGTTTGAAGTCCCTTTAATAAATGTTTATCTTTGCCCCTAAAATTTTAATAGGAGTTTTTATTACTTATGAAGTTTAAGAAAAGAACACATACATGTGGTGAATTACGTGAAATAAATATTGGTGAAAATGTTGTATTAAATGGTTGGGTTGCAATAAGAAGAGACCTTGGAGGTGTAATTTTTATTGAACTGAGAGATAGATATGGAATGACTCAAATTGTTTTTGAACCTTCTCATAATCAAAATTTACATGAACAGGCAAAAAAACTTAGAAATGAATTTGTAATTTCTGTTGAAGGAAAAGTAAGAAAAAGACCCGAAGGAACTGAAAATCCAAATATTCCAACTGGTAATATTGATGTGGTTGCTGATAGTTTAATAATTCTAAATACATCAGAAACAACACCTTTTCCAATTGAAGATAATATTGATGTTCATGAAGATTTGAGATTGAAATACAGGTATTTAGATCTAAGAAGATCTGAAATGCAAAAAAATCTTTTACTTCGTCATAAAATGTATTTATTAACAAGAAAATATTTCGACCAAAATAATTTTGTTGAAGTAGAAACTCCTATATTAATGAAAAGCACTCCGGAAGGTGCTCGCGATTTTCTTGTTCCAAGCAGATTACATAAAGGAAAATTTTATGCGCTTCCACAATCACCACAAACTTACAAACAAATCTTAATGGTTTCCGGTCTAGATAGATATTTCCAAATTGTAAAATGTTTTCGTGATGAAGATTTAAGAGCTGATCGTCAATATGAATTTACACAGATAGATGTTGAAATGTCTTTTGTTGATGTAGAAGATGTTTTTGAAATTGTAGAAGGATTAATGAAAGTATTCTTCAAAGAAATTTTAAATAAAGATTTAGAAACTCCTTTAAAAAGACTTACATATGATGAGGCAATGGAAAAATATGGCAGCGATAAACCAGATCTCCGTTTTGAATTAGAAATGGTAACGTTGAACAATATTTTTCAAAACACAGAATTTAGAGTATTTAAAGAAGCAATTGAAAACAATGGAATTATAACTGGTTTGCTTGCAAAAGGTTGTGGAGAATATACAAGAAATCAATTAGATGTGCTAACAGATTTTGTTAAAAAACTTGGTGCTGGTGGTTTAATTTGGATGCGTGTTAAAGAAAATGAATTAGATGCACCAATAGCAAAATTTTTGACTGATGAGGAAAAACAAAACATAATTAAAACTCTTAATGCAGAAAATGGAGATTTAATTTTTATTCTAAGTGGAAATAAATATAAAACTCTTTCTATAATGGGCTCCTTAAGATTAGAAATGGCTAAGAGAATGGATTTAATTAAAGAAGATGTCGATCCTAAACTGCTTTGGGTTACAGATTTTCCTTTATTTGAGTGGGATGATGAAACAAAACGTTTTTATGCTATGCATCATCCGTTTACTTCTCCTAAAGTTGAAGATATTCCTTTAATGGATACCGATCCATCTAAAGTAAGAGCAAGAGCTTATGATTTGGTAATGAATGGAAATGAAATAGCAGGTGGAAGTATTAGAATTCATAATTCAGAATTACAAGCAAAAATGTTTAAAACTCTTGGTATTGATGAAAAAGAAGCAAACGAAAAGTTTGGATTTTTAATGGGTGCTTTCAAATATGGTGCTCCGCCACACGGTGGAATTGCATTTGGTTTTGACCGATTAGCAATGTTATTTGCCGGTAAACATTCAATCCGTGATGTAATTGCTTTTCCTAAAACTTCAAGTGGAATGTCTTTAATGGATGATTCTCCATCAAATGTAGATGAACATCAATTAAAAGAACTTCACATTAAAGTTCGGTAATTAATTCCTTCCATATATATTTTACCTGTAAAAATTACAAAATAGGCTGAAATTAAGTCAGCCTATTTTTCCATTTGATTAATAAATCCCATTTATTATATTAAAATCGAATTTTTTTTAATATTAATTTGAAAATATTTCTGGTTTAATAATTGTTTAGTTTAGCAATCACTAATTTATTCTGTAATAATTACATATAAGAAAATTGGAGAAAAAAATTGGGTCAACAACAACTTTTATTAATTCTTTTAGGAACTTTAATAGTTGGTGTTGCAATTTTTGTCGGAATAAATCTTTTTAAATCAAACGCAATTGAAAGTAAAAGATCAATAATTACAAATGAACTGGTAAATTTAGCTGCTATGGCACAAAATTATTATTTGAAACCATTAGCATTAGGTGGCGGTGGAAGAAAATTTACAGGTTGGTCAATTGCACCTGAATTGCAAGTTACTGCTGCCGGGCATTACATTGCTCAAGTGTATGATGATAGTGTCGTAATCTTGGCAGTGGGTAACGAAGTTGTAACAGGTGTTGATAGCTTAAAAGTTAAAATTTCTGTTTATCCAAATTATTATAGAACTGTAAACATTAATTAATTCTTTAACTGATAAATTAACAAATCATCAATAACAAAATAGGAGTTACATTATGGGTCAACAACAATTATTACTTATCGTTCTTGGCGTTATCATTGTTGGTATCGCTGTTGTAGTTGGTATTAACGTATTTACAGCAAGCAGTTCTCAAGCTAATAGAGATGCAGTTATTGCAGACTTAACAAACTTAGCATCATTAGCACAACAATATTATAGAAAACCAACTGCTCTTGGTGGTGGTGGAAATACATTCACAGGATGGACACTTCCAGGTGCTTTAGATACTACTGGTAATGGTGTTTATACTGCAACTGTAGCAGCTCAATCTGTTACATTAGTTGGAACCGGTAATGAAAAAGGAAATAATGGAACAACAAACGTAAGAGTTACAATGGTGGTTGGGCCAGATAGAATTACATCTACTACAATTAATAATTAATTATTACTTTAATTTTTATTAATTTAAAGCCGATAGTTTTTACTATCGGCTTTTTTTATTGAATTTTCAGGAACAAACATGGTCGAAGTAAGATTTACAGCTCAAAAATCAAATGGTCAAATATTAAGCGGAACTTTCACCGAACCATCTTTCAGTGAAGCTAAAAAGAAAATTCAAAAGCTTGCGGAAAAAAATCAATTAAAAATTCAGAAGATTGAAAAAAAAGTTGCCTTTCTTTATAAAATTAAAAAAGGAAAAGAAAAACCAATTATTGGTGAACAGAGAGCTTTTAATAAAGAAGAAGTTGCTAATGCTCTTAGAAAACTTGGTTATGAAGTTATTTCAATCAACAGAAAATTACTTGATTTTAATTTAAAACCACCACAACAAGAAATAGTTTCCTTTGTTAAAATTAGTGCCGAACTACTCGAACAAAAATTACCATATTCTGAAATATTAACTTTGTTAATAAACGATATACAAAACAAAACTTTAAAAGAAACTTTAAAGCAAATTAATGGAGAATTAAAAAAAGGTGCAGATAGCGAAACAACATTTTTACGCTATCAATCTGTGTTTGGAAAATTTACAGCATATATGCTTGGACTTGCTTCTAAAAGTGGTAACATGGCAGAAATTTATAAAGCTACTGCTAAGTTTCTCGAACGTCAACAAGAGTTTAGAAAGAATTTAAGAAGTGCTCTTATTACTCCTTTAGTAACTTTATTTGTTTTGTTCTTAGCAGTGATTTTTTATGTCGGATATATTTTCCCTGAAACAGCAAAATTATTTGTTAAATTTAAAATTGAACTTCCGCCACTTACCGCATCAACATTAGTTATTAGTGACTTTTTAATGAACAATATGCTTTTAGTTTTTCTTGCTTTTATTATTCCACCAATTGGTTTGTGGCAATTTGCTAAAACAAAAAAAGGTAAATATCTTGTTGATAAATACATGCTGAAAATTCCTGTTATGGGTTCACTCATTCATAAAACATTGATTGAAGTTTTTTGTCGTGTATTTTATACACTTTATAGTGGCTCTGCAGAAAGTATTGAACCAATAAGAATTGCTGCAGAAGCTGCTGGAAATGAATATTTTGAAAGACAAATTAAAGATGTTGCAATTCCATTAATGATTAAACGTGGTGCGGGCATAACAGAAGCTTTTGAAGCAAGTGGAGTTTTTACTGAAACTGCTATCTCACGTTTTCATTCCGGAGAAGAAACAGGTACAATTAAAAATACGGCACTTCAACTTGCTAATTATTATGAAAGTGAAACTGTTTACCGGTTAAAAAATATTATAGAATTAATTCAGGTTTTTATTGCAATGGTTATTATGATTGTAATGATTGGTTTAACTTTAGTCTCTGCTGAAACGGCAACAATTAGTCCTAAACCACCAGTAATGCAATAAGAGGTTTTTATGTTAGAATCACAACTTGAAATGCTTGACAAAATTGGTTATTTACTTTTGAAGAAAGGAATAATCGATCTTAAAATTTTAGAACAAGCTTTAAAAATAAAAGATGCCGACCAAACTAAACTTAAAAGAAATCTTGCTCAAATTTTAGTTGATGAATTTAAATTTGATCACGATTTAATTTTTAGAGAAGTTGCCGTTCTTTATGCATTTAAAGAACTTAATATTCATCCAGATGATTTAACAGATGAAAGATTAAAAGAAATTAAAGAACTGATGAGTAAGCAGGGAGAGGATGTTAAAAAAATGTTGATCGAACATCGTGTTATTCCATACAAATTTGATGATAAAGTAAAAGACAAATTAATTCTTGCTGCAGTTGATCCTACAGATAGATATCTTGCTAAAATTGCTTCTTCTCTCAATTCAAAAAAATATGAAGTTAATTACTTAAGAAAAAAAGATTACGAAAAAATAATGGCTTTAATTACAACTGCTGAAAATGAATACTTGAAAATGATTCAGGAATCAGCAGAAGAATTTCATGTAGTTGAAGAAGAAGCAAGTGTAAATGAAGAAGAACTGGATGCAGAAATAAACAAAAGTGCTTTAATAAATTTAGTAGAAGCAGCTTTAGTTGAAGGAACAAGAAAAGGTGTGAGTGATATTCATATTATTCCTAAATCAGGAAACAAAACTGAAATACATTTTCGTCTTGATGGAAAACTTCAACTTTGGCATGTACAGGAAAACACTTTACCAGAAGCCGTAATGGCTGTTGTTAAAGATCGTTCTAAAGGATTAGATCGTTTTGAAAGAGAAAAAGCTCAAGATGGTTTTATTCAAAGAGAAATTGATGGACATATAATTCGGTTTCGTGTTTCGGTTTTACCAACTGTTGGAACTGAATTAAAAAATAAATTTGAAAGTATTGTAATTCGTATTCTTGATGATAGAAAAGTTATAAAAGATTTAAGTAAACTTGGTTTAACAGGTTATGCACAAACTGCATTTGTTAAAGCAATTAATCAACCACAAGGAATGATTATATTAACCGGACCAACGGGAAGTGGAAAATCAACAACATTAATTGCAGCTTTATATCAGGTAATTGATCCCACAAAAAATGTGTTAACTGTTGAAGACCCGGTTGAATATGTTATAGAAGGTGCTCGCCAGTTAAAAATCGGTCACAAAATGAATTTCGAACAAGCAATTCGCGCTATACTTCGTCACGATCCTGATATTGTGCTTGTTGGTGAAATGCGTGATAAAGAAACCGCAGAAACAGCTATTAAACTTGCAAATACAGGTCACTTAACATTTTCAACATTGCATACAAACGATGCACCAAGTGCTGTCGCACGTTTGTATAAAATGGGTGTTGAACCATTTTTAATTGCTTATGCAATTAATATAATTGTAGCACAACGCCTTATCAGAAAACTATGTGATTGTAAAAAGAAAGTAACTAATGTAGAAGAATATGTTACAACTGCAGGTTTAGATTACAAGGATTGGGTAAATGCAGAACTATATGAAGCAGTTGGATGTGATAGATGTAATCACACAGGTTACAAAGGGAGAATGGCAATTCACGAAGCTTTATATTTTACAAAAGACATTAGAAGAATAATAGTTCGGAGTGGTGAAGAAGTTGATGAAGAAGCAATTCGTGAACAGGCAAGAAAAGATGGAACAGCAAGCTTGAGAGAATCCGGTTTTGAAAAAGCTAAACTTGGTTTAACTTCTATTCAGGAAGTAATTGGCGCAACAATGGAAGATTAATAAATTCATTTTTAAAATTTATTTAGATAAATTAATTACAAAAATTTGGTTTATTGATGATTAATGAAGCAAAACAAATTTTAGCAAATTTTGTTTCCAAAATTCCTCCTACAGTTTTAGGGGCAGAAAAAGTAAACTATATTGCTGAACATATTTATGATATTACAAATGAACAGCGATTAACATTGCTACAATTTATGAATTACGTTTTAGAAACTATGGTTGATAAACAAGCTTCGGATATTGAACTTGGTGGATTTGGAACTCAAAATTACATTTGGTTTAGAATTTTTGGTAAGAAAGAAAGAGCTGCTGATATGCCTCAACTTACTGTTGATGAAGCTTCAACGCTTATCATTTCTTTTTTAAACAAAAACCAAATTTCATTTTTACTTGAAAATAGAAACCTAGATTTCAGTTATACATTTTTGGATAAGAGAATAAATAAAAATCTTAGATTTCGTTGCGATGCATATTTTGACCTTGATTCTTTAACTTTAAATATGAGAGCAATTCAAGCAACTGTTCGTCCTCTTGAATCTCTTGAATTCCACCCATTTGCTGTTAAAACGATGAGCCATAATTATATTAAATTCGGATTGTCGTTAGTAACAGGAATTACAGGCTCAGGTAAATCAACCACTCTCGATGCAATAATTGATTATCACAACGATTTTGATCCCTGCCATATTGTTATTATTGCATCTCCAATTGAATATGTTCATCATTCAAGAAAGGCAATTATAAAACATCGTGAAGTTGGGCGTGATGTGCTTTCATTTAAAGATGGTGTTGTTCAATCTTTAAGACAAGATCCAGATATAATTGTAATCGGAGAAATGAGAGATCCGGAAACAATATTAGCCGCACTCGAAGTAACTGATACAGGACATAAAGTTTTTTCAACTTTACATACTTCAAGTGCAGTTGAATCAATAGATAGAATAATTGCGGAAGTTAATCCTAACGAACAAGAACGTGTAAGAAATAGATTAGCTGATGTTTTAATTTCTGTTGTATCACAAAAATTAGTTCCAAGTTTAGATGGTAAAAGAGTATTAGCAAAAGAAGTTTTAATTGTTACTCCAAGTGTTAAAGCGGCAATAAAGAACAATAATACAAGTGAAATTTACATGATGATTAATCAAGGCGGTCCACAGGGCATGATAACTATGGAACAAGATTTGTTACGTTTATATACTGAAAAGAAAATTTCAAAAGAAAATGCTGTAGCTTATGCGAATAATAAAACAAGAATTCTCCAACTGTTGAAGGCATAGTATTGAAACCAATAGTTTGTTTATACTGTGAAGGTAGTGATGCAAAGCTTGCGGTAATGTCGAAAGATAAAGATGGTATTAAAATTTTAAGAACAGCATCTTTAACTATGACCAGAGCTTTGCGTTTTTCTGAAACAACTTCAAAACGGGGTGCTTTAGCCGAAATTGAAAATCAATCACTTAGCGAAGACCTCTCTTTTGATAGCTTAGAAGCATATTCAGGCGATATTACCCCTTCACAAACTGAAAATATCTCCGATGTAAGTTTGCTTCATTCGGCAATTGCAGATTTAAACGTAACCAAATTAGACTATCTTCCGGTTGTTACCGAACCGATTGTAAATTACCATGTATATGAAGGTTTGAAAGAAAAAAATAAAAACAAATTAATACAAGCAATTAAAAATGACCTTCTTGTTTCCAAAGGATTGAATATTGATCTTGATATGATAGATGCTTATGAGGTTGATGAAAAAACTTTATTGGGAGTTTATTTGGAAGGGGAACTTCCATGCGTGGGGTTAGTTAACCAACTGGCTAATTATAACCAAAAAAGATTTTTGAAAATTCCTACTATTAAAACTGCTGAATTACCTTTAGCTTATTTTGTATCCAAGAGTAATAAATTTTTCCCTGAAGATTATTCTTTAATTATTTACATAGGTAAAGAGTATAGTAAATTAATTTTTTTGGATGGACAAAAGTTAAAACATATTGGTAGTACACTTGATATAGGAACAAAAAATCTTCACACATATGATGTTTATTTTTCTAAGATATTACTCGAAATGGAGAACGGTGGAATTCCAAAACTTGATAATATTATTATTTGTGGCGAAGATCGATCTGAAAATTTAATACTTTCTTTTTATGGCACATTCCCGGAAGCAAATGTTACTGAGCTTAAATTTGAAAATTTTGATACATCGAGATTAAATGAAGAGGATGTTAAAAATCTTGCTCTTTTTGCTATTCCAATTTCTGTTGGAGTAGAATATTTTGATGAGCAGGATAAATTACACAAAGGTGTAAATTTTCTTCCAAAGTTTGTTATTGAAAATCAAAAAATATTTCAGTTTGCTTGGCATGGTTATGCTTTAATTCCTTTGCTTTTTGCTTCAACATTCTTTTTTACATTTCATATTCTTCAAAACATTAAAGAAATGAAAGATATAGATCTTGAAATTGAAAGATTAAAACAGCGTCAGCTTGAAAATCAGGCATTAGTTGATCAAATAACTCCACTCGATGCAAAAATTAATGCGTTCGATGCTACGCAAGCAATACTTGATTCTGCTTCTTTTGGTGCTGGTGTTTGGAACAAAAATTTAACTAGATTATGTGATTTTATGGAACGAAGAAGAAGTTTCTGGATTACCAAAATTGAACCGGTTACTAAAGATGAATTAAAATTAACCGGATATTCTTTGACCAGAAGTGTATTAACTGAATTTGCTGATTTGTATAAAAATTCTATTATAAGAAATATTAATTATGAACCGCTGCGGGAAAAAGATGCATTTTCTTTTACTTTGAATTATATAATGTCTGACGATTCAACAAAAATTAAATGACAACTAAAACAAAAAATACTGTAATTATTGCTTTGATATTATTAGGAATAATTCTAATTGGTGGCGTTTTTGATTTTGTGTATCAAAAAGGAAAAATTGCTGAAAAACAAAAAACATTAAAGGAATTAAAACTTTATCAGCTTGATACAGAAGCACTTAAAGAACAACTTAAATTTTTACAAACACGGGTAGCACAGTTAGACTCCATTCTTGCAAATAGAAAGTATGTGATTCCATATAACATTTCTCAAGCTGCATTTTTTGATTTTGTAAATAAAGTTACTTATAGCTTTTCTCCATTTTCTTATGTTAATATTGAATTTCAGGATGTTGAACCATCAACAAATTTTTCGATGTACAATTATATTTTAAATGGTGCAGCCGAGTTTGATGATTTTTATCATTTAGTTTATGCAATTGAAGAAAGTAAATATTTAAAAAAGATTTCTAATGTTGAATTATCGAATAATGTTAAAGTTGAACAGGATGGAACTCCACATTATTTAGTGAATTTTAAATTCAGGACAAAAGTTTATTTCTCAAATGATGAAAGATTTGCTTTTAAAGGTGGATTTGAAAATCGTTTAACTCCAAATCCGGCTTATGATATTTTCTATCCTTTAATTAGAATGGAAATTCCACCAAATAAAGATGGTTTACTTGATGTTCAGTCCGCACAACTTTTAGCTTTAATTCCGGATGGTGCATTTTTATCGGATGCAAGCGGAAATACTTATTTACTTTGGGAAGGTGATAAAGTTTATTTAGGGTATTTAACTAATATCAATTATCAAAACAACGAAGTTAATTTTGTTCTGAACAAAGGTGGAATAATTGAAAATGTAAAACTTCAATTACAGAAAGAGAAAAAAGAGAATAAAGCAGGTAAATAAAATGAAAAAGTTTATTGTAATTTTTATGTTATTTGGGCTTTGCCTTCAGGCTCAAATTGATATCAAAGAAAAATTAAAAGGTTATGTAAATCCCGATGAAATTGTTTCTCTTTCGGAAACTTTACCATTTAATCAAGCAATAGAAATTTTATCAAAAGTAAGTGAAAAATTAACCGGCAAAAAAATTGTATCGCAACCAAATATTTCTTCTCCTATTGGTGTTGAAATAGATAAAATGCCATATAAAAAAGCTTTATTAATAATTGTTCAACTGAATAATTTATTATTAGAAGAAACTGAATCAACATTAATTGTAAAAAGAAAAGATGTATCAAAAGAAGCTTTGCCACGTGAACAATACGTTCCTGTAACAGAAAGAGAAGTAAAAATTTCTGCATTAATTTTTGAAGCAAGTGTTTCTGATATGAAAGAACGTGGAGTTAATTGGGAATTTTTACTTTCAAAATCGGGACTTAGTTTAGGTGGAAAAATAGTTACAGCACAAACACAAACACAACAAAGTGGTGGAACTCAGTCAACTCAAAACCCACCTGAATTTTCGATTTCTCCAAAAATAAATTTTAAATTAGCTAACACATTTGATGGAACTGCAACAGGGTTATTCAAATTTTTTGAAGAAGAAAATTTGGGCAAAATAATTTCCCGTCCAACTATAATTGCAATTAATGGTATGCAGGGTAAAACACAAGTGGGTTCCGATTTTTCAATTAAAGAAAGAGATTTTGCTGGTAATTTAATAGATAAATTTTATCAAAGTGGAACTATAATTGAAGTAACACCAAATATTATTAACGAAGAAGGTGTAGATTATGTGATGTTGAAGGTTAGAATTGAAAGAAGCTCTGTAATTCCGGGTGCAATTACAACCGAAAAACCAAAAACAGAAGTGACTACAAATTTACTTTTATTAGATGGTGAAGAAGCGGTTATTGGTGGATTATTAGTTAACGAAGAAACAACTAATCGCAGAGGTGTTCCGATATTAAAAGATTTACCCTGGTGGGTTTTAGGATTACGTTATCTTTTTGGATATGATCAGGTTAATGTAACAACTAAAGAGATTATAACATTAATTAAAGTTGAACTTCTTCCAACTTTAAAAGAAAGAATTAATGCTAAAAAGAAAGAAGCTTTGAAAGATGAGATAATTTTACATCAAAAAGATTTGAAAGAATATCAAGATCAAACAGAAAAAGCAAAAGAGGAATTAAAAGGAAAGAAGAAAGAAGAAGAAAAGTAAAAAAATAACTTCCTATCGATTGAACTTCTTAAAAGGTTAGTTTCAAATGAAACTTAATACAAAATTTGTTTTGGCAACTTTCCTAATTGTTTTGATTATTTCAATTTCATCTATGCTGATTTTTTATGTGCTTGCAGGTAAAGTAATAAAGCAGCAACAAGAAAAAGCAATATTAAATGCTACAACAAATTTTGCATTTAACATTCAATTAGAATTACAAAATATTGATGAAGAATTTAATTCATTAATATCTAAGTCAAACAAAATTTCTAATCAAACTTTGAATAACACTTCGATTGATTTTCTTTTCACTTTAGACAATGACAGCATTATAAATAAAAATGAATTTTTTATTAAAACAAATTCATTTTTAACTATACGTTCAAATTCATTCAGCAAGTTTTTTCTTAACAATCCACAAATGATATTAAGATATCAGCAGTTTCCGAATGGAAAAACGTATTATTTTGGAAAAGTTATTGATTCAAAATTTTTAAATTCTATTTCAGAAAAAATAAATGCAGAAATAGCACTTATTTCAAATGACTCACCTGTTGAAATTTCTAATCCATCAGAAAATCAAAAAAAACTTTTAACAATTATTTCTGCAGTTAAAGATTTAAAGTTGAAAAATAATTTTGATTTATTCTTTGAAGAAATAAATGATGCAGATTTTGTATCATCAATTTATTCGCCTAAATATTTGTTGTTCCCTTTTTCAAAAGTAAACTTTTTAATTTTTCAATCTTTTAAAGAAGGGGTTGAATTCAGAGCTACACTTCAAATGCTAATGTTAATAATAATTATAGCTGGAAGTGGTGTTACTTTTATAATTGTAATTTTATTAACAAATAAATTCAGAAAACAAATATCGTTGTTGAACAACGTTGTAACCGAAACAAGAAAAGGAAATTTAGATTTAAGAGTGCCTATAATAACGAAAGATGAAATCGGAAGTTTTGGTGATTCAGTTAATAAAATGTTAGATGAAATTGTTCAAAAAAATAAAAGAGAAAAAGATTATAGTGATTTCATTACGCTTATTAATCAAAAGCAAACATTGAAAGATTTATGCAATGCAGCACTTCAGAAAATAATTTCTTCGGTTGATGTTTCCTTTGGTGCAATTTATTTGAATGAAAATAATAAACTTAAAATCATTTCAAACTTTGGATTAACTTTTGACAAATCTTTTGAAAACCAATCGGATATTTATTTATCGGTAATAAATAAAGCTGATTTTATAGAACTTAATTTTTATGAAAATTATCCGGAAGTTAAAGTTGGCATAACAACTTTAAAGATTAAATATTTGTTATTATTTCCAATTATATTCAATAAAGAAGTAATAGCGATATTAGAATTAGCGTCAGAAAAAAAACCAAATAGTGATGTAAAAGAATATCTAAAAATTGTTAATGACCAACTTGCTATTGGAATAATTAATGCCACTTCTTTTGAAAAATTAGAAAACCTTGTCAACGAACTGAAAATATTAAATGAAGAATTCCAGAAACAAAATGCACAGATAACAAATCAGAATGAAGAATTAAAAAAACTTCATAAGCAACTGAAAGAAAAAGCTGAAGAACTTGAAAAGCAAAGAGAACACGCAGTTCAGTTAACAAAAGTAAAATCGGATTTTCTTGCAAGCATGTCGCATGAATTAAAAACACCTTTAATTTCGATAAATGGATTAAGTGAATTGTTGTTAAAAAATTTATCAATTGATAATAATGTGAAAGAAAGAATTAAAATAATTAATAGAAATGGTAAAAAATTATTATCGTTAATTAATAACATATTGGAATTCTCAAAATTAGAATCAGGGAAAATTGAACTTAAAAAAGAAACATTTTTTGTTGCAGATCTAATTGAAGAAATTTATCCTTCTATTGAACAGTTATCTCAGGAAAAAAATTTGAAACTCAATATTGATTTGCCAAAAAATAAAAACATACTTCTTAATACGGATAAAAATAAAATAGAACAGGTAATTTCAAATTTGGTAGTTAACGCAATTAAATTTACTGAAACTGGTTATGTTAATTTAAAAATAGAAATTGAAGAGGATAACAATTTAAAAGTTACAGTTGAAGACTCTGGAATTGGTATTTCTGAAAAAGATAAGGAAAATATCTTCAAAGAATTCAAACAAGTTGATAGCAGTTTCTCGAGAAAATATAGTGGAGCCGGATTGGGCTTAGCAATTTGTAAAAGATATTTGAAATTAATGAATAGCGAATTGTATTTAGAAAGTGAATTAGGGAAAGGCTCAAAATTTTATTTCATATTAAATGATGTTATTCTTGATGTTATTGATGATAAACAAGAATATTTTCTAACTACTTTAACTGAAAATAAAAATAAAAACATTTTAGTTTTTTCAGATTCTGATTCAGCAGCAAAATTATTTGTTGATTATTTAAAAACATATTCAGTCGAATCAGAATATATAAACAATTATAAGCACGCAAGAGATAAAATTAATTCCAATAAATATGATGCGATTATTCTTAATTCACTCGACGAAAACTGGAAAATTATTTATGATATAAAAGAATCTAAATTTAATAACGAGACTATTATATTATATTCCATAATGCTCGAAGATGATAAAATTGGTTGGGAACCGAATATATATGATTTTATTATTAATAAAGAACTTGATGAAAAGCTAAATTATATTATCCCTAAAATTCAATTGTATAAAAACACAAACAAAATTTATCTGATTACAAATAAAAATTATGATAATACATTACAGAATAAAAATATAATTTTAACAAATTCGTTAGATGAAGTTAGTAAAAATGACATTTTAATTATTGATGTAGATTCTTTGAAAGATGAAACAATGAATGTTTGTTTTAATATTTCCAATAATAAAATATTAAAAAACAATTTTCTTATTCTATTATTACCTGAAAGTTATGACCAAATTCTTTTCAAGAATTTAAATAAAAAATCATTAGAAATAATTAAACGTGCTAAATTTCATCCGATGGATATTCTAAAAACATTGAGAGATAGATTAGAATTAAATAAACACATAGAAAATAATATTGAAATATCCGACGAGTATGAAAATATTAATAACAAAAAAACATTAAAATTAAAATCCACAATTCTTGTTGTGGATGACGATAACGATGCATTATTTACGGTTGGAGAATTTTTAAAAGAGTTAGAATGTGATACAATTTATGCGCATAATGGAATGGAATGTTTAATGATGCTAAATCATATATCTCCCGATTTAATTTTACTCGATATTATGATGCCTCAAATGGATGGATTTGAAACAATAAAAAGAATTAGAAACGATGAGCGATTTAAAAATTTACCTATTTTGGCTTTAACTGCTTATGCAATGCTAGAAAATAAAGATGTTATTGAAAAAAATAGTTTTAACGATGTAATTACCAAACCAATTAATTCTCAACTACTTATAAGTAAAATCAAAAAATATTTAAACAAAGATGAAAAAAATTTTAGTAATTGATGATTTGCCGGATAATGTTTTTCTTCTGCAAGATAGATTAGAAAAAGAAGGATTTGAAGTAATTAAAGCTTATAATGGACTCATGGGAATTCAAAAAGCTGAAGAAGAAAATCCCGATTTAATTTTACTCGATATTATTTTGCCCGATATTTCTGGATTTGATGTTTGTAAAAAATTAACAACTCAAGAAAAAACAAAATTAATTCCTATTATACTTTTAACAGCATTAACCGAAGCAGAAAATACAAGAGCGGGTTTACAAGCCGGCGCTTTTGATTATGTTAAAAAACCTTTTAATAGAACCGAATTGCTTGCAAGAATTAATTCCGCTCTCCGCTTTAGCGAAATGAACAAATTGCTTCTTGAAATGGAAAAAATTAAAACCTATGCTGCTACTGTTGTTACAGCTAATCACGAAATTAAACAACCATTAACCCAAATTAATCTTTCTGTTGCAGCAATAAGAAGAGAGTTAATAAAAGATGAGTTTTCAAAAGAAGTAATAAATAAAAGAATAGATTTTATCGAAAACGCTTCGCGCGAAATTAATTTAATACTTGAAAAATTAGCGTCAATCAAAAAACCTATAATTGAACCTTATGATAACGATCTTCATATTGTTAAAATAAATGAAGAAAATATTTCAAACTAATTCATTAACAGCTTTTAATATTTCATCGAAATTGTAGGGCTTCAATATAATTTTTTCAACTAAAGAATTAATTTCATGTTCTTCATCAATTAAAGAACCACTTGCTAATATAATAGGTGTTTTATTTCCACTATTTCTTATTAGTTTTATACATTCAATACCATTAACTATTGGTATATTTTTATCAATAATAAAAACATCGTAATTGTTTTGTGAAATTTCATCTAAAAATTCCTTGCCATCTTGAGTTCCTTTTACATTAAAATCATAAGAAACAAAAAGTTCGGTTAATAATTCTCTTAAAATATTTTCATCTTCAGCAATTAATATATTTTTATTAAGTCCGGATTTTTTTTCAACAATGTTTTCGGATTTGAAATAAAGTTTAAAAGTTGTTCCTTCATTTAATTTACTGTTAAAATCGATTTTGCCATTATATTTATCAACAATGTTCTTAACGATAGATAAACCAACACCCGAAAATTTATCTTTATTTTTAGTTGAAAAATTATCATTAAAGATTTGAGAAAAATTATTTTCGTCTATACCAATTCCATTATCAATTATTTCGATAAAAACATTATCATCAAGGTTTAATGTTGAAATTGATATTTCTCCTTTGTTCTCAATTGCTTCATAAGAGTTTGAAATTAAATTCATAATCAATCTAAAATAATCTGAATATTTTCCTTTAATCATTTTTAGTTCGGGATTCAGATTTAAAATGAATTTAACTTTTTTACTCTTTAATTGTGGAAATGAATTTACAACTTCTTTGACAATAGAATTTATATTAACTAAATGAGATGATTTTGATTCTTTATTTTTTGAAATTAATTCGTCAACTATTTCTGTTGCTAAATAAATGTTTGTTTCAATACTATTAAGAAGAAAAATATTTTTATCGGACTTGTCTAATTTGTTTTTTAAAAGTTCTAGACTATTTAAAACTTTTGTAAATAAACTATTTAAATCATGAACGGCATGTTTGAGCGAACTATTTTTTTGATTATCCATTATTTGAGATTATACTTTATAATTTTAGAATAAAGAGTTTTAAGACTAATATCTAAGGCTCTTGCAGTATTTTCCCGATTCCAATTGAAATGATCCAATGCTTTTTTAATGTGTATTTTTTCTAGTTCTTCTATTGTTAAAATTGTTCCATCATCTTTTTTGAAAGAAGAAAAATCATATTCTTCTTTGGGTAAATTTAAATCTTTGGAAAAAATATATTCTCCTTCCGAAAAAATAATTGCTCTTTCAATAATATGTTCAAGTTCACGAACATTTCCGGGAAATTTATAACTGAGTAATTCATTTTTAGCTTCTTGAGATAATTTTTTTATTAAACGAATAGGAGATTTTTTACTTATAAAATAATCAGCAAGTAAAAGAATATCTCCGTTTCTTTCCCGCAAAGGTGGAATTTTAAGTGTAATAACATTTAATCTAAATAATAAATCTTTACGAAAATTTTTTTTCTCAGCTTCTTCCATTAAGTTTTTATTTGTTGCGCCAATAACTCTTACATTTGAATTTAAATTTGATATTCCGCCAATTCTTCTAAACTCACCATTTTCAAGAAAACGCAAAAGTTTTGGTTGAAGAGTTAAACTTAATTCACCAATTTCATCAAGAAATAAAGTGCCACCATTTGCAATTTCAACTAAACCTTGTTTTGAAGTTTTTGCATCTGTAAAAGCTCCTTTTTCATATCCAAATAATTCACTTTCAATTAATTGATCCGGCAAAGAAGCGCAATTTATTGCAACGAATGGTTTGTTACTTCTGTTAGAATTTTTATGAATAAATTCCGCGAATAATTCTTTTCCTGTTCCGGTTTCTCCTTCAAGTAAAATATTTGACTCCGATTTTGCAGCTTTTTCTGATAAGCGTATTAGATTTTTAATTGGTTCACTTTCACCAATAATTGTGTTGGGTACAGTTTGATTTACTTTTGAAGCAAGTAATTTGTTTTTTAGTAAAAGTTCTTTGTATTCTAATGCACGATCTATAGTTACACAAAGTTGACCAAATTCATAAGGTTTAGTTATAAAATCATAAGCACCACGTTTGATGCAATCTATTGCTGTTCGAATATCTGTTTTTGCAGTTAATACAATTACCTGTAAAGATGGATAATTATCTTTTACAAAACTTAATACTTTATCACCGTGAACTTCTTTCATTTCTAAGTCAAGAAGTAAAATATCATAATATCTTTTTTGTAATAAATCAATTGCATCTTTTCCATCATAAACAACATCAACTAAATATCCTTCATTAATCAGTTCTTCTTTTAATAAATAACATAGTGTTTCATCATCATCTGCAATTAATATTCGAACATCTTTCATAAAAAACTCAATTATTGTTTAGTAAATTCGAGAATGGCGGGTAATGTTGCGCCTAAAGCTTGAACAGTTGTTTTAATTGTACATTTATTTCCGGTTAAAGTAAAATCAAATACTTCTGAGGTTCCATCAGTATATTTTAATTCTATTTTTCCACTTTGAATTTTCCATGTTCCGTTTGAAACAGTTGTAACATTATTTCCGGTAGTTGAATCTTTTTTAATTGTAGTCATGGTAAAAGACCCATCAGCTTTTGCAACAATTGTCATTTGTGTTTCGGCTTGCTCGGGTGTTAAATCTACATTATTGCCACTAAGTGTTACAGTTACTTTTGTTAGTTTCCAGGTTCCAACAAACTCAGTGGGATTTAATGAAGGTTCAGTCGGTGAATTTTCTTTTTTACAGCTGATAAAAACTAAACTTATAATTATATAAACAAAAAATATTTTTAGCATAAAATATTTTTTCATTTTATTGCCTTTCGAATTATTTAATTTTTCTGTGATTTAATCTACATAGTATTTAAACATCATTCAACTAAATTTTTAAGTTTGTGTTGTTTCATCACTAATTTTTATCTTCAAAAATGTTTATCTATTTTTGATTATTATTAAATAATTAGTTCGAAATGAAAGAAGAAAAGAAAAGCAAAAGTGGTTGGTTGTGGATACCTACCTTGTATATTTCTGAATCAATTGCATTTATTATAATAACAGTTATATCAGTTTTAATGTATCAAAATCTTGGGGTTAATTATTCGGATTCAATTTTGTACACAAGTTTTTTATACATTCCCTGGTTGATTAAACCGTTGTGGAGCCCGTTAATTGATGTAATCGGTTCTAAAAGAAGTTGGATTCTTTTTACTCAATTTTTAATTGCAGTTTTGTTTGCAATAACTGGTCTTTTAATTCAACTTCCCGATTTTTTCCAATTCACAATTATAGTTTTTTGGTTGCTTGCTTTTATTGCAGCAACTCAGGATGTGGCAATAGATGGGTTTTATATTGTTGCATTAAAAGATAGTAATCAATCTTTATTTATTGGATTAAGAAATTCTTTTTATAAAATTGCACTAGTTGGAACAACAACAATCATTTTGTTGGTTTCAAACCAAGTTGAAAAATTATTGAGCGTTGCTCCTGTTGAGTTCAAAGTTGTTGCCAATCCAAATAAGTTTTTTGAGGAATCAATAAAAGTTGATAGTCTCAATGTTAAAGAACAAGCCGGACCATTAAAATTAATATCGAATACTAATTATTTAGAAATTAGCACAAAGCCTAAAAGTAAAGATCAGGTTGTTTTCTATACAAATTTTGCAAGAAATATGAATATGATGAATGGTTTTATTAATCAGGCGATTATTCTTCCAGATACAACTGGTTCGAACGACTTGGTTGGAAACATTGGATTAATAAAATTTAGATTATCGAAAAAACCAGATGATAATGATGAATTTATTGTTAAATTAAAATTTATAGAAGGAGATCAGAAATTTAAAGTTATTGAAGGGGATACATTAAAATTTACTTCACTTAATTGGAATAAACCAGCTTTTGCAGTTATTCAAATTGATTCTAATATAACTTCAAAATATGTTGCAACATTTTCTGCTGGTGTAGATAAATTTTCTTTCGGTTGGTCTGTTACATTCGGGTTAATTTCATTAATCTTTTTCTTGTTTTTTATATATCACAAAATTGTTTTACCATATTCTTTGAAAGATGAAGCATTAATACATAAAAAAAATACTACGTTCGGAAAAGAATTTTTCAGAAGTTTTGCAAGATATTTTGAGAAGAAAAAAATTATCCAAATAATTTTATTTCTGTTACTTTATTTATTTGCTCGAGCTCAGATAACAAAAATTATCCCTCTGTTTTTATCCGATGAAACTAGTTTGGGTGGATTATCTGTTTCAGTTTTTAATTTGAAAATTATAAAAGGAATTGTTACAGTTTTATCTTTTGCAATAGGAAATATTATAGCTGGAATTATGATTTATAAAAAAGGATTAAAATCTTTAATGACAATTTTTACAATTATGATGAACATACCATTGGTTGTTTATATTTATTTATCGTGGTTTCAACCTGTTAACTTTTGGATAATTTCTACTTTAATTGCAATTGATAATTTTGGTTTTGGATTTGGTTTTGCTTTAATAATTATGTACATGATTAATGTTTCGGAAGGGGATTATCCAGCTTCTCATTTCTCAATCTCGTTTGGTTTTATGTCCTTGGGTCTATTACTTTCAGAAATGTTAAGCTTTGTATTAAAAGATTCTTTTGGGTATAAATATTTTTTCATTTGGGTTTTAATAACTTCAATTCCTTCTTTTATACTTATTAAGTTGATACCAATAGAATATAATTTTGGTAAGAAAAAAATTACAGAAATTTAACAAAGTTGAAACCGGTTCGTCTTAAATAGAAAAAGGAAATTCTTTTTTGATAAATGATAAAATAATAGAAGTTCGGGGATTATTTAAAAAGTATAAATCAATAGTTGCAGTTGATAACCTGGATTTAAATGTTTATCGTGGTGATGTTTTTGGATTTTTAGGACCAAACGGAGCAGGTAAAAGTACTACAATCCGAATGTTACTTTCATTAATTAAACCCAATGCAGGTTCAATAAAAATATTCGGTCTACCGTTAGAAAAAAATCGTATTGAGATTTTTAAAAAAGTTGGAGCAATTGTAGAAAAACCAGATTTCTATTTATATCTGACCGCATACAAAAATCTGGAAATTTTAGGTAAACTTTCCGGAGTAGAAACATCTTCAAAAAAAATTATGGAAATGCTCGAACTAGTTGGTCTTGAAAAAAGAGCAGATAGCAAAGTTAAAACCTACTCGCACGGAATGAAACAAAGACTTGGATTAGCTCAAGCATTGCTTCATGATCCGGAATTAATAATACTTGACGAACCAACTACGGGACTTGATCCACAAGGAATGAAAGAAATTCGTGAGCTTATAGTATATCTTAGTAAAGAAAAGAAAAAAACTATTTTCATTTCATCACATATTTTAAGAGAAGTTGAATTAATAGCAACACGAATGATTATTATTAATAAAGGAAAAACACAAGTCGAAGGAACTGTTGACGAACTTCTGAATTCTGAAATAATGAGTGTAACTTTCGAAGTTGATGATAAAGATAAAGCAGTAGAGTTGATTAATAATTCAACATGGATAAACAACTTTAAAAATTCAATAAAAAATGAATTACAATTTGAACTGAAAAAAAATGAAATATCTGAACTCAATAAATTTTTTATATCAAACAGTATTAACGTGAATGCTATAATTCCTGTTCGTTCTTTGGAAGATTATTTTCTTAAAATAACAGAAGGAATAGGAAGATGATTACATTAGTTTATCTTGAACTTCAAAAAATATTTAAGAAGTGGAGAACTTATATTGGTTTTATAGCAATATTTTTAATGACAGCTATTGTTCAGTTAGCATTATATATCACACAAGAAAACTTTGTTAAATCAACAACAAGAGCTTTGAATGAATCTTTTTTTCTGCAAGGTAATTTTTTTAATGGTTATGTAGTGGCTTATTTAATCCTAAACGCAATGTTTATACACATTCCTTTTCTTATTGTTTTAGTTGGTGGAGATTTATTTGCTGGAGAAGCAACAGCCGGAACTTATAGAATGGTTTTAACAAGACCAATTTCAAGATTTAATTTTGTTACTTCAAAATTTTTAGCAGGATTTATTTATACTTTTTTATTCATTTTATTTTTAATTATAATTTCATTGTTTGCTAGCATTTTGTTTTTCGGTACTGGAGAATTAGTTTCTTTAAGAAATAAAATAATAATATTTGCAAGTAACGATGTTTTATGGAGATTAATTTACGCTTATTTATATGCAATGTTAAGCATGATGATGGTTATGACACTTTCAATATTTTTTTCGTCAATGGTAAGCAATGCCATCGGTCCTATTATTACAACAATGGCAGTAATTATTGTGTTTTTAATTTTATCTGCAATTCCAATTGATTTACTTCAGGATTTGAAACCTTATTTTTTTACAAGCCATCTTGTGCAATGGGATGAATTTTTTAACGATCCAATAGATTTTAATGCTATTCTCAATTCTGCTTCGATACTAATTCTTCACATTGTTGTATTATATAGTTTAACAACAATAATATTTTTAAGAAAAGATATTCTTAGCTAAAGGAAATTAAATGAAAAAAATTATTTGTTTATTAATCTTAACAAACGTAGCATTTACTCAAACAAAAAATCCTGAAGACATTTTAAAAAAAGTAAAAAATAAATTCGAGCAAATAAAAGATTATCAGGCAGATGTTGTGGTTAAATTAAACATGGAAGCTGTAAAAGTTCCGGATACAAAAGCCAAAGTGTTTTTCAAGCAACCGAATAAATATAAAGTTGAATCAGATGGCTTTGCTATGTTACCAAAACAAAGTATGAATTTTTCACCAGTTCAATTATTGCAAGGAGATTATACCTCAGTTTATGTAAGAACAGAAAAAATAGAAAACAATATTTTCGATGTAATTAAAATTATTCCTAATAACGATACAACTGACATAATATTATCTACAATGTGGATAAACTCAAGTAAATATGTAATTCATAAAGTAGAAACAACAACAAAAAGAGGTGGAACTGTTGAAATTGATTTTAATTATGATGAAAAATATCTGCCGCTTCCAATTGAATTAAAGTTCTCTTTTAATATGGGAGAAATAAAAACAAATAACAATTTAACTAAAAAAGAAAATCAGCAACAAAGAGTTCCTGTTTCAATGAGAGTAAAAGGTTCGGTGCTTATGCAATACTCAAATTATAAAATAAATGTAGGTTTGAGTGATAAAATATTTGAAGAAAACAAAAACATTCCTAAAACAAAATAATAATCTTGCCCTTACAATATTAACAAGTTATTTTTCCAACATAAAAATTATTAGTTAACTTATTTTTCAATAAATAATGGAAATAAAATGAAGATTCACGAATATCAAGCAAAAGAGATTTTAAAAAAATATGCTGTTCCAGTTCAGGATGGAATTGCAATAAAAAGTTTTGATGAATTTGATTCTGCAATACAACAATTACAATCACGTGGAATAAATCAATTTGTAGTAAAATCTCAAATTCACGCTGGCGGAAGAGGAAAAGGTAAAATATATAATCCCTCAAACAGAGATGAGTTAATATTAGAAGGTGGTGTTAAGTTTACAACAGATGTATCTAAAGCAAAAGATTATGCATCAAAAATGTTAGGTAACTTATTGGTTACACACCAAACAGGTAGTGAAGGAAAAATCGTTCAGACACTTTTTATAACTGAAGGATTAGATTATAAAAAAGAATTATACTTAGGTATATTGTTAGATAGAGCAGCATCAAAAAATGTTATTATGGCTTCAACAGAAGGTGGTGTTGAAATTGAAAAAGTTGCAGAAGAGACACCTGAAAAAATAATTAAAGAATGGGTTGATCCGTCAGTCGGATTTCAACCGTTTCAGGCAAGAAAATTAGCTTTCGGGTTAGGTTTAGAAGGTAATGCTTTTAAAAATTTTATTAGCTTTATTATAAAATTATATAAAGCTTATGAAGAAACAGATGCATCTTTGCTGGAAATAAATCCTCTGGTTATTACTAATGATGATAGAATTTTAGCACTCGATGCAAAAATGAATTTTGATGACAATGCATTATTCCGCCATAAAGATATTGCTGACTATCGGGATTTAAATGAAGAAGCCCCGCTCGAAATTGAAGCTTCAAAATATAATTTGAATTATATCAAATTAGATGGAAATGTTGGTTGTATGGTTAATGGTGCAGGGTTAGCAATGGCAACAATGGATATTATTAAATTAGCTGGTGGCGATCCTGCAAACTTTTTAGATGTTGGGGGTGGAGCAAATAAAGAAACTGTTGCCAACGGATTTAAAATTATTTTATCTGATCCCAATGTTAAAGCAATTTTAATAAATATTTTTGGTGGAATTGTTCGTTGCGACCGTGTTGCTCAAGGTGTTATTGATGCTGTTAAAGAAGTTGAAGTGAAAGTTCCTATTGTTGTTCGTTTAGATGGAACAAATGCTGTTGAAGCTAAAGAAATGTTAGAAAATTCAGGACTTAATTTTTCTGTTGCATCTACTTTAAAAGATGCAGCTGAAAAAGTAACTTCTGTTTTATCTAATTTGTAAAATTTTTTAAGGTTATCTCAAAATTAAATTTTGATAGTTTGTTTACGATAATCAATCAAGAGTTTTAGTTAACAGAAAATATTTTGAGATAACCTGATTAAATGAAACTAGTTTGAATTAGGTTATGTTTATACAATAAAGTGAAATTATGACAGACTTTAATATTACAATAGAAGATGCGACTAAGTTGCTTCATCAAAAGATGAAACATGAATTGCGATTGCAACAAAAAAAAGGAAAAATTCCTGTTGATTTATCAATTGAAAATATTTCATTAAAAGATTTATTTAATTTATTAGAAACTTCAATATTTGATTTAATTCTTCTTTTACCAATTGATATACTTCTATCGCAAGATAATATTTTCAAATTTGTTGAATCTACAGTTTATTCACTTGCAACTAAAATTAAAAGAGAAGAGCTGTTTCTATTTTCTTCAAAAGATTTCAAAAAAAGAATCCAGCCAATTTTAACCAATATTGAAAAACAAAACCAAGACCTCAATTTTGTAAAAAATTAAAATTAATTTGTCCAAAAAAACAATTAATTGTAATTTTAAATAAGACAATAACATTCTTTAATCTATATATCTAAATTATGACAGAATTTTTTGAATATTCCAACTTAATTAGTAAAGCACTAAAAACCTTTGAAAACATACATGGCAGTTCAGATGGAATTTATGCTTTTGTATCTCCGGCAAACCTGATGATATTAGGTGACCATACACATTATAACGATGGGATACTAATTTCAGCTAGAGTAAATAAATTTTGGACATGTATTATAAGAAAGAGAAAAGATAAAAATATTTCTTTTGCAAATAGTGAAACGGGTAAATTTATTTCAAGTTGTTTGGATAACCAGAATGTTAATGAACATCAAGAGTTTAAAGTTCTTTTAGAATTGACCAGAATAATGTGTAGCAACAATATAATTAACAATGGGTTCGATTGTGTTATTGAAGGCAATATACCAGAATGCTTTGGACTTGGCAAAATTTCAAGTTTGCAGATTGCATTTATAAATGGGATTAAAAAAATTCATAATGTTCAAATTGATGACGAAGAACTTTTAAAATTAGTACATGAAAACGAGAAAAATTTAATTGGTAAAATTTCTAATAGAGGTCATCATTATGGAATTCAATTTGGTAAAGCAAATAAATTATTTAGTTATGATTTGAGAAATAAGGATTTTCAAAATGTAAATTTTTTGCCAAAGACTTTTGAATTAATTGTTTGTGATACTGAAAATATAATTGAAAATTCTAATTTAAGATGTAATGAAAGAGTTGAAGAATGTGAAATAGGTGTTAAAAATTTAAGATTATACATCTGGGGAATTAAAAATTTGCGTGATGTTGAATCAGATTTTTTATTGCGCCACTATCATATGTTGCCAAGAAAAATTTTTAATAAAGTGCTATATAATGTAAATGAAAGAAAAAGATGTCAGGATGCTTTGAATTATATTAAGAATAATAATTTGGAAGATTTTGGAACATTAATAAAATCTTCACATTGGAGTTTATCGCAGGATTATGAAGTTTCAGATAAATATGTTGATTTCTTAGTTGAAGAAGCATCTAAAATTAAAGGTGTATTAGCATCTAAAATGATTAGTTGTTCAAATATTTCATCAACATTTAATATTGTTGAATCAACTGAAGCAGATAATTTTTCTGACAAAATTTCTGAAAATTACAAAAGTGCTTTTGGAAAGGAACTTAAAATCTATAGATTAAAAATTACAGATGGAGTAAAAAAAATTTCTATCAAAAAATAATTTCAAATCCAAAGTAGTTTTCTTTAAACAAATCTTAACAAATTTCCAACTTGATTTTCAATTTAGTTAGATATACATTTTTAATGTAAAATAAATGGAGTATTAATGAGTTTTTCCGATGAATTTTTACATGATGAAAATTCGTTTTCTTATGAAGAAAAAGACTTACGCGAAAAGATAAATACATGTAAACAAATTATAAATAATGGTCAAACTATTTCTAATATAGAATTATTAGAAGATACAATTGAAATGTGTGTTGATTTTGACTATGTGGAAGATGGTTTATTTCTTGTTGAAGAGTTATTAAACATTGCACCATATAATTCCGAAGCTTGGCAATTTAAAGGTGTTTTATTAAATAATTCCTTCCTTTTTGATGAAGCTTATATATGTTTTGAAAAAGCAATTTCATTAAACCCAAATGATGTCGAATCATTTATAAATAAATCAATTGCAGAAGATAATTTAGGATTATTTGAAGAAGCATACAATTCACTTAAACGTGCTGCTGAATTAGAACCAAACAACGAAGAAATTTATTATAGTTTAGGTGTTTTATTTGAAAAAAGGGAAAAATGGGATAAAGCCATTGAATACTTTAACAAAGCTCTTGAAATTGATCCTGAATATATCGAAGCACTTTATGAAATTGGTTTTTGTAATGAAAATTCGAACAGACTTGAAGATGCTTTATTAGTTTATGATAAATATTTAGAACTTGACCCGAATAGCTATACGGGCTGGTATAACAAAGGAATTGTACTTTTAAGATTAGAAAAATATGAAGAAGCAATTCATTGCTTTGATCTTTCTGTTGCATTGAATGATGAGTTTTCAAGTTCATGGTTTAATCTGGGTTATTCATACTTTCAAATAAAAAAATATAAAGAAGCACTCGAAGCTTATAATAAAGCGTTAGAAATTGAACCTAACGATGAAACAATATATTATAACATCGGACAAATTTATGAAGAAGAAAATGCCTATCAGTTAGCTATAAAAAATTATACTGAAGCAATTAAATTAGATTCAAGTTATTATGAAGCTTTTTTAGCACGTGGCTTTTGTTATGATATGATTGGAAAATATAAATTAGCTTTAAAAGATTTTAATACTGCAATTACTTTAACAACAAATCCTGAAGATGCATGGTTTGCCAAAGCAGATTTAGAATATTCGCTCGGTCATCTTCAGGAATCAATTAAAAGTTATAAAGAAATTGTAAAAATCAATCCCGATAATTTTGATGTTTGGTTTAAATTAGCTGAAACTTATACTGAAATGGGTTTGTGGCTCGATGCAATTGACTCGTATGAAAACTGTATTAAAATTAATCCTGAAAATGCTAATTGCTTTTATGGTAAAGCTAAAATTAACTTCTTATTAAATAGAACAAGTGAAGCAATAAATAACTTAAAGAAAGCTTTTACACTTGATCCTCAAATAAGAAATAAATTTATTCAAGATTATCCGGAAGTTAAGACTTCAAAGTTATTTGTAAAATTAATAGACGAAAACAATAATTAGTTGAATTTAAAGTGGAAAACAAGTTTAATCAAAATACAAAAATCATTGGTGTAATTGGTCATCCAATAAAACATTCTTTTTCTCCATTAATGCACAATATTTCTTTTGAACTTTCGGGATTGAATTATTTATATCTTCCTTTTGATGTTCCACCAGCGTTATTAAAAGATGCTTTAAAAGGAATGGTAGCCTTGGGAATTAAAGGATTCAATGTTACAATTCCTCTAAAAGAAAAAGTTTTACCTATTTTGAAAGATGTATCTGAAGAAGCAAATATTATTGGTGCTGTTAATACTATTGTAAATGAAGAAGGAATTTTAAAAGGATATAACACTGATGTCCATGGAGTTGTTGAATCACTCTTACCATTTAAAGAAGAAATTGTAAATTCAAAAGTTATTGTAATTGGTGCAGGCGGTGCCGCAAGAAGTGTAATTTATGCTTTGATCAGACATTTTAATGTCGGTCAAATTTCTATTATTAACAGAACCGAACAAATTGCTGAATCTTTAAAGGAATATTTTTCTACTAAAATGTTATTTAATGAAATTAAATCTTATCCTTTAGTTCCACCAGATTTAATAGAAGTTTTTCGTGATGCCAAGTTAATTGTTAATACTTCTTCAATGGGAATGTATCCAAATGTAGATGATTCAGCTACAACAATAAAAGAATCATTTATGAAAGGGCAGATAATTTTTGATGTGGTTTATAATCCTATTAAAACAAAATTGTTGAAAATTGCCGAAAGTCAAGGTGCAACAATTATTACCGGGTTGAAAATGTTTGTTGAACAAGGTGCAAAGTCTTATGAACTTTGGACGGGTCAGCAAATGCCAAAAGAAAAAGTTATGAAAGCTTTGGAAGGTTATTTAAGTAGCTAAATTATTTTAACAAACTTAAACTTTCTTTAATTCTCTTTGTTGCTTCAATTAAATTTTCTATTGATGTTGAATAAGAAATTCTAATATATCCATCTAATCCAAAGGCAGTTCCGGGTACAGTTGCAACTTTTCCATTTTGAAGTAAAAACAATGACAAATCTTCTGAATTTTTAATTTCTTTACCACTGAATGTTTTACCAAAAAATCTTTTAACATTTGGGAAAAAATAAAATGCACCGCTTGGTTTAAAACAAATTAAATTTTCTATTGATGATAATTCTTCGTGTAAATAATCTCTTCTTTTTTCAAATTCTTTTTTAATATGTTTTACAAAAGTTTGATCCCCTGTTAAAGCTTCTAAAGCGGCTGCCTGTGAAATTGATGATGTGTTTCCGGTGTTATGACTTTGATATTTTGCCATAGCTTTGATTATTTCACTATTTGCAGCTGCATATCCCAAACGCCATCCGGTCATTGAATATGTTTTTGAACAGCCGTTTATTGTAATAGTTCTTTCCTTTATTTTTTTACTTGCCGAAGCAAAACTAAAATATTCAAAGTTATCGTAAATAATTTTTTCATAGATTTCATCAGAAAGAATAAAAATATCTTTCCCTTCTATAACTTCAGATAATTTTAATATTTCATCTTTAGAATAAACACTTCCTGTTGGATTAGACGGATTACATACGATTAATAATTTTGTTTTCTCTGTTAGAGATTTTGAAAGCATTTCAGCTGTAATTTTAAAACCAGTTTTTTCATCAGTGGGGATTACAACCGATTTACCACCAGCGATTTTTACCATCTCCGGATATGAAACATAATATGGTGAAGAAAAGATTACTTCATCACCATCATTAATAATTGATTGTATAGCTAAAAATATTGTCTGTTTTGCTCCAGTGCTAACTATAATTTCATCTGTTGAGTAATCAAGGTTATTGTCATTTTTAAATTTATTTGCAATTGCCTTTCTTAAATCAAAAATTCCAGTATTTTCTGTGTACTTGGTAAAATTGTTTTGAATTGCTTTAATAGCGGCTTGTTTTATATTGTCGGGGGTATCAAAATCTGGTTCTCCTACGGTTAAATCTATAATATTTTCACCATTTTCTAATAATTTTTTTACCTCTGCTGATATTTTCATTGTAGGTGAATAAGCAATTTTATTAATGACATTTGAGAGCATTTTTTTACCTTTTTATTACAAAAAACAATCAATAAAAACTAATTTATTTCGATAATTAATATAAAAAAAGTAACTCTTATGAATGAAAATATTCCTATAGAAAACGTAGTCAAAGGGTTAATTGTTGCCGAACCAGTGGTAAACCGTTATGGACAAGTAATTATCAATAAAGATACAGTTATTAATGAATCTCATTTCAGAGTTTTAAAGATCTGGGGTATAAAAAGTGTAGTTATTAAAACATTAATTAATGAAAACAAAGAATCTAAAATTTCAAGTGAGGAAGTTAAAAATGGTACAAATAGTAAAATTAATTGGTTACCAAGCAACGAAATTGAAGAAGAGTTGTATTCTTTGGCACTTGAGATAATTAATAAAAAAGAATCTATATGAAGATAAATGAAAAGCTGATTAATTCGATTAATAAACTTCCGACATTGCCAACGATATTTACTGCAATTACAGAAGCAATTGAAGATCCTTACACAACAAATACAAAATTGGCAAACATAATATTGACCGATCAATCAACAACATTAAAAATTTTAAAAGTTGCAAATTCACCACTTTATGGATTTCATGGAAAAATTGATTCGATTTCAGATGCAATACTTTACATTGGCAGAAATGAAGTAAAAGATATTGTTTTTACTCTCTCTGTTATTTCCATGTTTTCAAAAGAAATAAAAATAAAAGGTTTTCGTCCTGTTGATTTTTGGGCACACTCAATTGCTGTTGGTGTTATATCAAGAAATGTTGCAAATGCAATAGGTGAAAAAAAACTTGAAAACTATTTTCTTTCTGGAGTTTTACATGATATTGGTAAAATAATTTTTCTTGAATATGCCGGTGAGGACTATAAAAAAGTTTTTGAGTTAGTAAAAGAAAAAAATTGTTTAATAAAAGAAGCAGAAAAAGAAATACTTGGAATTACACACGAAGAAGTAGGAAAGTTATTAGCTGAAAAATGGAGAATTCCCGAATCAATTCAGGATGTTATTTTGTTTCATGATAATTGCGTTAAATCAAATACAAGTAATAATAATTTATTAATATCAATTGTTCATCTATCAAATATTTTATCACACATTTTAGAGTTGGGTTATTCCGGGTACGATATAATTCCTAAACCCAATACTTTAATTTGGGATACATTGAAAATAAAGAAAGGAACTTTAACTGAATTAAAAGAAAAATTTATTAATGACTATACTTCAACAGTTAAACTTATAATGCTTTAAATAATGGACAACTTTAATAAAATATTGTCATCGAAAATAAATCTGAATGATTTTCTTGACATTATTTCTAATAGCATTAATAATAATGAAGAATTAATTTCATATACACTTCAGAAAATTTCAAAAATAGATGGACATGTTTGCACGGCAATCTGCTTATTAAATAATATTACTTTTGATTTTGATATTATTAAAACAGAACCCCAATCTTATAATGAACACAGTCAACAATTATTTGAAAAATTAATTTCAAATAACATCATAGAAAAAGTATTTGAAACTAATGAAATAGTTGAATGGAATAATGAAGAGATTAGTAACATTTATATTATTCCATTACAGAATAAAGGGAAATTAGAAGGGTTAATTATAATTAACTTAAACAATAATTTTTCTTTATCTCAAAAAATAAAAGATGAATTAAATCTCTTAATAAAAATTTTCGGGTTAATTTATTTTAATGTACAAACACAAAACGAACAAATAAATAACAATTCAAATGAATTATTAATTACATTAAATGAAACAGTTAAAAATCTTTATAAAATATTTAACACAATAAATGAAGGTATTGTTTTAACCAATCTTAACAATATCGTAATTGATTTAAATAATGCTGCAAGTAAATTACTTGGAATTCCTAAAGATGAAATTTTAGGTAAAGATATAAGAGATTATTTATTGTTTTTAGATAAGAAATTATTTAAAGAAGAAATTGTCAATAACGAAGAAGCAATACTTATAAATTCAGAAGGTTCACCAATACCAATTCTTTTTCATTCACAAAAAATTAAAGTTGATAATATTGAATACAACGAAATTACAATTATTGATATTACTGAAAGAAAATTAATGGAAGATAAAATACTCGAAGCAAAATATGAGTTGGAAAATAAAGTAAAAATAAGAACACAAGAATTGTATGCTCTCACCAAACAATTAAAAGACGCCATACACAAAAAAGAAGAAGCACAAAAAGACAATCTTAAGTTGATAACTGCAATTAATCAAAGTAACTCATTAGTTTTTATTCTGGATACAAACCTCAATATTCAATATGTAAATGAATCAGTATTAAATAAAACAAATTATGATGTAAAAGAGTTAATAGGGAAAAGTGTATTAGAATTGAATTGTAAAGAACAATATTCAGAAAATATTTTAAAACTTAAAAAAAGAATTATTGAAGAATCGCAAAGCTCTTCTGAATTAAATTTAATTTCAAAAAAAGGAAAAGTATTTTGGGTGTGGGCAAGTTTTGCTCCAGTAAAAAATTCAGAAGGAGAAACAATTAATTATATCTCTATTCAAGAGGATATTACAAGAATTAAAGAATATCAGGAAGAATTAATAAAAGCCAAAGAACAAGTTGAAAAATCATTAAATGCAAAAACAATTTTACTCAATAAAATAAGCCACGAATTCAGAACACCACTTGTATCAATACTTGGCTTTAGTGAAATGCTTGAATATGAAATTAATGACCATGAATTAATTGAAATGGTTTTTGGAATTAAAGAAGGTGGAAATAGATTACTGACATCTCTTGATAGTGTTTTATTATTCTCAGAACTTGAATCATCAACAGTAAATTTGAATATAAATAAATTTAACATTGTACCAATTATTAATAAAATAATTGATTATAATCTGCAAAAGGTAAATTTAAAAGGAATAAGAATAATAAATGAAATTGAAGATGAACAAATAGCTTTAGTTGATAAGGATTATTTCAAAGTAATAATTCATCATTTAGTAGATAATGCAATTAAATTTACTTTGAAAGGAGAAATAAAAATATTTTCAAATATTTATAAAGAATCAGAAAAAAGTTTTATTAAAATTTCTGTCAAGGATACAGGGATTGGAATTAAAGAAGAAGATATGAATTATTTATTCGATGCATTTAAACAAATATCAGAAGGAACAAACAGAAATTTTGATGGATTCGGATTAGGACTATCATTAGTAAAAAGAATGACAGAAATGATGAATGGAAAAATAGAAGTTGAAAGTAAATTAAATCAGGGATCAACTTTCTCAGTCATTTTTGAAACAATAAACTAATAAGCTGTTTTCATATTAAAAGCAAAATCACCGGTAAAATTTGTAAAAGTAATATTCACCTTCGAAATTTCACTTTTAACTTTAAACTGTTCACTTAAAGCATAATTAGTTAATAAATTTCTATAAAAAGGTTTTGAGCCATCTTTAAGTGTAATTTCAACTTTTACTGAACCTGCAGTTAAATTAGAAGCAGCAACAGAAACTTTAACCGAATCTGAAGTAAAATTTAAATTATAATTTTCATCTTTGGTAAAATATTTTGCTTTTATAGCATAAGAAAAATTTTCGTTTGTAATTGAAACAGCTGGAGTATTATTATAAATTTCTTCGGGAATTGAAAGACTATCTTCAATTTTTTTACATGATGTGATAACAACGAATAAAAATAAAATACTAACTAATTTAAAATATGAGTTCACTTAATTTGCCTTTCGAATTATTATTATAAAATTAAATCACACCTGGATAAACTTCAAACGAAATTACCCAAGTGTGATAAAATAAATTATTTCACTTGTGCTAATCTTTTCGGTCCAGCATTAATTACATCTTGAGAACAACCTTTTTCGAACAATTTGAAATTTTCATTAAATCGTGCAGCCAACGCATCATATTTTTTCCAATATTCATCTTTGTTTCCCCAGGAAGCTTCAGGATAAAGAACATCTTCTGGTACATCCGGACAAGTTAAAGGCACTTCGAAGCCAAATAGTTTGTCTTTTCTATACTGAACATTATCAAGTTTTCCATCTAAAGCTGCATTCAATAAATTTCTTGTGTGGCGAATACTGATTCTTTTTCCAACTCCGAATCTTCCGCCAACCCAACCAGTATTTACAAGCCAAACATTTGCTTTGTGTTTTATAATTCTTTGTTTTAACATTTCAGAATATTCAAACGGATGACGAACCATAAAAGGTCCACCAAAACATGCTGAAAAAGTAATTTGTGGTTCTATTCCTAAACCAATTTCGGTTCCTGCTATTTTTGATGTATAGCCACTTATAAAATGATATTGTGCTTGTTCAGGAGTTAATCTTGCAATTGGAGGCATTACACCACTTGCATCACAAGTTAAAAATATAACATTCTTTGGATGAGTTCTTACATAACCTTCTTGAATTATATTCGGAATAAAATCTAATGGATAAGAAGCACGGGTATTTTCTGTAATTGAATCATCATCAAGATCAATATTTCTTGTAACAGGATCATAAACTACATTTTCTAAAATTGTGCCGAATTTTTTTGTTGTAGCATAAATTTGTGGTTCATGTTCAGCAGAAAGACGAATTACTTTTGCATAACAACCCGCTTCAAAATTGAACACACCTTCAGAGCTCCATCCATGTTCATCATCACCAATTAATTTTCTTTTCGGATCAGCAGATAAAGTTGTTTTTCCGGTTCCGCTCAAACCAAAGAATAAAGCTACATCACCACTTTCCCCGACATTTGCAGAGCAGTGCATTGGTAAAACATCTTGGTATGTTAAAAGAAAATTTAATACTGTAAATACAGATTTTTTAATTTCACCGGCATAAAGTGTATTTGCAATAATTGCTGTTCTTTGATCGAAATTTAAAATAATTCCGGTTTCACTTCTTGTTCCATCATTTATTGGATCAACTTTAAAACCGGGTACTGCAATAACCGTAAACTCAGGAACGAAATTTTTTAATTCATCTTTATTATTTGTTGTAATGAACATATTTCTGACAAATAAACTATGCCATGCTTTTTCAGTAATAATTCTTACAGGAAGTTTATAATCAGGGTCAGCGCCGGCAAAAACATCTTGAACAAATAGTTCTTCACCTTGTGCCCATGCTTGAAGTCTCCCCATTAATTGTGACCATTTTTCATGAGCATAAGGACGATTATAAGTTCCCCACCAAATATCTTTTGAAGTTGAACTTTCTAAAACAATATACTTATCTGATGCAGCACGAGCTGTATGTTTGCCTGTATTTACAACTAAAGCTCCATGCTTTGCTAGTTTAGCTTCGTTTCTAAAAATTATTTCTTCATACAATGATTCATTTGGCAAATTCCAATAAACTCTATCGAGATGAGTTAACCCTTGATTTTTTAATCTGAAATCTGAAGCAAGTTCTAAAGCTTGCTTTGACGCTGGTGTGTTGAATTCTAAATATTTGCTCATAACCAGTCCCTCACTAATTTACGGTCGCCAATGTAAAGTTCATTCGGTGAATTTGGATCAAGAGCCCATTTCATTCTTTCTATTCCTTCTGTAATATCTTTTATTGTTCCGCAATAACTTAATCTTAAATAACCATCTAAACCAAATTCTTTTCCCGGAACAGTTAATACCATAACTTTATCAATCAAATAGTTTGATAGTTTTTGTGAATCTTTTTCATATGCAGAAAAATCAGCAAATAAATAAAATGTTCCATCTGGCACATGAACTTTAACACCTTCAAATGAGCGAAGTTGATCAACTAAAACATTACGATTGTTTTCTAAAGTTACACGTAAACTTTCAACACTCGATTGTATTCCATTTAATGCACCAACTGCTGCTTTTTGTAAAAGGACAGATGGTCCGCTTGTTTGATGCCCCTGAATATTTGCCATTGCTTCAATAAGTTTTTTGTTTCCAACAGCCCAACCAATTCTAAATCCTGTCATTGCATATTGCTTTGAAACACCATTGATAATTAACAGTTTACTTTCTTCAACAGATTTTTTAGTGTAATCGAATGCGCTGATTGGTTTTCTTCCATCAAAAATTAAACGATGATAAATATCATCCATAATTAAATAAATGTTTTTACGCTCACAGAAATCAACTATATCGGCAATAAATTCTTCGGAGTACATTGCACCAGTTGGATTATTCGGAGAATTGATAATTATTGCTTTTGTGTAAGAACCAACTCTCATTTCAATATCTTTAAGACGAGGATAAAATGATCCATCTTCAGGAAGAACAGGAACAGGAACAGCTCCAACAAGACGAGCCATATCAGGATAACTTACCCAGTAAGGTGCCGGAAAAATAACTTCTTCCTGAGGATTTAAGATTGCCTGCAATGCAACCATAATTGCTTGTTTTGCACCGCTACTTGCAATTACATTTTCGGGATTAACTTTTCTGTGATAAAATTCTTCCGTGTAGCGAATAATTGATTTTTTTAATTCCGGAATTCCATCTGCCGGTGCATAACGAACTTCGCCACTGTTTAACATATTTACTGCTGAAAGAATTGCATCCATTGGTGCACGACTTTTTGGTTCGCCACCTCCTAAGTGAATTACCGGATCCCCTTTTTCTCTTAGTATTGCCGCTTTTTCATTTAAAGCTAATGTTGGAGAAGGTTTGATTGTTTTTGCTATAAGACTTAAACTCATAAAATTAACCTATTAGTTATTTAATAGAATATTTATGTCTGAAACTTATTTGGTTATAATTGAATAAGCAAGTATGATTTAAGGAAGGTTGATTTTTTATTTATTCATTCATTAAAAAATTTATGAGTTATTTTTTTAACAATTTATTCACCAGATCAATCAGTTGTTTCTTTTCAAAGGGTTTAGCTACGAAATCATTAAATCCTTTTTGAATAAATTCTCTTTTACTCATTTCAGATGAATAAGCTGTTAAAGCTATTGCAGGTGTGTTTTTATGATGTTCGAATTCTCTTATTTTATTTAATACTTCAATTCCATCAATTCCATAACCAAGGTTTATGTCTATTAACATTATGTCTAAATTATTTGTCTCTGCAAATTTGATTGCATTTTTGCCATCTCTTGCAACATAAATATTTCCATACTTTGAAAATAATCTTTGAAGTATATCAACATTTAAAGGATTATCTTCAACTACCAAGAAATTATAATTTTGTTCTGTTGACTGATTAATATTTGGTTCAGGCAGAACTTCATGATCGTGTACTTTTTCAAATGATTCTTCGGTTACTTTAATTGGAATTATAATTGAGAATGTTGAACCTATTTGATATTCGCTTTCAACTTTGATTTCAGCATCTATTAATCTGCAAAGACGGCTTGCTAATGTTAATCCCAAACCAAGACCTTCGAAATCTCTTCTGATTCCTTCACTTACTTGTCTGAATTCTTTAAAGATAATTTCAAGTTCTTCATTTTTAATTCCTTTACCAGTATCAATAATTTTTATTACAGCAAATTTTTCATTTTCGTTTTTGATTAATTTTTCTAACTGGATTATTACTTCACCTTTTTCCGTAAACTTTATAGCATTATCAATAATATAACCAACAATTTTAGTCAGAATATTTTCATCTATGTTAATAATTAATTCATCAACTAAGAAAATGGTTCTTATTTCTAATCCTTTTGCATCGGCAATTGTTTCGTATAAAATTTTTAACTGACTGCAGAATAAAATTAAATCGAGATCAACATTATTAATTGCAAATTCGTCAGTTTCTAACTCAGTTAAAGTTATAAGTTCGTTAAAGGTTTTCATCAATCTTCTTCCGGAAAGTTCAATTTGAGTAGCAATACTTTTTATTTCTTCATCTTCAGTATCGCTTTTTAATATTGATGAGTAACCAATTATACTTCCAAGAGGTGTTCTGAATTCGTGTGATAAATTTGCTAATAAATGCGTTCTTACTTTTGCAGCTTCTTCAGCTTCTTCTTTTGCTTTTAATAATTGTTGTTCAATTTTCTTTTGTTCTGTTATATCTTCTTTAACAGCAACAAAGTGAGTAATATTCCCATTATGGTCTTTTATAGATGAGATAGAATTTAATTCCCAATAATGTTCGCCATTTTTTCTTTTATTGATCATTATTGAAGAATAGCTTTCACCTTTTAATATTGATTCCCAAAGGTTTTCATAAAATTCTTTTGTTTGTTTTCCGGATTTCAAAATTCG
>JAOADJ010000050.1 GCA_026417375.1 Melioribacteraceae bacterium | reverse complement strand
TGTCTAATCGCCAAAGAGAATCAGTAATTCTTAGATTCGATTCAGATTAGTTAAACCAATTAAAATAATTTCAATTTCATTTCTTATTTGTATTGTTAAAAAATTTATTGACAAAAAATATTTTAACAAATATATTGCAATCGTAATAAGTGTAAAAATTACACATTAATTATTGAGGTCTTATGAACTTTTTAACCACAATTGATTGGATAGTAATTTTCTTTTACTTTGTAATAATACTTGGCTTAGCATGGTGGGTAATAAGAAAACAACAAAAAACTTCTGCAGATTATTTTTTAGCCGGTCGACACTTAAGTTGGTTTATAGTTGGTGCTTCAATTTTTGCTTCTAATATTGGCTCTGAACATCTTGTCGGTTTAGCCGGTTCAGGTGCAACTGATGGAGTAGCAATGGCTCATTATGAATTGCACGCCTGGTGTTTATTAATCTTAGGTTGGGTAATGGTGCCTTTTTATATGCGTTCAAAAGTTTTTACAATGCCCGAATTTTTAGAAAAAAGATTTAGTCCAAGTGCAAGAACAGTTTTATCCGCTATTTCATTAGTTGCTTATGTATTGACAAAAATTGCTGTTGGTGTTTTTGCAGGAGGAGTAGTTTTTTCTGTCTTATTACCTGAGATTAATTTTTTAGGAATGGATAGTTTTTGGATTGGTTCCATTCTGGTAATTCTGATTACAGGATTATATACTGTACTTGGTGGTATGGCTGCAGTTGCTTATACCGAAGCACTTCAGACAATTATTTTAATTATTGGATCAGCATTAGTTACTTTTTTTGGTTTAAATGCTTTAGGTGGTTGGAGTGAATTAAGAGCAATTGCTGGTTCTGAAATGTTTAATCTTTGGAAACCACTTGTTCCATCAGGAATAGAAGGTACTTGGGAACCAGTTAAAGAAGCAGGAAGAATGGCATGGTATTTCAATGATAATTATCCATGGCTTGGTATGTTATTTTGTGCACCAATAATTGGATTGTGGTATTGGACTACAGATCAATATATTGTTCAAAGAGTTTTATCTGCACCAAATCAAACAGAAGCTCGTAGAGGTTCTATTGCTGCTGCTTTCTTCAAATTATTACCTGTTTTCATTTTTATTATTCCAGGAATTATTTTTTATGCTTTAGCTGTTAGTGGTAAAATTCCAGAATTACAATCTCATTTAATTGGTGCTGATGGAAAAATTATAAGAGATAATGCTCAGCAGGCTTTTCCAATGTTAGTTGCATATGTTTTACCTGTTGGAATAAGAGGATTAGTTGTTGCAGGACTCTTAGCTGCTTTAATGAGTTCTTTAGCTGGTGTTTTTAATGCTTGTTCTACTTTATTCACAATTGATTTTTACTCAAGATTAAAACCAAATGTTTCTCAGGAAAAATTAGTTTGGGTTGGTAGAGTAGCTACAACTGTAATGGTATTAATTGGTCTTTTATGGTTACCAGTAATTAGAGGTGGAAAAGGTTTGTACGATTATTTGCAAGGTGTACAAGCTTATTTAGGTCCTCCAATTTTTGTTGTTTTCTTTGCTGGTGTTTTTCATAAAAGATTAAATGCAAAAGGTGCACTTGCTGCTCTTTATACAGGTTTTGCTTTAGGACTTATCAGATTAGCAATTGATACTCCGGTTAAATTATCAACAGGATTTTCTTATCAGGAAGGTTCTATTTTGTGGATTATAAATAATATTTTCTTTCAGTATTATTCATTGTTAATATTTATTATAAGTTTATTGGTAATGTTCATTGTCAGTTACTTATCTGAAAAACCTGATTATGAAAAAATATCCGGATTAACTTTTGGAACTGTTACATTAGAACAGAAAGAAGAAACAAAAAATAGTTGGTCTAAAATTGATGTTATTTCTTCAGCCGTTGTATTGTTGTTGATATTAATGGCATATATTTATTTCACAGGTTAAAACATGAATAAATACACAATTGGATTAGATTTTGGTACTAATTCATGTAGAGCTTTATTAGTAAATATTTCTAATGGAAATGAAATAGCCACTTCTGTTTTTGCTTATCCTTCCGGTGTTTCAGGAGTAATTATTGATGAAAAAGATTCACATCTTGCAAGACAAAATCCTTCAGATTATTTAGTTGGAATTGAAAATACAATAAAAAATATTATTGCAATAGCAAAAACAAAAGAAAATGATTTTGGTGAAAATAATATTATTGGAATTGGAGTTGATACAACCGGTAGTAGTCCAATGCCAATTGATGCAAATGGAAACGCATTATGTTCTCATGAAGAATTTAAAGATAATCTTTCAGCTTATGTTTGGCTATGGAAAGATCATACAAGTTATAATGAAGCAAAACAAATAACCGAATTAGCAGAAAAAATACGTCCTCAATATTTATCTAAAATTGGTGGGGTTTATTCTTCTGAATGGTGGTGGAGTAAAATTTTACATTGCAAAAATATCTCACCGGAAGTTTATAATGCAGCATATAGCTGGGCAGAAATTTGTGATTGGATACCGGCAGTTTTAGTTGGAAATACAAAGCCTGAAAATATTAAAAGAAGTATTTGCGCCGCTGGACACAAAGCATTATTCAATTATGATTGGGGTGGATTACCCGATAAAGATTTCTTAAATATGTTATCTGATGGTTTGGGAGATTTAAGAGATAGACTATATTCATCTGCATATACTTCAGAAAATAAAATTGGAAATCTCTCTGAAGAATGGGCAAAAAAACTTGGACTTACAACAGATGTAGTTGTTTCTGTTGGTGCATTTGATGCACATATGGCTGCTGTTGGTGCTGGTATTAAAGAAGGAACATTAGTTAAAATTATTGGAACAAGCACCTGCGATATTATGATTTCACCAAAAGAAAAAAAGTTGAAAGATGTTCCGGGAGTTTGTGGAATTGTTGATGGTTCTGTTGAAAATAATTTTTATGGTATTGAAGCTGGTCAATCTGCTGTTGGTGATATTCTTTTATGGTTCGTTAATAATTTAGTTCCGGATAATTATGGCAAAACAACTGAAGAAAAATTTAAGAATTTAGAAATTGCTGCTTCAAAACTTAAACCAGGAGAAAGTGGATTACTTGCTCTTGATTGGAATAATGGTAACAGAACAATTTTAGTTGATGTTAGATTAACAGGATTATTAATCGGGCAAACTCTTCATACACAACCGCATGAAATTTATAGAGCATTAATTGAAGCAACTGCTTTTGGTGCATTAACTATTATAGATAGAATAGAAGAATATGGTGTTAAAATTAATGATGTAATTAATTGTGGTGGATTAGCTGTAAAAAATTCTTTATTGATGCAGATTTATGCAGATGTAACAAATAGACCAATGAAAATTTCAGGCAGTGAACAAACTCCGGCTTTAGGTGCAGCAATTTTTGCTTCGCTTGCCGCTGGAAAAAATTTTGGCGGTTATGATTCTATTGATGAAGCAACTTCAAAGATGACAAGTATTTCAAAAATTTATTTTCCTATTCAAGAAAATGTGTTGGTTTACAATAAACTTTACAAACTTTACAAACAATTACATGATTCATTCGGTACAAAAGAATGGACTGGAAATATGTTTAATGTTATGAAAGAATTATTAAATATCAGAGATGATGTTATAAAAGGAAAATTATGTTAGAAAAATTAAAAGAAGAAGTTTTGCAGGCAAATCTTGAATTAGTAAAACAACAGTTAGTAATCTTAACGTGGGGAAATGTAAGTGCAATTGACAGAGATAATAATTTAGTTGTTATTAAACCTAGTGGTGTTCCTTACGATAAATTAAGTATTGATGATTTGGTTGTTATTGATTTGAATGGCAATATTGTTGAAGGGAAAAATAAACCATCGACCGATTCTCCAACTCATTTAGAAATTTACAAACATTCACAAAATATTTGTGGTATCACTCATACACATAGTAAATATGCAACTATGTTTGCTCAGGCATGTAAAGAAATAAATTGTTTTGGTACAACACATGCAGATTATTTTTATGATTCAATTCCTGTTACAAGATTTTTAACAAAAGAAGAAGTTGAAAGTGATTATGAAAAAAATACAGGAAAAATTATTGTAGAAATATTAGATGCAACTAATCATAAATTACCCGCTGTTTTAGTTGCCGGACATGCACCTTTTACTTTTGGCAAGGATGCAAAAGAATCTGTACAAAATTCACTCATTCTAGAAAGAATTGCTGAAATGGCTTTGGGAACAATGCAATTAAATCCTTTAATATCAAAAATTCCAGATTATATAACAGAAAAACATTTCCAAAGAAAACATGGACCTAATTCTTATTATGGTCAAGTTGAAAAAAAATAAGGAATTAATATGACTGATCTTAATAGTTATGAAGTTTGGTTTATTACAGGAAGCCAACATTTATATGGTCAAAAAACTTTAGAACAGGTTGCTTCTAATTCGCAATTGATTGTTAGTCATTTAAACGAAACAAAAATATTGCCGATTAAACTGGTATTTAAACCAGTACTAACAACACCGGAATCTATAATTAAGTTGATTACCGAAGCAAACTCTGCAACAAATTGTATTGGATTAATTTTGTGGATGCATACTTTTTCTCCAGCTAAAATGTGGATTAATGGAATTAAAATTTTGCAAAAACCATTTCTTCATTTTCATACTCAATTCAACCGTGATATTCCATGGGAATCAATTGATATGGATTTTATGAATCTTAATCAAGCTGCTCATGGAGATCGTGAATTTGGTTTTATATGTTCAAGAATGCGTAAACCAAGAAAAATTGTTGTTGGTCATTGGAAAGATGAAAATGTTCAAAAACAAATTGCAAATTGGCAAAGAGTAGCTTTAGGTTGGTTTGAATTACAAAATTTAAAAGTTGCTCGCTTTGGTGATAATATGCGTTACGTTGCTGTTACTGAAGGTGATAAAGTTGAAGCTGAAATAAAATTTGGTTTTTCTGTTAATGGCTTTGGTGTTGGTGATTTAGTTAATTCTATTAATTCAGTTAAAGAAAATGAGATTAATGATTTAATTGAAATATATTTTTCTGATTATGAAGTTGATGAAAATGCACACAAAGGAAAAAGTAAATTTGAAAATCTTAAAGAAACAGCTAAAATAGAATTAGGCTTAAGAAAATTTTTAGAAGAAGGAAACTTTAAAGCATTTACAACAACATTCGAAGATTTACACGGATTAAAACAACTTCCGGGATTAGCAGTTCAAAGATTAATGGCAGATGGTTATGGATTTGGTGCAGAAGGAGATTGGAAAACAGCAGCTCTATTACGAATGTCAAAAGTGATGTCTGTTGGTCTTAACGGTGGTAATTCTTTTATGGAAGATTATACTTATCATTTTCATCCTGATGGTATGAAAGTGCTCGGTGCTCATATGCTTGAAATTTGTCCCTCAATTTCTTCAAACAAACCCAGAATTGAAGTCCATCATCTGGGAATTGGTGGAAAAGAAGATCCTCCACGTTTGGTATTTAATGTCAATGAAGGTCCAGCAATAAATGTTTCTTTAATTGATATTGGTAACAGATTTAGATTGATTGTAAATGAAGTTGAAGTTGTAAAACCTGAAGAAGATTTGCCAAAGCTACCTGTAGCAAGAGCTTTATGGATTCCTAAACCTGATTTGCAAATTGGTGCTGCTGCTTGGATTTTAGCAGGAGGTGCTCACCATACTGTTTTTAGTCAATCATTAAATTCTGAATTCTTTGAAGATTTTGCCGAAATAGCCGGAATAGAATTTATCTTAATTAATGAAACAACTAAAATTTCAGAATTAAAAAAAGAATTAAGACTGAACGAAGTTTATTATCAAACAAATTAAAATATTATGAATACATATTTAAAATTAGCTTTATTACTCATTTTATTTTTATACAATAAAATTTACACTCAACCATCTGGTGGTCCATATGGTCCAATTAAAATGAATTATGAAATTCCTAAAAACAAAAATATTATTTATGTATCAACAGATGGAAATGAAAGCAATAGCGGTAAGGAATTAAATAATCCTACAACAATTGAAAAAGCAATAAGAATAGCAAAGAGTGGAGATTATATAATTTTAAGAGGTGGAGTTTATAGAACAGGTAATTTAATTACCAATCAAGGAATAAATATTCAACCATATTTAAATGAAGATGTTACTTTCAAAGGAACGTTTCTTGCGAATAATTGGGTTAGAATTTCAAACAACATTTGGAAAACTAAATGGAATAATTTATTTCCTGAAAAACCAGCTGATTGGTGGAGAAGAGAAGTGGATGGCATAAAAACTCCTCTTCATAAATTCAATAATGACATGGTATTTGTAAATGGTGAAATGTTGCAATCTTGCGGTTGGTTGGGTGAAGTAAATGAAAAAACTTTTTTTATTGATTATGAAAATAAAACTGTTTACATAGGTCAAAATCCGGAAAATAAAATTGTAGAAATAACAGCATATAATATTTCAATATTAAGAACAAAGAAAGATGTAAATAATTTAAAAGCAGATAAAAAAGGAATAAAAGTAAAAGGAATTAAATTTACTCAATATGCATATCGGGCAATTGAAATTGAAGGAAAAGATCCTGAAGGAATTTCAAATGAAAAAGATCATGGTAAAGATGTAGTTGGTTCCCGATTTGAAAATTGTGAATTTTCTTTTTGTTCTCGTGTTGCAGGATATTTTAGAGGTGACAGTTTAATTATAAAAAATTGTAAAGTAAGTGATACTAGTACCGAAGGAATTTATCTTCTTAGTTCTTCTGATTGTTTATTAGAAAAAAATATTTTTACCAAAAATAATATTGAAAATATTACTGGTTATTATCCGGCGGCAGTTAAAATTTTCAATCAATGTTACAGAGTTACTTGTAATGATAATTTGGTTATAGATTTACCAAATTCAAATGGTATCTGGTATGATGTTGGTAATGTTGATTGTACTTTTACAAACAATTGGATTGAAAATGTTGGAAATAATCAAAAAGAAATTTCAACTGAAAATCTTTGGCCAAGTGATAATGGATTTTTCTTTGAAATTAGCAAAGGTGTTATATGTTATGGAAATGTATTTGTTAATTGCGATCATGGTTTAATGATTTTAAATAGTTCAGATGCAATTATTTTTAACAATACATTTATTAATAGTATAGCTTGTGTTGGAAGAAATGAGAGATCTGCTGAAGGAGATCATTTTGGCTGGCATCCAAGTACAGGACCAAATGTTGATGAAAGGAAAAATCATATTTTATTAAATAATATTTTTTATAATCATGAAAATTTTTTAAGACCAAATTTGTTTATTTGGCAATCTAAAAAGATAAATGATTTATTTGTAAATGATCAGATTGATGAATTAAATAATAATCTTTTTGTTTCTTATATTAATGAATTGCCACTAATTTACTTTTCAGCAAAAGGTAATTTAGTTCCTGAAAGATTAAAAAGTATCGATGAATTTAAGGATAGATTAAATAAATCAAATAATAACAAATTTATATTAGGCAAAAATTTCTTTAAAAGTTATGAATTGAAAAATTTTAATTTAATTTCTCCGGTAAAAAATGATATTAAAAAAATAAACACCATAAGATTTGGAGAAATAAAAATTAATAAACAAAATATTGGAGCTTATTAATTTAAAACCTTTGTTGAATCTCTGATGATAAATTCAGTTTCAAAAATTACTTTTTCTATTGGTAAAAGTGTTGGAGCTTCAATATTCTTAATTAAAATTTCCGCTGCTTTCATACCAATTTCATGTTGAGGTGCTTTAATTGTAGTTAACGGAATCGGATAAATTTTTGAATAGAATATATCATCATTTCCAATAATTGAAACATCATCTGGAATTTTAATATTAATATCTTTTAGTGCAGTCATAACAGCTAAAGCTTGCATATCATTAAAACAAACAATTGCAGTAGGATAATCTTCTTTACTTTTACTTTTGAAATAATCAATTGTTTTATTGTAACAAATATCATGATCAGAACCCATAGGTACAATCATATCCCGATTAAAAACTAACGTGCTTTCACTAAAAGCATATCTGAAACCTTCAATTCTTTCATAAGTATGAGCTGAGCTTTCGGGACCAGCAAAGTGAACAATTTTTTTATGACCATTGCTAATTAAATATTTAACTGCTTTTTTGATTGCTTTAATATTATCTATTGCAACAACATTTGCCTGAATTCCTTTAACATCTTCAAGCAAAACAAATGGATAGTTAATCATTTTCAATTTGAAAAGATGTTCTATTTCAGCATCTCCTTCAACAATTGGAGCAATGATAGTTCCTTTAATATCTTTAGAAGAAAATAAAGATGAAAATTTTTTCTCACAATCATGATCATTATCTGAACTAGTAATTACAACTGAATAACCTTTACTATTCGCATAATCTTTTACACCTGAAGCAATTTCAGTGTAAAAAGGATAGTTTAAATCCTTTATGATAACACCAATAATTTTATCTTGACTATTTTTCTTTAAAGTCCGGGCAACACCTTGCGGACGAAAATTCAATTCCTTCATTACATTTAAAATATGGTCGCGAGTAGAAGGTTTTACTGTACTTTTCGCATTAATTACAGCTGAAACTGTTCCTTTTGAAACGCCTGCTTTTCTTGCAACATCTTCAATGGTTACTTTTTTCATTGTCTTTTAATTTTTATTTTTTACAAAATAATTAAAACGGTTCAAAAATAAATCTTGGTTCAAAAATATTAAAATCAATTAAAAATCGCAATAAAATATTTAAAAAAGAAAAGTTTACCATTTCTTAATTAAAAATATATATTAAAAATTAAACTTATTAATCAAAATTTTGCATAATATTAATAAATAATTAACAAAAAAATAAGATTAATTCTATCTAAAAGAAATATAAATCAATATAAATTTTTTTTGTTGACAAAAATTGAAAAATCCCTTATTATTGAAACGGTTTAATTTTAATTGAACTTAATTAAACATAATATCATATAAAATTGGAATGATAAAATGTCAAATGAATTTTTAGTTGAAAATAATGTTGAAACTTCACTTCTTACATATCAACGTAAAGATATTTCAATTGAAGAAAGAACTAAAGATTTGCTAAGCAGAATGACTATCGAAGAAAAAATTGCACAGATGATTTGCATTTGGGGTGAGAAAAAAAATTCTTTATTGAATGAAGAAGGAAATCTTGATTTAAGTTTATTATTAAAAAAATATCCAAACGGAATTGGGCAAATAGCACGATTAAGTGATACAGCAAATGGATTAAATCCATATGAAATGGTTTCTCTTTCTAACAAAATACAAAAAATTTTTATTGAACAAACAAGATTAGGAATTCCCGTAATTTTTCATGAAGAATGTTTACATGGATTAGCAGGAAAAGATTCAACAAGTTATCCTCAACCAATTGCGCTTGCATCAACATTTAATCCGGATCTTATTGAAAAAATTTATTCATCAATTGCAGAAGAAGTCAGAGCTCGTGGTGCTCATCAGGCATTAACACCTGTTGTTGATGTTGCTCGTGAACCTCGTTGGGGTAGAGTTGAAGAAACTTTTGGTGAAGATCCTTATTTAGTAAGTAGAATGGGTATTGCTGCTGTTAAAGGATTTCAAGGTGATGGTGAGTTTAATGATTATAAAAATTTAATCGCAACTTTAAAACATTTTGCTGCACACGGACAACCTGAATCTGGTACAAACTGCGCACCTGTTAATGTTTCTGAAAGATTATTACGTGATACTTTTTTATATCCATTTAAAGCTGTTATTAAAGAAGCAAATGCAATGAGTGTTATGGCTTCTTATAATGAAATTGATGGTGTTTCTTCTCACGCAAATAAATGGTTATTAAGAGATGTTTTAAGAAACGAATTTGGTTTTAAAGGTTTTGTTGTTTCTGATTATTATGCAATTACAGAATTAAATGAAAGAGAAGAAGCAATTAGTCATTCGATGGCATATGATAAAAAAGAAGCTGCTAAATTAGCTGTTGAAGCTGGTGTTAATATTGAATTTCCTGATCCAGATTGTTATCCTCTTTTAATTGATTTAATAAATGAAAATAAAATTGATATCAGTTTAATAGATGAATTAGTTTATGAACTACTTTACTATAAATTCAAAATTGGATTGTTTGATAATCCTTATACTCCGGAAAATTTAATTAGTTTTGAATTAAAATTAGATGAAGATAGAAAACTTGCACTCGAATCTGCACTTCAATCATTAGTCTTATTAAAAAATGAAAATAATTACTTTCCACTTGATATAAATAAAAAGAAAAAAATTGCTCTTATTGGTCCAAATGCTAATCGTGTTCTTTTAGGTGGTTATTCAGGAAAACCAAAATATTATGTAACTGTCTTAGATGGATTAAAAGAAAAAACTGAAAATACTAATGTTGAAATTCTTTATGCAGAAGGTTGTCGATTGACAATTGGTGGTTCATGGGAACAAGATGAAATTGTTTTTGCAACTGATGAAGAAAATGAAATTTTGATTAAAGAAGCTATCGAAGTTGCAAAAAATGCAGATGATATAATTTTAGTTCTTGGAGACAATGAACAAATTTCTCGTGAAGCATGGAATAAAAATCATATGGGGGATAGAGCAGATTTAAATTTATTTGGTTACCAAAATAAATTAGCAGAAGAAATTTTAAATTTAGGAAAACCGGTTTCTTTAATTTTAATTAATGGCAGACCTATTTCAATAACAAATTTGAAATATAAAGTAAATTCAATTTTAGAATGTTGGTATTTAGGTCAGGAAACAGGAAGTGCAATAGCTAAAGTAATTTTTGGTGAGTATAATCCAGGTGGAAAACTTCCGATTTCATTTCCAAGATCTGTTGGGCATCTTCCTTGTTATTATAATTATAAACCATCCGCAAGAAGAGGTTATTTAGCTGATGATATTTCACCACTATTTCCATTTGGTTTTGGTTTGAGTTATACAAAATTTGTTATCGAAAATATTCATTTAGAAAAAACAGAATTTTTTAAAGATGAAGAAATTAAAGTTACTGTTGATGTTAAAAATATTGGTGATAAAGTTGGTGATGAAGTTGTTCAATTATACATAAGAGATAAAGTTAGTTCTGTTACAAGACCAATTAAAGAATTAAAAAGTTTTAAACGTGTAACTCTTAATCCAAATGAAACTAAAACTATAGAATTTATTTTGACAAAAGAACACTTATCATTCACAAATATTGATATGAATTATTGTGTTGAAGATGGTGAATTTGAAATATTAATTGGTAACTCTTCTAAAGATGAAGATTTAATAAAAGCTCTAATAACAGTCAAAAATTAATGGAGAAATAATGTTATCAGAAAAATTATCTATTAAAGAAAAAGTTGGATATGCATTAGGAGATACAGCTGCAAATTTTATTTTCCAAACTATGATAATGTTTCAATTATCATTTTATACAGATACTTTTGGTATTACTGCTGCGGCAGCTGGTACTTTATTAATTGTTGTTAGAGTTTGGGATGCAATATTCGATCCTATTATGGGAATTATTGCTGATAAAACAAATACAAAATTCGGAAAATTCAGACCATGGATTTTATGGACAGCTGTTCCTTTTGGTATTATGGGATTTCTAACATTTTTAACTCCGGATCTTTCTCCATCTGGTAAATTAATTTATGCTTATATCACATACATAATTTTGATGATGGTTTATTCGGCTAATAATTTACCATATTCTGCATTAAGCGGTGTAATGACTGGTAATTTAAGTGAGAGAACAAGTCTTTCATCATATAGATTTGTTTTTGCAATGTTAGCACAATTAATAATTCAAGGTTTAGCTTTACCAATGGTTCATTATTTTGGGCAGGGTGATAATGCAATTGGTTATCAATATACAATGGGAATTTTTTCAACTATTGCTGTAATTTTATTTTTAATTACATTCTCAACAACTAAAGAAAGAATTCAACCTCCTAAAGATCAAAAAGCAACAATAAGAGAACATTTTTCTGACCTCTTTAAAAATGGACCTTGGATTGCAATGTTTGTGTTAACAATAATTCTTTTCATAACATTATCAATGAGAGGTAGTGTTGTTATATATTACTTCAAATATTATGTAGGTGACGAAAGTTATTTCAGCTTATTTAATGTTTTAGGAACAGTATCAACAATTATCGGAATTTTATTTTCAAAGAAAGTTTCAATTCTTTATGGTAAAAGAAATGTGTTTATTGTTGGATTAATATTTACAGCATTTTTCACATTTGCATTCAAATTAATTCCTAAAGAATCAATCAATATAATTTTTGCTTCAGAAATTCTTAGACAATTTGCATATGGATTTACTATTCCACTCCTATGGGCAATGATGGCTGATGTTGCAGATTATTCAGAATGGAAAAATAATAGAAGAGCTACCGGAATAATTTTTTCAGCTATAGTTTTTGCTTTGAAAGCAGGTTTGGGTATAGGTGGAGCAATAACAGGTTACATTCTTGCACTTTATGGATACATTCCAAACGAAGTTCAGAATCAAGAAGCTTTAAATGGAATTAATAATACAATGAGCATTTTCCCTGCAATTACATTTTTAATATGCGCTATTACTTTATTCTTTTATAAAATAGATAAAAAATTAGAAATAAAAATAACAGATGATTTAGCTGAAAGAAGATTAAAAACAAGCTAAAAATAAAAGGAGAAACTATGGCAGAGAACTTAAGTTCAAGATTAAAATTTATATTCTTGCTCTTCTTATCATTTTTGTTTTTAACAATACCTCTACTTGCCCAGGTTGGAAATTTAAAAGGTAGAGTTACAGATAAAACAACGCAAGAAGGTTTGGCTGCTGCAATTGTAATTGTAAAAGGCACAAACATAGGAACTGCTGCAGATCTTGATGGAAATTATTTACTAAAAAATATTCCTGCTGGTGAACAAACAATTGTTTTTACTTATGTTGGTTATGAATCCTTCAGTAAAGTTGTTTCAATACCAAGAGATGCTCGAACAGTAACTTTAAATGTTGAAATGACTCCAACAACTATTGAAGGAAAAGAAGTTGTTGTTTCAGCTCAAGCTCAAGGACAAGCATCAGCAATTCAACAACAATTAGCTTCTAATAAAATTGTCAATGTTGTTTCTGAACAAAGAATACAGCAATTACCAGATTTCAATGCTGCACAAGCAATATCAAGATTACCCGGTGTTTCAACAACAGAAAGTTCAGGTGAAGCCAATAAAGTTGTTATTCGTGGTTTAGCTCCTCAGTTTAATGCTGTTGCTATTAGTGGTATTTCAATGGCTTCAACTGGTAGTACTTCAATTGGTGTTACATCAACTGGTGTTGGAGCCGGTTCTGTTAACACTGATAGAAGTGTTGATTTAACTATGGTTACACCATATATGATTAAATCTATTGAAGTTTTTAAATCTCTTACTCCGGATTTTAATGCTAATGCAATTGGTGGCGTTGTCAATATGAATTTACGTGAAGCTCCTAGTGGACTAAGATCAGATTTTATGTGGCAATCTGGTTATACCGCAAAAACTGGTAATTATGGTAACTATCGTGGAATTGCAAGTATTAGCACAAGATTATTTGATGATGCTTTGGGAATTTATGCATTAGGTAATTTAGAAAAATATGATCGTGATGCGGATAATATGAATGCTGGTTATACTGTTGCCAGTGATAATCCAAATTTACGTTTCAATCCAGTTCAGGTAACAGGTATAACTTTGAACAGACATTTAGAGGTTAGGAAACGTTATGGTGGTAATTTAATTGCAGATTACAAATTTTCTACCGGAATAATTCGTTCTATAAATATGATTAGTGAATTGAAATCTGATTATGTAGATCATAATCAGGGAATTGATTTCAAAAATAATCAAATTAATTTTACAAATAGATCAGGTATAAATACAATAAGATCAGGTGTGCATTCGTTAGAGTTTGAAAATGATTTTGGTTTTATGAATTTGAGTATTAAAGCAGCAACAACTTACTCAAAAAATTCATTACCATGGTCTCCATATTTTCTTTTCCAACAAACTGGTGGTGTTTCAACAGGTGCAGTACCAATTGATACTTCACCAGAAAAACTTGTTAGTAATATAAAATTCTATGGTCCAGATGCATTTTATTTAGTGAGTGTTAATTTGTTTAGCACTTTATATAAAGAAAATAACAATATGTTTAAGACAGATTTGAATTTCCCATTTAAAATAACCGATAAAATAAATGGTTTTATAAAATTTGGTGGAGAATATATTCGTGGATTTCATGTAAACGATCAATCAACACCTTATTTTGATCCACGTGCTGTTGGTACTAGTCAAGGTACAAAAAATATTAATATGATGATCATGGAAGGATTGGCAAATCAATTTGGATTCAGAAGAGATTTAGCAGTTGGAAGATTTTATGCAAGTAACTTTACTACTAAAAATAATAAACTATTAGACCCATTTCTTGAAGATAAATTTGGTAGAGTATTTTGGGCAGCTAATTTAGATAATTTATATTCAATTGTAAGATTTGTAAGTGCTAATCCGGAATTTAATGCAATAAATGCTCCCGCAACTGCACCTGGTGGTTGGTTTATGACTGAATATCAAACTCTTCCAAATGATTATGATTATACTGAAAAATATTCAGCCGGATATTTAATGTCTCAGATGAATTTTGATAATGTATTAAATATTGTCGGCGGAGCTCGTTGGGAAAATGTTCAGGCAGCTTTTCATGCTTATAATTTATTAGATGTTCGTGATGCAAATAAACAAAAAGCAAATGTAAAAGAAGTTGTTGTTTATCCTTCTAATCATTTCTTGTTACCAATGATTCAAATGAAATTTTCTCCTTTAACATGGGCTGATATTAGATATTCATTTACAAAAACTTTGGCAAGACCTGATTATCATCAATTAACACCTCATTTTACTATTGCTAATGGTGGAATGGCTGTAAATTCCGGAAACCCAAATTTAAAACCAGCACAATCTTTCAATCACGATTTTATGATTTCTTTCCACGGAAATGAAATTGGTTTATTAACTGTTGGTGCATTCTATAAAGAAATTAAGAACTTTACTTATTCAACTTCCTATAGACTTAGAGCAGGAAAATTTACTTTGCCAGGAAGAGATTCTGTTAAATCTTTTGCTTCATTAGGTTCTCCTCCAAATGATGGTGCAACTTTATACACCTATATAAACAGTCCTTACAAAGCTTATGTTCGTGGTCTCGAGTTCGATTTCCAAACCAGATTTTGGTATTTACCTTTCCCGTTTGATGGACTTTTATTAGGTGTAAATTATACACATATAAATTCTCAAACCAGATATCCTTGGACAAAAGAAAGAGTTGGTGGAACAAGAGCAAATCCGATTTATATCCAAATTGATAGCTCAAGAGCAGGTAGATTAATTTTCCAACCTAATGATATTGCAAATGTGTATTTAGGTTATGATTATGGTGGATTCTCTGCAAAATTATCTGTTGTTTTCCAAGGCAATTCTGTTTCTTATGTTGGTGCTTGGCCTGAAGCTGATGGTTTTACTGATGATTATTTAAGATTTGATTTTGCAGTTCGCCAAAAACTTCCATGGTACGATTTACAAATCTTCCTCGATATTAATAATATAAATAATAGACAAAATATTTCACGGCAAACAACAATTGGAGGATTTACAAATCAGAAAAATTATGGTTTGACTGCTAATCTGGGATTGCGGTTTAATTTAAGTTTCCAGGAGTTCTAAAATGAAAACATCAAAAAATATAAATGGAGGAGTCACTATGAAAAAAACTCTAACACTAATCTTTTTATCGATTTTCTTCGTTCCAGTGCTCATCTTTGGTCAAACTGTTGTTAAAGTACCAAGTGATGTATTTGGTGGATCAGGGGGAAACTTGAACAAAGCAATTGATCAGGCTAAAGCTGCTGGAAAATTATCAACTACTGTTTTTGAACTTGAACCTTACGGCTATTATGTTTTAACCGGTACAATTGAAGTTCCTGCAGGACAAAAATTAACATTAACAGCACCACCTCCTGGTAAAACTCAACAAACCGGGTTACCACAAATTCTTTGGACTGCTGCTGAAGGTGTTAACCGTGATTATATGATTACTGCATTCGGAGACTTATCTTGTACTAATATCTGGTTTATGTTTGCAAATGTTTTAGGAGATCAGGTTGGTACTGTAATTTCTCTTGAAGATAATCCTGGCAGAACTAAAAAAGTAAACTTTGAAGGTTGCTTAATTGAATATAGCAGTTCAGCTCAAGGTGCTGGAGCTATTACTGTAAAAACAACTTCTGTAGATATTGTAATCAGAAATACATATTTCAGAAATAATATTGATAAGCATTTTAGATATTATGGTAGAGCTGTTTCATTCCCTTATAGCAGTACAGGTTGGCATATCAATTCAATCTTTTTTGAAAACTGTACCTTTGCAAATATTGGTTATGTATATATGCAGGAAGGTGGTGAATACGGTGATGATGTTAGATTTAATCACTGTACTTTCTTGAATGTTGTCATGTTCACTCTTCAATCTGGTTGGTGGAAAACTATGTATGTTACAAATTCTCTCTTTGTAAATACATTTATGTTTGGTGATATTCCAGCAACAAGAGGAAATGGTGATCCTAACGGTGGTACAATTCGTATTGATAGTGTTAAAAACTTTGGTTTTGTTCCTCCATTTACAGATGCTGAAAGAAAAATTTATTTTGGATATAATAGTTATGGCTTAGAACCTTGGTTAATTGATTGGATGGCAAATTGTCCTTATTCACAAACTAAAAGAAGAAACAGAGAAAATGATCAAATTCCGGTTCCAATGCCTATGTTAAGCCCAGGTACTTTAAGATTTTTTGATACTGTTGATGTTAAAACAGGTAAGAAAGTTTTTCCATTAATGAACAGAGAAAAATTATATGATGGTATTGTTCCGGATTTCAAATTAGCTCCTACAAATAGAGACTCCTTAAAATCATTCATGAATAGAAAATGGAATGATAATACAGATACTGATTGGTCATGGAAAATAAAAGAAAATAGTATGATTGGTAAATGGCCACCGGAAGAAAATTTATCTTATACAACTCCAACATTAAGAACTGGTGCAATGGGTGGATTTCCACTTGGAGATTTATATTTGTGGTGGCCCGATGAATATGCTAAATGGAAAGCTCAATCAGCTGCTGAATATGCAACAATTGAAAATAAACTTAATAAAGGTTTAACAGATGTAAAAGAAATTTCAAATGTAATTCCTTCTGAATATTCATTAAGCCAAAATTACCCAAATCCATTTAATCCAACTACAAATATCAACTATTCATTACCAAAAGCAGGATATGTTTCACTTAAAGTTTACGATATGCTTGGTCAGGTAGTAGCAACTTTATTTGAAGGTTATCAAAATGCAGGTTCATTCAAAGTAGATTTTGATGCTTCAAAACTTTCGAGTGGTGTTTATGTTTATAAACTTCAAGCTGATAATGTAAATATTTCTAAAAAACTTGTTTTAATGAAATAACTAATGGCATCTATGAAATTAAAAATTAATAAAATAATTTTATCAAATAACATAAAAAGAGGATGCTTATGAAGATATCTGTAAGAAAAATCGCAGCATTTGTATTGTCCATTTTAATTTTAGGACAAATTACGATGACTGCACAAACATTAGTAAGTGATTGGGGAAACACTCCACGTGGTACAGCTTGGCCTATATTAAATACAGCATCAACACCTGCAGGAAATGCTTCATATGGAGCAGATAAAAGACCATCAGCTTGGGCAAGCATTAAAGGTGGATTCCCAACTTTGACAATTTCAACAACTCAAACAGTAGTTGTTTCTGGTACATTCGAAATGGTGGGAGGAACAGCTAATAATGCTTATACTTGGTTAAGATACGCATTAACCTTTCAGGAAAATCCTGTATTAAATAACAAAAATACACCAACTGCTGCTTGGACTGGTGGAAACCACTGGGGATATGAATTTACACCAAGAACAGGAGTAGGGGAATTAGCAAATGGAGTTGGTGGAAGCGGCACAGTTTGGACAGTAAATAACGCAGCAGGATGGAACAGTACATTTACAAATAATGGTGGACCATTAATTACAGTACTACAGGCACCATCAAGAGCAGTAGCAACAGCAGGAGTATATGATTGGGCAATTTCAGTAAGAAGATTAGCAGATGGAACAAATGAAATAAGATGGTATTTTGTAAAACAAGCTGCAGCTGGTAAACAGAGTGATTATTGGTTTGCAGGAATTGTAATTGACAAAAATCCGGTAACAGATAAATTTAATAGCATTTGCTTTGCAAATAATAATGATTTAGATGAAACAGTTAAACAAGTTAATTTTACTAAAGTAACTGCAGGTTATGGTAATCCTTTAACAATCCCTGAAGCACCATGGCAGGCATACTATGTAGAGTCATGGGGAAGCACCCCAAGAGGAAGTGCATGGCCAATATTAAATACAGCAGATTTTGTAGTAGGAAATGCAAGTATGGGAGCAGATAAGAGGCCATCGGGTTGGGCAACAATAAAAGGAGGATTTAGAGAAACACATAAAC
>JAOADJ010000045.1 GCA_026417375.1 Melioribacteraceae bacterium | reverse complement strand
AGTAACCGTTGAAATCGGGTTGGTTGCACTGGCTCATAATTTATCAAAATGGGCAACAATATCGGCATGAAAAATATTTGTACATATTTTTGTAAAAATGAAATGCCGTCTCAAATTTACTTTTGAGACGGCCTCTTTTTTGTTTTAAATTATAACAAAAACATTTTGGTTTAATAGTTAATATTTTTCTTAAACAAACTGTAAACATTAAACTTTAAAAGCGAATCTTTTTGAACTCATCTAAACATTAGATATTTTCCATTAACAAAATTCTCTGTCATTATGAAAGAAAAAATTAGAATTGCTTCAGGGCAAGGTTTTTGGGGAGATTTAATTGATGCACCATATCAACAAGTTACTGAAGGTGAAATTGATTATTTAGTAATGGATTATTTAGCCGAAGTAACAATGTCAATCCTTCAAAAACAAAAAAATAAAAATCCAAAGCTTGGATATGCTAAAGATATTCCAGAATTAATGGAAAGAATTCTTCCTATTTGTAAAGAAAAAAATATTAAAGTTATTACTAATGGAGGCGGAGTTAATCCGGAAGCTTGTGCCGAAGCTGTTTTTGAAATTGCTAAAAAATCTGGGGTAGAAAAACTTAAAATTGCTGTAGTTCTTGGTGATGATATTAAAGATAAAATTGATGAAATAATTTCGAATGGATGTTTATTAAATAATATGGAAACAGATGAATCAATAGAAAAAATAAAAAATAAACTTCTAAGTGCAAATGTATATTTTGGAGCTTTCCCAATTGTAGAAGCATTAAAAAATGGAGCAGATTTAGTTATTACTGGAAGAACAACCGATACCGGACTTACTCTTGCACCAATGATATATGAATTTGGCTGGAATGAAAATGATTTTGATTTACTATCTGCCGGAACAATTGCTGGTCATATACTTGAATGTGGCGGGCAGGCAAGCGGTGGAAATTTTTTAGGTGATTGGCAATCAATTGAAAATTTAGAAAACATTGGATTTCCAATTGTTGAAGCCTTTCCAAATGGAGAATTTATTGTAACAAAACATAATTCTCTCGGTGGTAAAGTTTCAATTGAAACTGTATCAGAACAATTAGTTTATGAAATTGGTGATCCCAAAAAATATATAACACCCGATTGTATTGCTGATTTTACTTCAATTAAACTGGAAGAAATTTCAGAAAATAGAGTCAAAGTTTTTGGTATAAAAGGATTAACGGCTACTAATACTTATAAAGTTTCATGCTCATATTCAGATGGATTTTCTGCAGTTGGAACTTTAACATATTCATGGCCTCAAGCACTCACAAAAGCAAAAGCTGCAGATAAAATTATAAGAGCTCGGTTAGAAAAACTTAAATTATCTTTTGATGAAATTAGAACAGAGTTTGTTGGATATAATTCTTGTCACGGTCCTTTATCAACTGAAATAGATGAAGATAAAATTAATGAAGTTGTATTAAGAATTGCTGTTAGAAGTAAAGACTACAATTCAGTTGAAAGATTTGGAAAAGAAATAGCACCTTTAATTTTAACTGGACCACCAAGTGTAACAGGATTTGCAGGTGGCAGACCAAAACCAAGTGAAGTTATTGCATATTGGCCCGCATTAATTCCAAAAAAATTAGTAAAACCAATAGTTAAAATAATAGAGATGTAAAGGTGAAAAAATGAAAATTAAATTAATTTATATAGCTCATGGAAGAAGTGGGGACAAAGGTGATGCAGCAAATATTGGTATAATCGCATATGATGATAAAGGTTATGAAATTATTAAAAAATACTTAACAGTTGAAAAAGTACAAAAACATTTTGAGGGAATTTGTTTTGGAAAAGTTGAAAGATTTGAATTGCCAAATATTCGTGCTTTAAATTTCCTCTTGCACAATACATTAGGAGGTGGAGGAACTGTTTCTCTGAAACATGATGCACAGGGAAAAACTTTAGCGGCAGCTCTTCTTAGAATGGAAATAGAAGTGTAAATTTGCACGGCAAATTTTATAAAATTATGGAGAAAAGATGTACGAAGAGCAACTAAAACGTGTTAAAGATTTTGAAGTTAAAATAAATAATCTTCGAGGTTATCTTTAAATTAGATGAAAAAGAAAATGAAATAAAATCAATTCAAGAAAAATCTGAAGACACGAATTTTTGGAACGACCAAAGAACAGCACAAACACTTTTACAAAAATCAAAATCACTTCAAAATTGGGTTGATGATTGGAATAAAATTTCATCCCAATTAAAAAATCTTTTAGAATACATTGAACTTGCAGAAATTGAACAGGATGAAAATTTATCACCTGAAATTGAAAATGAAATTAAAAATTTGGAAAAATCATATTCTGAATTTGAATTAAAAAGTATGCTTTCAGGAAAAGATGATGATAAAAATTGTATTCTTACAATTCATTCAGGTGCTGGAGGAACAGAAGCACAAGATTGGGCTCAGATGTTAATGAGAATGTATTTGCGCTGGGGTGAACAAAATGGTTATAAAATGACTTTAATTGATTGGTTAGATGGTGATGGTGCAGGAATTAAAAGTGCTACAATTGAAGTTGAAGGTACATTTGCTTTTGGATATTTAAAAGCCGAAAATGGCGTTCATCGTTTAGTAAGAATTTCACCCTTTGATGCTAATAAAAGAAGACATACTTCTTTTGCAAGTGTTTTTGTAATTCCAGAAGTCGATGATTCAATTGAAATTGATATTAATCCGGCAGATTTAAGAATTGATACTTATCGTTCAGGTGGAAAAGGAGGACAAAACGTAAATAAAGTTGAAACTGCTGTTCGAATAACTCATATTCCGACTGGAATTGTTGCAGCTTGTCAATCCGAACGTTCTCAAATTCAAAATAAAACTAATGCATTTAAATTACTTAAAGCAAAACTTTATCAAATAGAATTAGAAAAACAAAAAGCTGAAGCAAGTGAATTAGAAAAAAATAAAATGAAAATTGAATGGGGAAGTCAAATTCGTTCTTATGTTTTTCATCCTTATAATATGGTTAAAGATCATAGAACTAATTACGAAACTTCTGATACTCAAGGTGTGATGGATGGAGATATAAATAATTTTATCCGTGAATATCTTTTAAAATTTTCACAAAGTTAACGAGGTTAAATGTCTTCAATTAAAAATTTTAAAAATGGTGAAGTAATTGCTCCCGAAGGTGATAAAACAAAATGCTTCTATGTTTTAGTTAATGGAAAAATTGGAATCTTTAAGAACAAAAAAATGATTGCTGAGTTTTCAAAACCTGGTGAAATTATTGGAGAAATGAGCTTAATACTTGGTAAACCAAGAACGGCAGAAATTAGAGCATTAGCAGATTCAAGTTTACTACAAATATCCGGTGAATTAGATGATATTATAAAAATGTATCCTGATATTTCTAAAAAGCTTATTAAAACATTAGCAGAAAGATTAGTAAAATCAACAGAGGGAAAATAAATGAAAACTTATACTGAATATATTTGGTTTAATACTTCCAAAAGAAGAGAATATATCAACATAACTGATAAAGTTGAAAATGCATTAACAAAAAGCGGAATAAAAGAAGGAATGATTTTAGTTTCAGCAATGCATATAACTGCTGGTGTTTATGTAAATGATGCTGAAAGTGGATTAATTCAGGATATTGATGAATGGTTAGAGAACTTAGCTCCATACAAAGAAAATTATCGCCATCATCGTACAGGTGAAGATAATGGTGATGCACATTTAAAAAGTTTGTTGATTCATCATGAAGTTATCATTCCAGTTACAAATGGGAAATTAGATTTTGGACCTTGGCAGCAAGTTTATTATGCAGAGTTTGATGGTCAAAGAAAAAAAAGATTAATAATTAAAGTTATGGGGGAATAATTTTTCTTAAATGAAGAAAGATTTTTTTGATAAAGTTTATTCAATCGTTAAAAAGATACCAAAAGGAAAAGTTACAACTTATGGACATATAGCTGAAGTATGTGGAATTAAATCATCAGCAAGAACTGTTGGCTGGGCATTAAATTTAGCTAAAAACAGTAACCTTCCTTGTCATCGGGTAGTAAATCGATTTGGTGAGTTAACAGGTAAAATTCATTTCGGTGATATTAACTTGATGGAAGATTTATTGAAAAGTGATGGAATTGAATTTGATGATAATGGTAAAGTAAATTTAGAAAAGCACCTTTGGATACCGAAGAATTCAAAGGTGCATAAAAAAATCAATAACGATAAACTTTCAAAGAAGAAACTCCACCCTTAACATTAATGTAAATTTTTTTGTCAGTTAAATTAAAATTACTTGTTTGATAAACACCTTTTCCATGTTTATTAAATCCATCAAAATCTTTTGCTACTAATGACAAATTAGAATTTATTAAACAACCAACAGTACTTGGAATTTCTAAAGTTAAAGATGAAGCACCCATTTCTATGTCAACATTTGTTTCTTTTGATTTATCACCTAATTTAATTTTTGAATTAGTTGCACCGGTTTCAATTATTAATTCATTTACTTTGAATGGTGATAGATCAAACTTATTTTTTGATGCTCCGACCTTAAACTTAAAATTCCATTCTGGTTTAGTATTTAATTTCATAACTAAATGATTTTTAATATTCCCTCTGATAATATTTAAATTTTTCCCTTCCATACTAACATCTAAATTTACAACCGAACTATCTTTGTTGTAATTAAATTCATAATCGCTAAATAATCCATATGATTTTGCATCAATCAAATTTGAAGTTGTATCTTTTATTATAAAAACTCCTGCACCAGATTCTAAAGATAAATTTACAGTTTTAACATCAGTTTCTAATTCTTTACTAAAACTATTTGAGAAATCTTTTTGATTGTCATAATCAAATTTGTAACTACCAAAAAGATTAATAATAATACCAAAAAGAAGTATGGCAATGAAAATACCAAGCAATGAGCTTATCAGTGGTTTAAAAATATTTTGTTTGAATATTAATGCAAATCCCCAAAAAACAAAAATCAGTGGCCAAATATTCCAAACAAAGTCAAAATTGCCATAAATAAAATCATATTTAAATAATAGAATTAATAATCCTAACGAAACTAAAAAGGAACCCCAAAACATTTTACCAGAATTCATAAACACCTCACTTCTTAAAGGAATTTGAAATTAACAATATTCCGACCAAAATTAATATATAAGGGAATAAATCACTTAAATTGAAAGAAGGGATAATATTATTTAACAAGAAAATAATACCAATAAAAATAAGAATTCCACCAGTGATTAAAGTTGGAGTATTATTTTTCTTAATTTCAGCTAAAGGCAAATTGTCATTAATATTTTTATTTTCATTATCATTTTGTTGAGTATCATCCTTAATACCATAAGCTATTTCAAATGGCTCTTCAGGAATTACAATCCAAAGAATAAAATAAACTAAGATACCTGAGCCATGAAGAATGGATAAAACCACAAAAAGAACTCTGACAATAACAGGATCAATGTTAAAATAATCTCCCAAACCACCAGCAACACCGCCGATTATTTTTTCTTTTCTTGAACGATATAATTTCTTTTTCATAAGTTCACCTTTAAGATGTTCAAAAATTAAGACGTAATAAAAGGAAATTTGTTATAAAAAATATTCAAAAAATGTTTTAATAGTAAAAGAAATAGAATTGACATTTCGGAATAGAAAATATATCTTTGAAACCCATTTTGAAAATTTGTTTGCCGATTTAATAATCGGGGAGTAGCTCAGCCCGGCTAGAGCGCTTGGTTTGGGACCAAGAAGTCGCAGGTTCGAATCCTGTCTCCCCGACAATCACTATTTAGTTTTGAAAACACGGTATTAAATACCGTGTTGTTTTTTGAAATATTGTTGCGCCCATAGCTCAACAGGATAGAGCATCAGCCTTCTAAGCTGAGGGTTAGTGGTTCGAGTCCACTTGGGCGTACTAGCAATAAAAATTATAAGTTCTAGTTTTATTGAAATGGTGACCATAGCTCAGTTTGGTTAGAGCATCTGGTTGTGGCCCAGAAGGTCATGGGTTCAAGTCCCATTGGTCACCCAAAGTTGGCCCTATCGTCTAATGGTTAGGACATCGCCCTTTCACGGCGGTAATATGGGTTCGAATCCCGTTAGGGTCACTATTTATTTTGTTTCACTTCAATTAATAATTAATAGTTATTAATTAAAAATTTTGTTGGCCCCATCGTCTAATGGTTAGGACATCGCCCTTTCACGGCGGTAATATGGGTTCGAATCCCGTTGGGGTCACAAATTTTCTTATATTTTCCCACCAAGAACCTTCTTAAAATATTTTTAATCAAAGTTATTTTTAGTGAATTATAATTCCTGCTTTATTGTTTATTATTCAATATAAAAAACATAAAATTGGAGTTGTAATGTCTAACTTAAAATTTATAAAATATATTATTCTATCCTTAATTTTTACATTTGTTGTTAGTTGTTCTGAAAATATTACAATTCCTGTCGAAAAATCTCCATCTGTTTCTTTATCAAAACTTAGTGAAATTCAAAAACAAGTATTTAATACAAGTTGTGCTAATTCTGGTTGTCATTCAGGAAGTTCACCAAAAGCAAATCTAAATCTTACAGAAGGTAATTCTTACTCCAACTTAGTTGGAAAACAAGCTTTAATGAGTCCATCTTTTATGAGAGTAAAAGCAGGTGATGCTACTAATAGTTATTTAATTAGAATGCTTAAAAATAGTGGTCCTAACACTTCATTAATGCCACCAAATGGTAAATTAAGTGATGCAATAATTGATTCGATTTCTGTTTGGATTAACAAAGGTGCCAAAAATGATTAATGATAAATTTTATAGAATCTTAATTTTAATTTTTATTCTATTATTTAGTATAAAAATAAATGCAAATGAATATGTTGTTAAAAAAACCAAAAATAATTTAGTTAAATTTATTTCTGAAGCTCCGGTTGAAAATTTTGATGGAGTTACAAATAACATTGATGGTTATTTATACTTTGAAGAAAATTTTGCAAAAAATAGTCAACTTTATTTTGAAGTTGATTTAAATACAGTTGATACCGGAATTGGTTTAAGAAACAGACATATGAGGGAAAATTATTTAGAAACTGATAAATATCGTTATGCAATTTTTTCAGGGAAAATTATTTCTTATAATAAAATAAATGAAAAAGAATTTGATGTTAATTTAAATGGGGAAATGAAAATTCACGGGGTTACAAAAAATGTAAGTCTAACTGGTAAAATATTTTTAGTTGGTAATGAATTAAATATAAAATCAAAATTTTCAGTTAAACTTTCTGATTATAATATCGAAATACCAAAACTTATGTTCATGAAAATAAATGAAGAAATTAAATTGGAACTTGATTTCTTTATGATGGAGAATAAAAAATGAAAAATAATTTTAGGTTTATAAATAATTTATTTGTAGTTATATTTTTTTATTCTGTGGTTAATTTACATTCACAACCACAATGGAAAAGAGAAGAAACAAATGATAATATTCCGCTAATGTTATTCCATTCAACTCATGTTATCAATATGCCAACAACAGAAACCTTGCAAAAAGGTGATTTGGAATTTGAAGTATCTCATAGATTTGTACCAACTATTCAAAATGGAATAAAAAATATGTTTGGATTTGATGGACCAGCTAATATTAAATTAGGTTTAAGTTATGGCATCACTGATAATTTGTTATTAGGTTTAAACAGAACAAATGTCAATGATAATTATGAATTATTTATTAAACATAGATTTATAGAAGTAGAAGATTCAGATTTACCTTTCGTTATTGGAGTAAAAACTTCTGTAGCTTTAAATTCAGAAGTATTAGGAAAAAAAACTTTTGCTAGTGAAAATTTTCAATATTATTTGACTATAATTTTTAATACAATGTATGAAAAGAAAATTGCCTTAGGATTTGTTCCATCATTGTTAATTAACAGTTATTTGCCCGGTATTAATAAAAATTATTCAATAATTTTTGGAACATATTTGCAATATTATTTATCACCATCTTTTAGCTTAGCAACTGAGTGGTCACCAACTTTTTATGGTATTAGAAACAAATACAATTCGTTGAGTTTTGGTTTTGAACTTGAAACAGGTGGTCATTTTTTCAAAATAATTTTAACAAATAATCAGAATCTTAATTTATCGCAATTTTTAGGTGGGGCAGATATACCTTCAACTTTTGATAATTGGAGAATTGGATTTAATATTACCAGATTATTAAAATTATAGTTAGCATCATAATATTTTATCCGGATTATTTTTTCATCTAAAAGTTTATTCATATTTTAATTTTAAAAAAATATGTATAAATGAAACTTTCACTGTTTATTTCATCCCGATTTATTAAATCACAAAAAGAATCAAAATTAATTTCATCTGTTTCATTTATAACGATAAGTGGAATAGCATTAGGATTGATTGTTGTTTTATTAGCATTATCAATATTGGATGGATTTGAAAAAGTTATTTCAGAAAAAATATCGAATTTTAATTCTCAAATAAAAGTTACAGGATTTGGAAATCGAAATCTCAATAACCCGGAAACAGTAATATCAAATATTCAAAAAAAATTTAAAGATGAAATAAATCTAATAGAACCTTTTACTTATAAATTAGTAATAATAAAATCAAAAAAAATTACTGATGGAATAAATTTAACTGGGTTAACAAAAAAATATTTTAATCATTCAATAGAAAAATATTTAATTGAAAAAAGTAAGAATGAAAATGAATTTAATTCGATTTATGTTGGAAAAATACTTTCTGAAAAATTAAAAATTAAAATTGATGATAAAGTAACAGTATTTAGTTTAAGAAATAATAAACCACCCACAATTGATAATCCACCAGCAATTGAACAATTTATTGTAAAAGGTATTTATGAAACCGGAATAGCAGTGTATGATGATGGAAATGCTATTATTGATTTTAATTTGTCACAAAAATTATTTGGAATGGAAAATGAGTTCAGTGGTTTAAATATTGAAATAAAAAATTCTGATCCAAATAATTTCGCAGTTAATTTACAAGATTTTTTAGACTATCCGTTTTATGTTAGAACAATTTACCAGGTGCATCAAAATATTTTTACATGGATAGAACTTCAAAAAAAACCAATTCCAATTATTTTAGGACTAATTATTATCGTTGCACTTTTTAATATTGTTGGAACATTGTTGATGGTTGTTCTGGATAAAACAAATCAAATTGGTATTTTACAATCTATGGGGCTATCTAAGAAAAAATTAATTTCTATTTTCATACTTAATTCAAATTATTTTATTTATAGAGGATTGTTAATTGGAAATTTGGTTGCGTTAATATTAAGTGTTTTGCAAAAATATTTTAACATAATTTCTTTACCATCAAAAGTTTATTTTGTTACATCTGTACCTGTTTCAATTAATTTAATTAATTACCTTATCGTAAATTTGATTACAATATTGGTTGCATTCCTTTCAGCTTTTATACCAGCATATATTTCTACTAAAATTAAACCAATAAATGCAGTGAGATTCAATTAAATGATAGAATATTATATTGCTAGAAAATATTTAAAGGCAAAGCATAAAATTAATTTTGTTAAAATACTTTCAACTATATCAATTGTCGGAATAACAATTGGTGTTGCAGCACTTATAATAGTATTATCAGTATTTAATGGATTCGGTTCAATTGTAACAAATATTTTAGTTTCTTTTGATCCACATGTAAAAATTATTTCAACTAATAAAAATCTTACTGAAAAAGATTTCAATATTATTCTTGATAAAACTAAAAATCATAGTAATATTAAATCAATCACCAAAATTGCTGAAGCTAAAGCACTATTTATAAATGATAAAACTTATGAAGTTGTTAATCTTGTTGGTGTTGAAACAGTTTATACTAAAAATGATGAAAGTATAAAATCAAAAATCATAAGTGGTAAATATGATTTATCAAATAATAACATAATACTTGGTTTAGCTTTAGCTTTAAGACTTGGAGTTAGAGTTGGTGATGAAGTAGTGATTACTTCTGCATATAACATTGAGAAGACGATAATTAATTTTACTTTACCACAAACTAATAAATTTATTGTAAGCGGAATTTTTGAATCTGATAATCGGGATTATGATGTTGGATATGCTTTTACTTCTTTGCAATCAGCTCAAAAATTATTCGGATTAAATAATGAAATAAATTCAATTGAATTTAGGTTAGTTGATTTTCATGATTCAGAAGATTTTAAAAATGAAATTTCAAAAAAAATAAATAATGATTTAACTGTACAAACTTGGTATGATTTACATAAAGAACTTTACAATGTTATGTTAATTGAAAGATGGTCGGCTTATATTATTTTATGTTTAATTATAGCTGTTGCAACTTTTAACATATTTGCATCATTAACTATGACAGTAATAGAAAAGAAAAGAGATATTGGAATTTTAAGAGCGCTTGGACTAAATGAAAACTCAATTAAAAAAATATTTTTAATGAATGGATTTTTTAGTGGATTAATAGGAACATTTTTGGGTTTATTTTTAGGATTGTTTGTTTGTTATTTGCAAATAAATTATAAAATATATCCACTTGACCCGATGAAATATATAATTGATGCAATACCTATTCAAATAAGGGTTACTGATATTTTAGCAATTAGCTTTATGTCAATCTTCTTATCTTCTATTGCTGCATATTTCCCATCAAAAAGAGCTACAAAAATTAACTTAATTGAATCAATTAAATATGAATGATATGGAAGAAATAATTTTATATGCCGAAAATATTTTTAAATCTTACACTTCTGAAAATCAAAAAAAAGTTGATGTATTAAAAGATGTTTCATTATCAATACAAAAAGGAAAGATTAATTTAATTATAGGTGCATCCGGAGCAGGGAAAAGCACTTTATTACATATTTTAAGTGGATTAGATTTTCCGGACAGTGGAAAAGTTTTTTTTAATAAAGAAAATATTTTTTCTATGAATCAAAATAAGTTAACCAAATTCAGAAATAATCACATTGGATTTGTATTTCAATTTCATCATTTATTGCCGGAATTTACAGCAATTGAAAATGTTGCAATTCCATTAATGATTTCCGGTAAATCATTTTCTAAAGCAAAAGAAAAGGCTAAAGAAATTTTGGATTTGGTTGGATTAAGCGAAAGAATAAATCATAAACCTTCAGAACTTTCAGGCGGGGAAGCACAAAGAGTTGCAGTTGCAAGAGCTTTAGCTAATAATCCAGATATAATTTTTGCTGATGAACCAACAGGGAATTTAGATTCTTTAAACAGTGAAATTATTCATAATCTTTTTTTTGAAATAAGAGATAAGTTTAAAACAACATTTTTAATTGTATCTCATAATCCGGAACTAATTAAACTTGGTGAAATAATTTTTAAGATGAAAGATGGTAAACTATTAGAATAAAATTTTTAATTAGTTTATATAATGAATTTATAAATAGTATTTAAATATTTTTCAGATAATCTATCATTAATCTTACACCAAAACCTGTATTCCATTTTTTAGTATAATTATTCAAATCATGTTTTAATGCCGGTCCGGCAATATCTAAATGAGCCCAAGCAATTTTTTCATCAACAAAGTTTTCTAAAAATTTAGCTGCAGTAATAGCTCCACCCCAACGAGAACCAAGATTAGCAACATCTGCAATATCACTCTTTATTAATGAATTAAAATCATCACTAAATGGCATTCTCCAAATTCTTTCGAAAGTTTTTTGAGAAGAATTAAAAATTCTCTTAGCTATATCATCATCTTTAGTGAATAAGCCCGCATAAAATTCTCCTAATGCAACCACAATAGCACCAGTTAAAGTAGCAAAATCAATTATTTCATCTGGTTTCATCTGAGATGCAAAATGAAGTGCATCGGCTAAAATAATTCTTCCTTCGGCATCAGTATCTTTAACTTCAATTGATTTTCCATTACTCGCAATTATAACATCTCCAGGTTTATATGAAGAACCACTTAACATATTTTCAACACAAGGAACTACTCCAATTAATTCAACTGGTAAATTCAATTTAGATGCAGCTTGAATTGTTCCAACTACTAATGCACCACCAGCCATATCGGCTTTCATTTCTATCATTCCGCTTGTTGGTTTAATTGATAATCCACCGCTATCATAAGTAACACCTTTGCCAACAAGTGCAATTCTTTTTGTTGCATTTTTAGGTTTATAATGAATATACATCATTAATGGATCGTTTGAACTACCTGAACCAACTGCAAGAATTGCATTCATTTTTCTTTTTTGTAACTCTTTCTTGTCAAAAATTGTAACAGTAATATTTTTATTTGATAATTCTTTTTTTGTCTATAATTTTTCAGGTAAATTGGCAAAAGAACACTGCTTTATGAACAAGCCGTAAGTATAATAAATACAATAAGTTATGTTATGTTTAACTTAAAAGTTGTGTGGCAAAGAAATTTACATTTTTTTACCACTTTTTATACAAATTTGGCAAAAAAATTCTAAGCTACTTTTTGGGCTTTGGCCTGCCTTTTTTTTGCTTCTCTATCTCTTGAGCGAGGAGAATAAAACGGCTAATACTATCACGCAGACGCTGATTCTCCTCTTCAAGCTCT
>JAOADJ010000043.1 GCA_026417375.1 Melioribacteraceae bacterium | reverse complement strand
AGTAACCGTTGAAATCGGGTTGGTTGCACTGGCTCATAATTTATCAAAATGGGCAACAATATCGGCATGAAAAATATTTGTACATATTTTTGTAAAAATGAAATGCCGTCTCAAATTTACTTTTGAGACGGCCTCTTTTTTTAGTTAATAATTTATATCAAGACCTATATAAAATGTTCTTCCTAATGTACCATAATACAATACTTCTTCATAATTCTTATCAAATAAATTCTCTATTCTACCATAAATTGAAATCATATCGTTGAATTTGTAATTCGTATTTAAATTTATAAGAGTGTAATCTGTTAAAGTAATTCTCTTTGCAGGAAAAGTTGAAAAATCTTTATCAAATCTTTTGCCCACATACTTAAGTGAAAAACTAAAATCAAAATTATTATTAAAATTATAATTTGTATAAAAATAAAATTGATTTTTAGGACGACGTAATAATTCTTGTTTGTATTCAGAACTTTTTTCGTAATCATCAATTGCAAATGTATATGTATAATTTGCTGATACTGTAAAATTATCAAACATAAATTTTGAAATTAATTCTATACCACTTGTTTTGGCTTTAGAAATATTTATTGTTTTAAAATTTTTATCATATCCAAACATATCCTCAATTTTAGTAGAAAAGTATGTTAAAGAAATTGAATGATTTGAATTTTCAAAAAATTGTTCAACACCAAAATCCCAACTTTTTGATTTTTCAGGTTTTAAATCTGGATTTCCAAAAGATGGATCAAATAAATAATATAATGATGGAGCTTTAAATCCATTACCATAAGAAAATCTGAATTTTGTATTAGTTGACTTTAAATAATAAACAGGTGAAAACCTGAAAGTTGTTACACTTCCAAACTTTTTATGCAAATCATATCTTAACCCGGCAGTAATGAAAAATGATTTATCATATTCAAACTGATTTTGTAAATAAGCACCTGTTGTTCTTGTTGATTGTTTTGGAAAAATTGAATTAAATGGTCCCCATTCACTATTTGAAAAATAACTTGAATATGCCGATTCAACTTCACTATCAAGTCCAAAAGTTATAATGTTATTTTGGAAAACAAATAAATTATTTTGCCAGTCAATCTTTAAACGTGAACCATTATTGTATGAATCTGATGAAGTCATTTTATTAACTGCATCTGGCAAATCAATAGCGTTACTAAATCTTCTGATAAATGAAGTTGATAATTCTTGCTTCCATAAATCATCAAACTGAAATGAAGTTACTTTTATTTTAAACATCTGTTCTTCTTGTTTGAAATTATAATTAGGGTCATCACCAAATTTTTCATTTTGATCTAAATCGGTATTCGCTTTTAAAAATTTATAATTGAATTCAACTTTCCAATTTTTTTCAAAATGATATTCAATATTTGAAGCAAATGAAGTATTATCAAAACCATCTTTCTCAATATTTCCATAAATTGAATTTGCTGCCGAAATACCTTTACTTGATGCGCGGGAAGCATAAATTGAATAATTAATTTTTTCATAAGAACCAAGTGCAGATAAACTACTTCTATAATAATTATTCGAACCTGCTTCTCCTTCAAAATTAAATTGTGGAAGAGTACTTCCCTTTTTAGTTATAATATTTATAACACCACCAATTGCATCGCTACCATAAAGAGTGCTTTGAGAACCCCGAACAATTTCTATTCTTGAAATGTCATTTACATTTAAAGTTGAAAAATCGAATGCATTACTTGGAGATGATGGATCGTTTAATTCAACACCATCTAAAATTACAAGTGTATGATTTGAATTTGTTCCGCGCATAAATACACTTGTGTGTTTTCCCGGACCACCTAATTGAGTTATTGATAAACCGGGTATTTCTTTTAATACATCAACTATTGTTTTTAATTGTTTCTGTTTAATAATATCTGATGTAATAACTGAGACAGAATTACCTATTGCATAATAAGGTGTTTCAGATTTTGTTGCAGTAACAATAATTTCATTTAAAATTGATTTAGCAGAATCTGATTGAGAAAAAATTGATTGTTGAAATGAAATTAATACAAACAAAAAAATAAAAATGTTTTTCATAGAAGTTACTCCTAAATATTATTGATTAAAGAATAACTTCGTGGGAGAAATTCCAAAAGATGGAATGCTTTGAAACGAAATGAAATTCGTTAATCAAAACCCTACCCGCGAAGGTTGATTAATTATGAAATTTGTGGCAGGTCTCCTGGCTTAAGACTACAATCAACACCTTCCCGAATATTTTTATTATTCAGTGGTATTTGTTGATCGCATAAAACGTCTTTCACAGTTGCGCGACAGCACCGGATTTCTATTACTAGTCACCGGTTTCCCTATTAAGAAATTCACCACAAACTTTTAAAGAACTCAAGACAAAATTAAAAAATATATTTTCATTTTAAAAAGGCTTTTAAGTCTTGTATAAAACAATCAATAACTTTATTTTGCAATAAAGATAAAATTAATTCATTAATGGTACTTTTTTTTGAAACTTTTCAAAATATTTTTTCATTTCAAATAACTACTCATCAAACTAAAAATAGGAGATTTTAATGAGCTGGTTTACAAGAGCTTTAAATTCATCTATTGGTAAAAAGTTTGTAATGGCTCTAACGGGAATTTGTTTGATATTATTTTTAGTTATTCATCTAATTAATAATCTAACTCTTTTTGGTGGACCGGAGCTATTCAACACAGTTGTAAAAAATTTAGATAATATCAAACCTTTAGTTAGAGTTATAGAAATAATTTTAGCTACAATTTTTGTATTACATATTTTCAATGGAGTAAAACTTTGGTGGGAAAATAAACAGGCTCGTCCTCAAAGTTATGCCGTTAACGCTTCTTCCGAAAATTCATCAATTTTTTCAAGAACTATGATTTATAGTGGAAGTATAATTTTTATTTTCTTAGTTGTCCATTTAAGAACAATGTGGGTTGCTTTTAATTTTAATCCTGATGTTCATACAAATCATACTTATTATGAATATGTATCTGCCGCATTTAGAGAACCACTTTATTCAATCGCATATATTATTGCGATGATATTATTAGGCTTTCATCTCAATCATGGTTTTCAAAGTGCATTTCAAACTTTTGGATGGAACAATAAAAAATATTTTCCATTAATTCAGAAAGTTGGCTTTTTCTATTCATGGATTACAGCTTTCCTTTTTGCACTAATACCAATCTACTTTTTATCTGGAGGTGGACAATGATTAAACTTGATTCAAAAATTCCTGAAGGAAGAATTCAGGATAAATGGAATATTCACAAGTTCAACATGAAACTTGTTAATCCAGCAAACAAAAGAAAATATGAAATCATAATTGTCGGAAGTGGATTAGCAGGAGCTTCGGCAGCAGCAAGTTTAGGTGAACTTGGATATAATGTAAAAGTAATTACATTTCATGATAGTCCACGCAGAGCTCATTCAATAGCAGCACAAGGTGGAATTAATGCAGCAAAAAATTATCAGAATGATGGCGATTCAGTTTATCGTTTGTTTTACGATACAATTAAAGGTGGCGATTTCAGAGCGCGCGAAGCAAATGTATATCGTCTTGCCGAAGTAAGTAATAATATTATAGATCAATGTGTTGCACAAGGTGTTCCTTTTGCACGCGAGTATGGTGGATTACTTGATAATCGTTCTTTTGGCGGTGCTTTGGTTTCAAGAACCTTTTATGCAAAAGGTCAAACAGGTCAACAATTATTGCTTGGTGCATACTCTGCAATGAACAGACAAATTTCTCTTGGTACTGTAAAACTTTTTACACGTAGAGAAATGCTTGATGTTGTTCTAGTTGATGGTGTTGCAAAAGGAGTAATTTGCAGAAACTTAGTAACAGGTGAAATAGAAAAATATTCAGCTCATGCAGTTATTTTAGCAACAGGTGGATATTCAAATGTTTTTTTCCTTTCAACAAATGCAATGAATTGTAACGCTACAGCAATTTGGCGAGCTCATAAAAAAGGTGCTGCTTTTGCAAATCCATGTTACACTCAAATTCATCCAACCTGTTTACCAATTCATGGTGAAGGACAATCTAAATTAACATTAATGAGTGAAAGTTTAAGAAACGATGGACGAATCTGGGTTTCTAAAATTAAAGGTGATATGAGAGATCCAAATGATATTCCGGAAGAAGAAAGAGATTATTATTTAGAAAGAAAATATCCTACTTATGGAAATTTATCACCAAGAGATATTTCATCAAGAGCTGCCAAAGAAGCAGTTGATGATGGAAGAGGTGCAAAAGGACAAGAAGCTGTTTACCTTGATTTCAGAGATGCAATTAATCGATTAGGAGAAAATGTAATTCGTGAACGTTACGGAAATCTTTTTGAAATTTACGAAACAATAACAGGTGAAAATCCATACAAAACACCAATGAAAATTTATCCTGCACCACATTATACCATGGGTGGGCTTTGGGTTGATTATAATTTAATGAGTACAATTCCAGGTTTATTTGTTGCAGGTGAAGCTAATTTCAGTGATCATGGAGCTAATCGTCTTGGTGCCAGTGCTTTAATGCAAGGTTTGGCAGATGGTTATTTTGTTATTCCTTATACAATTGGTAATTATCTTGCCGGCGATAAACCTTCTTATGTTAAAACAGATCATGAAGAATTTAATAAAGCAGCAAAAGAAATTGAAGATATGACAAACAAACTTCTTTCAATAAAAGGTAAAAGAACTGTTGATGATATTCATAAACAACTTGGTCGTTTAATGTGGAATAAAGTTGGAATGGCAAGAAATGAACAAGGATTAAAAGAAGTTATAAATGAGATAAAAGAATTAAGAGAAGAATTCTGGAAAAATGTAAATGTAGTCGGTGATTCAAATGATGTTAACCAATGCTTAGAAAGAGCCGGAAGATTGGCTGACTTTCTTGAACTTGGTGAATTAATGGCAATTGACGCTTTGCATAGAAATGAATCATGTGGTGGTCACTTCAGAGAAGAATATCAAACCGAAGAAGGTGAAGCAAAACGTGATGATGAAAATTTTGCTTATGTAGCTGCGTGGGAATTTAAATCTGTTGGTGAATGGGAATTAAATAAAGAACCTCTTGTTTTTGAAAATATTCAATTAGCAACAAGGAGTTATAAATAATGAATACAAATAAATTAAATTTAACTCTAAGAATTTGGCGTCAAAAAAATTCAAATACGCCCGGAAAGTTTGTTGATTATAAAGTTTCTGTTTCTCCCGATTCATCTTTTCTCGAAATGTTAGATGATTTAAACAATGATTTAGAAAGTAAAAATCAAGAACCAATTGCATTCGAAAGCGATTGCCGCGAAGGAATTTGCGGAACTTGTGGATTAGTAATTCAAGGGCATCCACATGGACCAATACCACGAATTGCAACATGTCAATTACATATGAGAAATTTTAAAGATGGTGAAACAATTTATGTTGAACCATTCAGAGCAAAAGCTTTTCCAATTATAAAAGATTTAATTGTTGATAGAAGTGCTTTTGACAAAATTCAACAAGCAGGTGGATACATTTCTGTAAACATTGGTAGCGTACCAGATGGAAACGCAATACCAATTCCAAAAGAAGTAGCTAATGAAGCAATGGACGCAGCAACTTGTATTGGTTGCGGTGCTTGTGTTGCTGCCTGTAAAAATGCTTCTGCTATGTTGTTTGTCAGCGCTAAAGTTTCTCAATTTGCTCTTTTACCACAAGGGCAACCTGAACGTTATGAAAGAGTTCAAAAAATGGTAAAAGTTATGGATGAACTTGGTTTTGGTTCTTGTTCAAATACATATGCGTGTGAAGCTGAATGCCCTAAAGGAATTTCTATAAAAAATATTGCAAGAATGAATCGTGACTATATTGTTGCAAAGATTGCTAAAGAAGAAGTTGTTTAATTTGTTTTAAAATAAAATTGTCACTCAATGATTAATCAATGAGTGACAATAAAATTTTTTTTAGGTTATCTCAAAATTTGATTTCTTATTTATTGAATAAGATAATTTCAGATTTTTGAGATAACTTTTTTTATAATCCAATATTCAATGAAAGTCTGTTTACGTTATTAAAAATTTCCATTTTAGAAAACGAGTAATTTACTTCTAAATTATAATCTGAAAGAATTGTATAAAATCCAACACCAGCAGACCATGATGCTATATCACGGTTAGTTTGATAACCTGCTCTCAAAGAAACCATTCCCAGAAATTTATATTCTGCACCAATATTAATTCTTTCCGAATATGAATTGGAATGTAAAAAATCAATTGCAAAAGTCAATTCATCATTTTCATTATCATTAATAAATTTCAAAACATCAATAGCGCCACCCATTGTAAATGTTAAAGGAAGTTGTTCAGAAATTTCTTCTCTTTTAATGTTAGATGAAAAATTTCTTATTGCCATTCCAAATCTGAAGTTTTTAAATCCAGTATTGTAAAGTACACCTGCATCAAAAACTAATTTAGTAGCTTTATTCTCTTTTGAAATTCCACTTACAAAAGTATTAGTTCCTAAATTTTGTCCAACTAATCTTACATTACCACCAATCGAAAATTTTTCATTGATAGATTTAGCATAGCTTAGCCCAAAAGAATATGCACCAACATTGCTAACATTTCCAGTTTCAATATATCCTGTTGGACTTGAACTTAAAGGGTCTAATTGTGTTCCATAGATAGTTCCATAATCAACTGTCAAAGCACTTAAAGCAACAGTACCATAATTATCTAAATTGTATGAAACTGCACCACCTAAATAATTTATATCTGCAATCCATTGAGTATAATTTAATGTTACATCATATTGATGTTTTGTTAATGATAATCCTGCCGGATTATAAAAAACACTTTCAGAACCAACACCAATTGAATAAAAAGCTTCACCCATTGAGCTTGCTTTAGGTGAGATACTTACTAATTGGAAATTCATTGTGCTTTGTGCAAGTTTATTTAGTCCAACCTGAGCAAAAATTGATGAAGTAAATAAAACAATAAGAAATAAATAATTTATTTTTTTCATAATATTTCTCCTTCTCTTAACGCACAACAATAAATTTTAAGTAAGTACTTTCACCAGTTGGCTTTTGAATCACAGCAATATAAACACCGCTGCTTATTACTTGTTGGCTATCGGTTATCATATCCCAGGTTTCACTACCTGCTCTCACTTTGCTATCATGTTTAATTGTTTTAATCAAGTCACCATTTTCTGTAAAAATTTTAATATCGCAAGTAGCTGGTAAATTGTAAAAATTAATTGCCCGTTGATCTGTGTAACCATAAGTTCTTAATAATGGATCATTAATGTTATATGGGTTTGGAGCAATTCTGATTTTTGAAAGATCATCTTGTGAAAGTCTTGGAGGATTAACCCAATAAATATTTGGAACAAAAACGCGACCGCTATAAATTATTTTGCCGCGAGTTGTTGGATCAGCATTTAAATCATTTTCATCTATTTTAGCTTTTGATTGAATGTAATAATAATATTGCCCTAAAGCTAAAACAGTTTTATCAATAAATTTATGTGTAGCAGCTTTATCATTTTTATCTGAATCATAAATTGTTTCATAATAAGTTGTATCTTGATTAGAAACTCTTCTCATAATTCTATATCCGGCAAAATTCGGAAAATTTTCTGCTTCAGTTCCAACCCAGGAAATTTCAGTACCGTCACCATAAGCTGCAATAGTAATCATCGATGGTGGTGGTGGAGCCTGTGGAATTTTATAACCTCGCTCAAAATTCCATTTAGCACGATAGGCAGTTAACATAACTGAATCAATTCCGCTACTTACCCAACGATCTTTTCTTTTATCCATTTCTGTTGCATCATTAGGAAATGCAAAGTTTGATGGTAACCAACCTGTATTTGAGTTTGGCATATTCGGAGGATTTTGTAATGTTCCTTTTAACCATTTTTTACCAACATCGTGAGCTGTTTTAGGATCTAAGCCAGCCCAACCAGATGCATAAACAATTCTTACTTTTTGTCCGGGGGCTAATTTATAAGGTCCGAAACTTGAGAACATAAAATTTTCTGCTTGTGAACCACCCGGATAATTAAACCACTCTGTTTTACCTAGTTCATCGTTATTTATACTATGATATGTATTAGAAAAAGTATTTCCACTCATTTTAGAAAACTGATATAATCCGCCACGCATTGCCCAAAAGTTTTTATCTCCGTATGGATCTCCAGTTGATGTATAAGGAAGTTGTGAACCATTTCCGGTATAAGTTATTCTTGGTTGAAGAAAATCATCTTTATCATCTTGTGGATTTGTATAAGCACTTTTTGAAGCATGAAGAATTGTATAAAAATGCATTCCAGCACCAACTAATCTACCATTTTGACTTAATAACGGAGCTCCCATATTATCACCTGGTCGGGTAGGATCATCAGCTCCATATTCATAAAACACTCTCATCTTTCCTTTTACTTTTCCATTATAAAAAGTCATTAATGTATCACTTGCTCTTGCTCCATGATAATGTTGCCATGCTTTTTGTGGTTCAAATCCAATTTCATTTCCCTGTGGTCCGGGATTTCTGCCATTCGAAAATTCACCATTGTTTAAATTAGTATTCATTTGAATGAATAAACTATCATAAGTTTGATTACTGTTATTTGTAAATTCCAAATCAAAGATTACATAGTTATCATTAAAATTTTGACTCCATCCCAAGATTTTTCTTTTAAGTGTTATTCCATAAATATATTCATTTGTAACTTCAACAATCTGATCGTAAGTACCATCTTTAAATTTTGATGGATCATAAGTTCCAAAATCTTGTAAAGTAACTGTTTCGGTTTTGGTTGGATTATAAATTACTTGTTGTGGATATTTATAACGAATATAATTTGTTAAGGGAGAAACTACTTTACCTGTTGGCATATATTGATTAGTTAAACCCCAAACAGCAACAGTATCAATTTTTTTCTTTGGATCTGTTTCATAAGGATTATTAAACATTAATGTAGCAATTAAAAATCCTGTTCCGGTATTTGCTTGTGCATACTGTCCACGAATACCTAAAACATCATAATCATTAGGAAAGAATCCACTAGTAAAAGAAAAATTTCCTCTGTCACCATTATCTGTAATTCCAATCCAGAATCTACCTACACGCATCGAAGCAGTTTTTTGAACAAGTTGAGCATTAACATTAACATTCAAAAAGAAAATAATTCCTTGCATTAAAAGAAAAATTTTTAAGAATGTTTTTTTTGAGTAATTAAAATTCAGTTTCATTTATATCTCCAATTTTTCTTCTAATTAAAAATCAACACGAACACCAAACCAAATATCTCTTGGTGATCTGAAAAGCCAGAAATCATAATTTGGATCATTGATATATGGTTTATCAGCACTTCTTAAATCTCCAACTTTATCTTTACCAGGAATATAGCTACCGGGATTTTTCGCACGTAGATCATCATATTCAGGTGAATCATACATCGGTAAACGTAAAGAAGCTAAGTATTTACTTCTATCGTTTGCATCATAAAAAGCATAACCATTATTTAACATACTTACCTTAATGTTAAATAAATTACTTATATCCAGAAAGAATGAAGCAGTTATTCCGGCAAATTTAAATGCTTTAGTAATCTTTAAATCAACCATGTAATAATCCGGCCATTGCAAGTTGTTTGTATAATGAAGTTTACCAAGTGGATTCCAGGTGAAATAATCTCCTGCTGCATAAGAAGCAAATAATGTAATATTCCAATTTCCTAATAATCCAGTTCCTAAAAATTCTGGTCCCCAATCAGCTGGAGTTTTAAAAGTTATATTAGCATTAAATTCTGGTTGTGGTAATGTTTTTGTTTCATTGCCAGCATATAAACCTTCCTGATCGTTATTGATTGTTAAATCAGTAATTAAACTTCTTCCTGTCAATCCATTCTTCTTTAACATATAATTAAAGTTCAACCAGCCTGTTATCCAGCTAAAATCATTTTTTGAAATATTGATTTCCAAACCTTGAATATCCTGATATTGATTATTTGCTCTGTTGGTATAATTAAGTGTTCCTGCAGCATTTTTAAATGTAACTGTTCCAGCTTCACCTGTTACATCTTTTGAATAACCGGAAATTTGTAAAATATAATTTTCATAAAAATTGTATGCTACACCTAGTTCATATGAAATTGTTCTTGGTGGTTCAAGATTTGGATTAGACATATCATATAATCCATTTTTATCATATCTGTAACGATATTGATACATTGTGTAATAAGGTGGATTTGATCTGAAATGTCCGTAATTAAAATAAAATTTTGAATCAACAGTAATCGGAAATGAAACACCAATTCTTGGACTTATAGCATAAAAGTTTTTAATTGGTTGTAAAAATCCGGGATTATTTCTATCATAAGCTTCCCAGATATCCCAAATGTAAGAGCGACCTGAAGCTAAATATCTGTAAAGAGAAGTATCCACCTTTTGAGGTCGGAACATTGATTCATTAAATGGATCACCGGTTGGCCATTTTCCACCACCGTTGTAATAGTAATCGAAACGAACACCAATGTTTGCAACTATTTCATTGTAATTGATTTGATCTTGCACATATAAAGCTGTTTGACTTGGCCATCTATGGAAATTAAATTCATAAGTGTTATATGCATTGTTGTTCCATTTTTCCCAGAAGTTATGTTTCAAATCAATGTAATTATATTCAATTCCAGCTTTAACAAAATTATTATCATCAACCTGTGAAGAAATATCAAATTTAACACGGGCTTGAGTAACTTTTATATTATCGTATAAATCACCTTCTTTACTCATGTAAGAAAAGGGCAAACCTGGTAGTGCAACATAAATTGGGTAAGTTACGCCACGAATAGCACGAGAACCAAATTGTAATTTTCCATAAGGAATTTCATTAACAAGAAAAGGACCAAATTTTGTAATAACAGTTGAATCACGATTATCACCTATTGGAGAATGATCATAAATATGTAAATAACTTAATGACAATTCATAAAATGTTCTTTTGCTTAATACATGATTTATTGTTAATCCATGCATATAGGTTGTTTGATCAAGCATTGGAAAGAAAGGAGGATCATAAGCATATTTCAAATTAGCTTCAGTTCTTAAAGCAATATGACGAACATTATCAATTTGCATAAAACCACCCGAATTGCCAGCATTTGGTGCATCACCTTGTGGTGGCCTTGCCGGTGAAACTCCTAATTGTCTTTTCCATAAACCATTATATGTCAAAGTTAAATTCTCTGTGGGTTGAGATTTTAATGTTCCGAGAGTTGTAAATATTTGTTGACTTTTTCTTACAACTGGTTGAACATAAAATTGTTCACTTGATGAATTTGAAATATAAAAAGTTGCATTACCTAAATATTTGCCTATGAATGGAACAGGTCCACCAAATCCACCATCAAAATTCCAATCCATTCCTTCTTCTGTCATATGATGATCTTTAAAAGCTTTTTTCTGCTCATCTGATAATTCATAGTAACCAATTTGAGCTTTTAATTCCGGTGAAAGTTTAGATAAACCTTCATAATCTGGAATTGTCATATGAAGCCAGTTAGCCAATAAAAACATATCATAAGGGGAAGCCTGTTGTGAAGCGGGTTTACCTGTATTATAAGTTTTTGCTTGTGCAATCCATCCTGTAAATGCTAAGTGTTGTCCTCGTTTATATTCATCATTTGCCCAGGCAGTTGAAGTTCCAACAAAAGCAACCTCAGGAGATAAAAATGGTCTTAATAAAGAATTATTTGGGTCATAAAATGAATCACCAAATCTTTTTAAATGAGCAGTATTTCTTGAAAAACTAAAAGTTCCTTTATATGAATCACGTGATCCACTTTTTGTTGTAATGTTAATTAACCCAGAACGAAAATTACCATATTCAGCATTATAGCCACCCGATAACAATGATATTTGTTCAACTGCACTCATTGGAATTGAAGTTTCTGCATTACCAACAGCTGCGTTATTATAGGCTAATCCATTAACCATAGTACCAGTTTGATCAGCAGAACCACCACGAATTGTTAAAAATCCATTTGACTCTGCTATACCGGGAAGTTTTGAAAGAAATGCATTAATTTGTCTAACTCCTGAAGCTTCCTGTAGTTGATCTGATGAAACAACCATTTGTGTATTTGAAACTTCCTTATGCAATTCATCAGCTTTTGCTGTTACAATTACTTCTTGCCCTTGAATAGTTGCTGGTTCTAAAAATATTTCAAGAGAAGTCACCCGATCTGCAGAAACTATTACTCTATTTAATGTTTTAGTTGTATAACCAACCATAGAAACTGTTAAGTCATAAGTTCCAACAGGAACGTTAATAATAATAAACTTTCCTTCAACATCAGTTGCAGCTCCAAGATAAGTACCTTTAACAATTACATTAGCACCTATTAATTCCTCTTTTGTTTGAGAATCTTTAACAACTCCCATAATTCTACTTCTTGTTTGTGCTAATTGTAATTGCGATAAGATTGTAATTAATAAAAAAATGAAGGAAAGGTTTTTCACCGAAATTAATCTACGGTGCATTTTATTCTCCCAATAAAAGTGAAAAAATTACTTCATTAAAATCATTTTTTTTACTTCTGAATATTTACCAATTTGTAATTTATAAAAATAAACCCCACTAGATAATGAATAATGTTTTGATGAAAATGAATAATTATAAAATCCGGGTTTTTGAATTTCATTTACCAATATTGCTACTTCATTTCCAAGAGTATCATAAATACTCAATTTAACTTTCTGATTTGTTTTTTCCCCGTTTATATCAATATGAGGAATTTCATATTTAATATTAGTTGTAGGATTAAACGGGTTAGGAAAGTTTTGAAATAATTTAAAATCAATTGGAAGTTGATTATTATTTTCAACTGAAACGACAGTTCCATCAACTATTCCATTTAGATATAATTCAAGCATTGTGTAGCCGGAAGAATCAACTAAATTTCTGTCATCAGGATTATTTGGATTTAATCCTTTAGAAATTTCCCAACTATCAGCCATACCATCTTTGTCATTATCAATTGGAGGATTTGTAGAATTTAATATAGGCCATCCACCAACTTCTTTTTGTGAATCAATAATCCCTTTTCCAGCGCCCCAAATTCCACCATAGGTAGATGTTCCATTTTTAACTTCACTAATAATTCTTTCATCAATCGGATCTCTTTTAGGAAGAACACAACCTGCATTTTGTAAAACTAAATTATAAGCTTCTTCTGCAGTTTGTTGATTAATTGGCTCAAATGGAAAAGGGGTAGATCTTTTTTTATTGTTTTTGTGAAAATTAGCTTGAGTTCCTTGAACACCACCATTCCAATTATCACTTGAAATTACTGGGCTATCAAAAACAAAATTATCCTTAACAAACCATGCACTTGCAGTATCAGAAATATCAATTATTCTGTACTTTACACCAGATTTAGTTGCAGGACCAAATTTATAATAGTTGGCAACAATATTAATTTTACCAGCTTCACCACCGTAAGCACTATTTGAACCCCAATTGTAAATTACATTATTTCTGAAATCAACATTTTCACAAACGGGTGTTTCTCCTCCTGCAAATCTAGGGTTTCTACTTGAATGATGTGCTAATAAATTGTGATGAAAAGTTGCATTTTTACCACCCCAAATTCCACCATAACCATGTGCCCCTTTTGAATGAAATGAATTATATAAACTTTCAGAAATTAAACACCATTGCATTGTGAAATTTTCATTGTTGTAAAAACTTGCACATTCATCAATTGACCAACTAAATGAACAATGATCGAGAATTATATTTTTGTAATAACCCATTCCATTTGCCGCATCATTTTCATACTTTGTTAAATCACCCAATCTAAAACGAAGATATCTTATAATAACATTATTAGCCTGAACTGAAAAAGTATAATTGCTTAAACAAATTCCATCGCCCGGTGCTGTTTGTCCTGCAATTGTAACATTTGGTTTAGTAACTTTAAGAGGAGATTTTAATTCGATAGTGCCAGAGACTCTGAAAATAATTGTAATAGGACCTGTTTTTGAGAGAGCATCTCTCAAACTTCCAGGTCCTGAATCATTTAAATTTGTCACTTCGTAAACAATTCCACCTCTTCCACCAGTAGTATATTTACCAAAACCTTCTGCACCCGGAAAAGCTAATTGTTGTGCAATTATTAATTCAGCGAAAAGGAAAAGAAAAAAAATTTTTTTCATAATATTATTTCACAAGCATCATTTTCTTTGTAAACATCAAACCATTAATATTCAACTGATATAAATAAATACCACTTGGAAAATCTTTTGCATTAAAACTGAATGAATAATTTCCAGCTGATAAATATTTATTAACAATAGTTGCAATTTCATTACCAAGTAAATCATAAACTGCTAATTTTGTTAATCCATCTTTTGGAATTGAAAATTTAATATTTGTTTCCGGATTGAAAGGATTTGGATAATTTTGCTCAAGAATATATTGAGTTGGTATAGTTTCAATATTTTCAACAGAAACACCAGTTGATTTTGTAATTACAACATCTTCAAGGTCAACATCACCGGCATCACTTTCATTTGCAAATTTTATTCTGTTTGCTTTTGAATCATTTACAGTATAAGATATTTCAACACATTTTGTAGTACCTTGATCTGTTTTTCCAACCAATGTCCATGTTGCTCCATCATCAGTAGATTTATAAACAGAGATAATTCTTGAAGCACCACCTCTTCCTTCTTTAAACGATACTTTACCAACACCACTTAATTTTGGAGAAATTGCATAACATGGTGGGGTTATTCCTGCACCTTGTACTGTCGAAATTTTTGGCATTCTTAAAGTTCTTGAAGTAGTTGTAATTGTACCACATCCATTTGTTGAACCACCCAAATAAACACCTAAAAATGTCCATTCTCCTGAACGTTCTAATTTATATTTTGTTGGTGTAGTTGGACCAGGTGAACTTTTTGGAATTACAGATGAAGTATCATCAAAAGTTTCTGTGAAGTATGTATCTTGTGCAAAAAGAATTGCAGAAGAAGTTAAAAATACAAATAAAAGTAAAAATAAATTTTTCATTTTTCCTCCATATTATAGTTTACTTTATCGCTAACTAAATTGTGTAAAAAATATTTTATTGTCAAGGAAAAAATTAGTTAATGTTTATCCAATCAAAATCTAGAAATGAATTTTTATTTTCATTTTCAGAAACACAAAACAATCCTAGTTTTGCTCCAACCCAAATTCCTTCTTTTGCAAAACAACTTTTTCCAATCTGTTCAAAAGTTTTTCCATCTTTACTAAAACTAAAAATACATTTAGCAAGTGGAATTAATTTTTCGTCCATTTCATTTTCTACGTTTACTTTTAAGTATATAATTTTTTCATTGTAATATTTTTCAGCTAACATTTCTTCTTCTACATTTTTGTCCGCATTAATGCAAGAGGTCTGATAAATTTTGAAGTTATTGTTTTCTTTTTTAATACTTAGAGTAAAATAATCTTTTCCAAAAATTATTAATCCACCTCTTGAAAATTCTTTTAATCCGTTTAAATCTACTTTTACTATTGCAGAAAATTTTTCATCCGGAAATTTCTGGAGTAATAATGCTGGTTCATTGTATAAGTTTTTATCATTATTAAATTTTGAAAATAATCTTAAACAACCTTTTCTTTTATTTAATGAAAACCAGGATTCATCAAAATTTGCTTGCCATTGCCATTGATGCTCTAATTTTAATTCGTTGAAATCATCACTTTTTTTTAATTTAATATTAGTCAAAGGTAAATTTGGGAAATTGAATTTCTCAACAGGTTCACCAATTCCATTTTGGTCAAAATCAATTCCAATAACAGGCCAATCATTTTCCCATTTCATTGGTTGAAGATGTACAATTCTTCCATACGAATATTTATCCTGAAAATGAATAAACCAATCTTCATTGTTTTGAGTTGAAATCCAGGCTCCTTGATGTGGTCCGTTAATTTTGGTTGAACCTTGTTCTAAAACTTTTTTTACTTCATATGGACCATAAATATTTTTTGAACGCAGAACAATTTGCCAACCATATTTAACTCCACCAGCAGGAGCAAAAATGTAATAATAACCGTTTCGTTTATAAAGTTTTGGTCCCTCTGTTGTAGGATGATTTATTGAATCGCAAAAAACATCAACACCATTATCTAAAAAATTTTTTCCATCACTACTTAATTTATTAATAGTTAATTTATGTTTAATTCCAGAACGGCTTCTTGCCCAAGCATGAATTAAATAAGCATTTCCATCATCATCCCAGAATGGACAAGGATCAATCCAACCTTTTGCTTCTTTTACCAAATGCAATTTTTCCCATTTACTAAAAGGATTTTTTGTTTTTGTCATTAAAATTCCATGATCGGGATCTCCAAAAAAAATATAATATTCACCATTGTGAAATCTTATTGAAGGTGCCCAAATTCCACATCCATGTTGCGGTTTTTCAAATTCTTTGAAAGGATATTTATCTACAGCATAAGAAACAATTCTCCAATTAACTAAATCTTTTGAATGTAAAACTGGCAACCCTGGAAAATGAGAAAAACTTGATGCTGTCATAAAATAATCATCACCCACACGAATTACATCCGGGTCTGAGAAATCCTGATGAATTATTGGATTTTTATAGGTTAATGTATCTTGATAATTTTTAGGAAATGAAAAACTGATTTGAGTGGAGGAAGTAATGTTAAAATATAAAAAGAATGAAAAGAGAAATAAATTATGAATCATAGCTCTATTTTAATAATATCATTTTTTTGGTTTGTACATAATTACCAACTTGTAATTTGTAAAAATAAATTCCACTTGTCAGATCTTTGGTGTTAAAATTGTAATTATAATTTCCTGCAGTTAAAAAATTATTAACAAGAACTTCAACCTCGTTTCCAAGTAAATCATAAATTGTTAATTTAGTTAATGCATCGTTAGGTATTGAAAATTTAATATTTGTCGTTGGATTAAATGGATTTGGGAAATTTTGTTCAAGTTTAATTTCGTTTGGTATTTCATTTTTTATTTTTTCAATATTAGTAGTTAATTCATAAACTCTTACATAATCAACATACATATAAATTGGGAATTGCATTGTTCCATCGGGACTACCGGGCCAATTACCACCAATTGCAAGATTAAGAATAATGAAAAATGGATTATGAAATTCTTCTGTGCTATTAATTCCATTAACAATAAAAACAGAATAATATTGAACACCATCAACAAACCACTTAATAGTATTTGCATCCCACTCGATTGAATATAAATGAAAATCTGTAACATCAACATTTTTATTTCCCCCTCTTGAGACATGTCCATTATTATCATAGTGAATTGTTCCATAAACAGCAGGATCATTATTAACATGTTCCATTATATCAATTTCACCACATTTTGGCCAACCTACAAAAGTAATATTATCCCCCAACATCCAAAAAGCTGGCCAAGAACCTTTACCAACAGGCAATTTCATTTTTGCTTCAATTTTTCCGTATTTAAAACTTTTTTTCCCTTGTGTTTTCATTCTGGCGCTTGTATAATTTCTACCACTATATGGCTCTTGATGCGCTGTTATAACTAACATTCCATTTTCTATTTTAGCATTTTCTGTTCTACTTGTATAATATTGAAGTTCATTATTCCCCCAACCATTTGTACCAGTTCCAATTTCAAAAGTCCAGAAAGATGAATTTATTGTCGGTCCATCAAATTCATCTGACCAAATTAATTTCCAGCTTTGTGAAAATATATTTGAATAAATAATAATTGTAATAAATAGAATAACTTTTTTCATTAATATCTTTCCTAAAATTTCATATAAAGATAAGGAAAGAAAGACTTAAACTCACTTCATCAAAACAAATTTTTTTGTGCTTGAAAACAAGTATTCATTGTTTGAAATATTTTTTACAATTAATTGATAAAAGTAAACCCCACTTGATAATTTATGATTAGTGAGAGAAAAATTATAGTTATAAATTCCCGGAGTTTGATAATCATTAACAAGTGTTGCAATGTCGTTTCCAATTACATCATAAATTTTTAATGTAACAAAAAGTTTATCGTTAGAAATATTATTTGATGGAATTTTATATTTAATTACAGTTTCGGGATTAAAAGGATTTGGATAATTCTGGTACAATTCAAAATCATTTGGAATAAAACCTACATCATTTTCGTTTTTAATTGAAGTAGTTATTGTTGTATCAGGAAGCCAATCATTGCTGAAAGAAGGCGAAGAATTTTTTGAGAAAATATTTTTAATGTTGTAATCTTTTGCTTCATTATCAGTTAATTGTCTTGAAATATTTAATCTTTTTGAAAAATCTGAGCCCGCACCATAACATTTATATTCAGCATATAATGCTGGAGTAACATTCCATGTTAGCCAACCTTGTGCGTTAAGTGCATCGGGTTCTTCACATTTTATAAAAACAGTCCTTGGTGAATTTTGCCATGGTCTTCCTAAATAAAATGAAGTGATTGGGTTATTGTCAAAACCTATTTTATTATATGTTATTTTACAATTTAAGAATACGTACCCAAATTTTGATGATTCATCTGTACTTGCTGCTGTTAAAGTTCCTGCGTTTCGGTTTATATTAATTGTACAGTTATCAAAAACAACTATATTTCTACCAAAAATAAAATCAACTGACCCTTCGATAAAACAATTTTTCATGTAACTTCTTCCTACACCACTTCCACCCCAAGTATAATATGTATCTTGATATCCAAGTAATTTGCAATTATAAAATGAATGTCTGTCACCTTGAATTCTTAAAGCAACAGCCTGAGCTACAGTTGAAGTATTTTGAAATGTTATATTCTTTGCAATGAAATCACTTGCATCAATTGCTACACTATATGAAGTTGATGTACCTAATGTAACACCATTTACAACCCTGCCTGAATAATCATCATAAGTAAGTATTGTATTATCTCTATCTTCTCCTTCAAGAATAACATTTACTTTTTTTGATGAAAGAAGTAATTTTTCTTTGTAAGTACCTTTTTTAACAAAAATAGTCCATGTACCTGTATAAAAATCTGGAACATTATCAAATGCTTCCTGAACTGTTTTGTAATCACCACTACCATCTTTAGCAACTACTTTTTTAACATTCGGAGCAACAGCTTGTGTTGTAAATGATAATTCATTTCCATATCCAATACCAATTGAATTTATTGCATAAGCACGAACATAATAAGTAGTTGATGGTTCTAAATTTGACATTACCGAAGTAAAAGTAGAAATATCACTTCCATTTTCCGTAAATGAATTATTAATTGTAGGATTTTGATTTTTACTCCAACAAATGCCTTTTACCTTTATACTATCACCACCCCAATCTGAAATATTTCCACCTGATTGAGCAGACTTTGCTAATATATTACTAATTGCCGTTGTAGTAATTTTAGGCACTGTTTTTTGAGCTAATGTTGTTACAACTATTTCATTTCCATAGGCAGTGCCAGCACTATTTGTAGCAAAAGCTCTGAAATAGTAAGTTGTATTTGGTTGCAAAGTTTGAATTTTAGTGGAAAATGTTCCGACACCATTACCAAGATTAATTTTGCTATTATTAATAGTTGGTGAACCTGTTGAATTCCAACAAACTCCACGTGAATCAATATTAGCGCCACCATCAGAAGTAATTTTTCCACCAATTGTTAAAAATGTAGTTGAAACATATGTTGCCGCATTTGTTGAAATTGATGGTAATTCAACCGATGCACCTGATGTTGTTCCCTTTATTTCTAAGTTTTGAATGTTTGCATATTTTCCTGAAGTTGCTCCACCATTTGTTGCCCAAAGAAAAATTCTAAAAGTAAAAGATTTTCCATTCTCTGCAGTTACATTTAATGAAGAAAATTCAATTGTTTGCATTGCTTTATTTAATAATGAAACAGTTGTTCCAATTCTGGTTGATGTTTTAAAATCATCTGTGCTATAAAAAAAGTCTGCCCTTAAATTATCCGATCCACCGCTATTTCCAATTTCAAATTTTATGTTGCTAACTTTTAACGAACCATTATTTTTGGCTTTCACTAAGTATTCAGCATATCTTTCAGAATTATATTCATTTTCATTTGGCCAAAAACCTAAAACTGTGTTTCCGCCGGTTGTTGAATAAAGTTTTGCTGCATTGTTATTTCCAGCCCAACCATTAATACCTAACCCGACAATTTTTTGGTCATTTGCTAAAATTGCTCCTGAGACAGTTACTGCATTTTGAGTTGTTGCATCCATTTTCCAAAAAGCTGAGAAATCTTGAGAAAAATTATTTGAAAATAAAACAATCAATAAGAAAAGTATTTTTTTCATAAATTATCCTTTATCGTTTACTTTATTGATAATTAATTTGCCTAAAAGATTTTTAAAATGCAACATTTTTATCTTTTTTCATCTTTTTTGATTAATAATTTTAAGAAGTTTTAATTTGTAATAAATAAATCTTATTTTATTCATTATTAAAGTTGAGGAATTCATGAAGTCAAAATTATTTCTATTATTCTTTTTATATGTAACATTAACTTTTTCTCAAGGAAATGAAAAACTTGAAAAAATTGATAATTATATACAAAAGTCAATGAATGATTGGAAAATGCCAGGTTTTGCTGTTGCAATTGTTAAAAATGATTCTCTGATTTTTTCAAAAGGATATGGAGTTAGAGATATCCGTACAAATGAACCAGTTGATGAAAATACGAATTTTATGATTGCATCTTGCTCAAAAGCATTTACTACTGCTGCACTTGCAACATTGGTTGATCGTGGCAAAATTAATTGGGATGATAAAGTAATTGATTTTCTCCCCTCTTTTCAAATGTATGATACTTATGTTACTAAAGAAATTACAATAAGAGATTTGGTAACTCATCGAAGTGGTTTGGCTACTTTTAGCGGAGATATTCTGTGGTTAGGTTCTACTTATAATTCAAAAGAAGTAATAAAACGTGCAAAGTTTTTGAAACCAACTTCAAGTTTTAGAAGCAAATATGGTTATCAGAATATTATGTTTAGTGTTGCTGGAGAAATAATTCCTGTTGTAACAGACACAATTTGGAGCGATTACATTAAAGCTCATTTCTTTAATCCTCTTGGGTTGAACAGAACCACAACTTCGATTGATGAGATGAAAAAACTCGGCAATTTTGCTTTTCCACATAAATATGAAAATGATAAATTAACAACATTCAAAGATTTTTATTCAATTGAAACTGTTGCCCCTGCTGGTGCAATTAATTCTAATGTTAATGATATGTCAAAATGGATTCGTCTTCAACTTAAAAAAGGGAAATTCAACGGAAAACAAATTTTTAGTGAACGACAAGCAAATGAAATGTGGTCGAATCAAACTCCAATTGAAAATATGAATTATGGACTTGGTTGGTTTATCAGATATTGGAATGGGAAAAAATTATTAAATCATGGTGGAGGAATGCCTGGTATGATTTCAGATGTTTCAATTATTCCTGAAGAAAATTTTGGTTTAGTAATTTTAAGCAATTCAGAAACTGGAATGGTAACTGCAATTAGAAACTATATAATGGAAACATTCTTTTTGCCTGAAGCAAAAGATTGGAACAAAACTATGTTGGAAAATTGGAAAAGAAGAATTGAAAATTTTGAAAAAGAAAATAAAAGAAGAGAAGAAGTTAGAATTAAAAATACAAAATCTTCTTTACCATTGGAAAAATATTGTGGAATCTATGAAGATAAAATGTATGGCAAAGCTGAAGTTTTATTAAAAGATGGAAAATTATTTCTTCAATTTTTGCCATCACCAACTTTCAAAGGTGAATTAAAACATTATCACTTCGATACTTTTTATATTGATTGGGAAGATGATTTTCTTACTCGTGGTTGGGTAAAATTTGATATGGACTTTAATGCAAATATTAAACATTTTACAATTGAAGTTCCTAATTCTCCCGATTTTATTTTTACAGAATTATTTTTTGAAAGGTCAAAATGAAAAATTTGTTTTTTATTTTGTTTTTAACATCAGCAATTTTTTCTCAATCACTATTCAATTCATTTAATTACAAAAACACTTCTCTTGATGTCGTAATTAATCCTGTAAGTATTGCTATGGGAGAATCCTTTGTAGCAAATTATTTTAGCCCTTCATCATTTATTGAAAACCCAGCTAACTTGTTTCAAAAAAATAATACCACACTTTTTTATCATACACGTTCTTTTAATTGGATAAGTGAAACTGAAACTTTCAAATACAAATCTGTTGGTGGAACTTTAAAATTACAAATTGGAGATTTTGGTATTGCTTATAACGAATTTCATGCTGGAAAATCTTTATTTAACAGTCAAAGCGATGAAAGAAACAGTACCTTAATTTTTTCTCTGTCAAAATTAATTTTCAAAAATTTTAATGCAGGAGTTAATCTTAAATTTTTTGACCACAAAAGAATTAGTGATTTAGGAATTGGTTTAAATTTAGAATCAAACACAGCAATTCTTTTAGATTTTGGGTTGCTTTATTCAGTTTTTAAATATTCATCTTTAAAATCTCAACACGAAGTAACAATTGGCACTACACTTCAAAATTTTGGAACAGATTATAAAGAGAAAGATTTTATTTTTAGTAATGATTATAGAATTGTAAGACTTCCAAGATATTTCAAAATTGGTTTTGCTTACAATTTGCAATTTAAAAGCAATGAAACAAAAAATGATTTTCAAATTTTATTAACAGGAAATTACAAAAGCTTATTAAATCCACTTAAAAAAGAAATAGGTGATGTTGACTATTGGGGAATTGGAACACAAATTCAAATAAAAGAAATGTTTTTGATAAGAATTGGTTCAATTCAATTACCAGAAAATAATTTACTTTACGATAGAGCTAAACCAATTTTAAGATATGGTTTTGGACTTAATTTACCACTTAACAAATTTGGTGTTGAAATACCTTTAACCATTTCAGCTGATTATGCTTTTATTCCGATTAATCAAATTGAAATGTACAATCAAAATGGACAAATAATTAAATCTAAAAAAACTTTATCGGCAGCAGGTATTACAATCAGAATGAATGATATTTTTTTTAATGAAGAATAAATAAAGTGGCATAGAAAAATTCTTTGCCACTTTAAAGAAGAAATACTGATACTTTACATTTCTTTCTCTGCTTCTAATACTTTACCGGGAACAAATAATCCCTTTTCCAAATGTAAATTTCTAATGTAAACTACACCATCTTCATCATGTGGTTTTCCATAAACAGAATGACAAGATTTCAAACCACCTAACCATTTTCTAGTATCTGTTATATAAACAAAATCACCCTCTTCTGCTGCCATTTTATTCATATCTTTATGAGAAAAATTAATTTCATCTTCATCTCCGTCAATTACTTTAAAGTGGACTCTTACAATTTCACCTTCTTTTTCATTTAGTTTTCTTCCCTTAAACCATTCTTTCGCTTTATGAATTGACCAAACAGTCAAACCAGAAGTTTGTATTTCTGGGTCATATTTAACAAAATGTGTTGTTAACAATGCAACAATACCACTCATTAATAAAGTTAAAAAGAAAATTACAAATAGAGGTAAGGTATTTACTTTTCCAAAAACAACAACTAAATCTAAAATTATTATTAAAATGCTAAGAACAATTAAAAAATTCATAACTAATTTATTATTAGAGCTTTTCTTAATAATATTAGAAATTTTTTGTAATTGTTTTTGAGATAATGTAACAATAACAGCTACTCCACTACAAACAATTAAATTATATAGAGCTGCCATATAAGTAAATGGATGTTTGGGGTCAAATGGAGTTCCATGTGATATAGGTCCAATTAATTCCAATGGATATCTATTGCCCAAAAGCATTAGTAAAATTCCTCCTATTACGGTAGTAATCAAACCCGCGGGAGTAAATTTTTTCCAAAAAGCTCCAAAAAATATTGCAACCATTAAAGGAGGAGTTAAAGTTGCATGAAAAAAGGCATGAGCTTGATAAACAGTTGGATATGAATTAAATGCATAAACTGCTAATACCCCAAGCAAGGTAAAGCACATTGTTGCAATTCTTGCAACTTTCATTGCATGAACTTCATCTTGCTTGTCATTTTTATTAATTTTTTTCAACCAAATTCTTATTGGTCTATCAACATCATTAACCCAAATTGCAGCAGTAGCATTTAACAAAGTACTTACAGTTGACATTAATGCTGCTGCAATAGAAGCTATAATAAAACCAAACATTCCAGGACCAGCCAAAATGTGAGAAACTAATACGAACACACTATCCGGAGAAAAATTTTCAGGGAACAAAGATGGATCTTTAATATACATAGCTCTTGCAACCCAACCACCACCACCAACAACAATTGCTGAAATTGGAAGCATAAAAAGAATATTAACTGTTGCTGCTTTTCTTCCTTCGTGAACATTTTTAGTCGCCATAAATCTCATAATTAATCCCATATTCATGAACAAAAATCCAACTGAACCAGCTATTGCATCTTCCCAAAATGTTCCTACAGAATTAAATTCAGCAGGTGAGTTAAATCCGGCAAAAGGTAATTTCCATGATGTTGGTAATAAATTCCAAAATTCACTAAACCCACCAACGTAAGAAACCCCCAAAAAGAAAACAAGCAAACCTGCAAATAGTAGCATTACACCCTGAACCAAATCTGTAAAAATAACAGCAGTTTGACCTCCAAAAGTTATATAAATACCAACTACAATTGCTGTTACCCAAATTAGACCCATTAAAGAAATATGTATTTCAAATCCTAATAGTGAAATAGATTCCGGCATTAATGGAAGAATTGCTTTCCCCATAGTTAGAAATCCTATTCCAACATAACCCACCAAGTATAGTAATTGAAGAATGGTAACAAAAAATCTTGCGGCAGGCGAAAATCTTCTTTCAAAATACTCAGGAATGGATCTAATTTTTGAATAAACGATTATTGGTAACCAACCAAACAAGAAGAATGGTACAAAAAACCAATCGTTTATGTATGACATAGAAGATGAAAATCCATACTTAAATCCCATTGCTGAGTATTTCACAAAACTATGGCTACTAATTCCAGTAGCAACAATTGACATTGCAATAATCCACCAAGTAAATCTTCTTCCACCGAAGAAAAAATCGTTTGTGTCTTTGTTGTATTTTGCAAAGTAAGTTCCGAAGAGAAGCATTGCAATCATATAAATTACAAGAACTATCCAATCGGCTTGAGTTCCAATATTAAGTGCTTTGTCCATAATTTTCTCACCAGTATAATGCTGCTATTATTAAAATTGCATGAAAAAAAGCGAAATAGAAAAAACCAAATATCATAACTTTCCACCAAAAACGATCTCTTTTTAATCTCATATCAATTGCTTTTGTTTTTCTTATTAAAATCAATCCTGCTAAAAAAAACAAACCTCCCCCAACATAAAGATATAAATATGGTAGCCATGAATTAAAAAATGAAATCATAAAAATCCTTTAATTGTATGTTGCCAAAATAAGGTATGTAACTAACACATTGCAAATTCAATTTTGTTAGAATCAGTTAAAACCTTCTAATTCATTATTTTTATTATAAAATTGCATTTAACAAGTGGTTAGTCTAAATTTGACGCTCAAATTTTTAGCTATTTCTAAAATCGGAGGTTGATTTTTATGGGTATGATGGCCCGAATGAGGAGTATGGCTCCTTGGTTTATTTTAACCGTTGGTGGTTTATTTATTATTTTCATGGTTCTTTCAGATTCAAGGGTTTTGGATTTTGCAAGAACTCAATCTCAAAATGTTGGCTCTGTTGATGGAGAAGAAATTTCTTATCAGGATTTTTCAAATACAGTTGAAAGATTAAGAAAACAACAAGAACAAGCTGGTCAGCAAATTTCTGAAGAACAAATGGATTATTTCAGGGATCAGGTTTGGGAAATGATGGTAACTCAAAAATTGCTCGACAAAAAAATTAAAGAATATGGAATTATTGTTACTGATGATGAAGTTCGTGATGCAATAATGGGTCCTAATCCTCCTGTAGATATCAGACAACAATTTACTGATTCTACCGGAACTTTCAACAGACAAGCATTTGAAACTGCTATGAGAGATCCTCGTAATAAAGAAATTTTAATTACTATTGAAGAACGTGAAAGGCAAAGATTAACACAACAAAAACTTCAGAATATTTTATTTGCATCTGTAACCGCTACAGAAAATGAAGCTTATGAAAATTTCATTAAACAAAATATTAAAATGAAAGCTCAATACATTGCAATAGATCCAAACACAATTCCTGATAGCGATGTTAAAGTTTCAGATGATGACATTAAAAAATATTATGATGAACATGCTGATGAGTTCAAAATTGAAGCTCAAAGAAAATTAAAATTTGTCGTTTTTAATCGTTTGCCTTCTCAAAGCGATACTCTTTTAGTTAAGAAAAATTTAGAAGCAATTGTTTCAAAATTAAAAGCTGATACCGCTTCATTCAAAACTTATGTTCAAATGTATTCAGAACAACCATATAAAAAAGATACAGTTTCAATTACAAGTTTGGCAGCTGAAGCACGTGATGTTTTAACAAAAGCTAACAAAGGTGATATTGTAGGTCCTATTCCAACCTGGGAAGGAATGGTAGTTTATAAATTAGTAGATAAAGTTTCAGCTAAAAATGAAATGGTAAGAGCTTCGCATATTTTAGTTCGTTCAACTGGTAATGATAGCGAAGACAAGAAAAAAATTGATGAGATTTATAATGAGTTAATGAAAGGTGCAAATTTTGAAGCAGTTGCAAAAGCAAAATCTCAAGATGGAAGTGCTTCAAATGGTGGTGATTTAGGATGGTTTGGCAAAGGTCAAATGGTTAAACCTTTTGAAGATGCCTGCTACAGCGGTAAAATTGGTGTAATTCAAAAACCTGTTAAAACTCAATTTGGTTATCATATTATTAAAGTAACTGGTCGTTCAAACCAAAATTTTGTTTTAGAAAAAATTGTTAATAAAGTAAATATCTCAGCAACTACATCAGATAAAATTTTCCAAGATGCTGCAGATTTTGCTTACGTTGCTAAAGAAAATGGTTTTGAATCTGAAGCAAAAATGTTGAAATATAATATTATTGAATCACAACCATTTAAAGAAGAAGATGCTGCAATTGCAGGTTTAGGAATAAACAGAGCTTTAGTTAAATGGGCTTTCGAAAATAGTGTTGGTGAAGTTAGTGATGTATTCAGAGTTCCTTCCGGTTATGTTGTTGCTATGGTTTCAGAAATTATTAAACCTGGTATCAAACCATTTGACGAAGTAAAAGAATCTATAAAACCAAATGTGTTAAGAACAAAAAAACTTGATAAAGCTTTTGAAGTTGCTAAGAAAATAAAATCTCAAATTGGTGATAATGGAGACCCTCAGGTTGCGCTCTCAATTTGGCCAAGTGCAAAAATAGATACTACAAATGAATTTACATCAAATGGCTCAATTGTAAAACTTGGAAGAGATTTTGCTTTTTCTGAAGTCGCATTAAAATCTGATTTGAATAAATGGACTAATCCTGTAAAAGGAACAAATAATGTTTACCTTATAAAATTAACTTATAAAACAAAATTTGATCCTCAGTTATTTGCATTCCAAAAAGAAGCGATAAAAAAAGAATTAATTAACAACAAAAGAAATATTTATCTCGGTCAATGGGTTGAGCAATTAAAAAAGAATGCAGACATTGTTGATAACCGATATTTGTTCTTCCGCTAAAAATTAAAGCCGTCTTTCAAGACGGCTTTTTTATTTCTTGCTTTAATTTTTTACTTCCTATATTTTTAATCGAAATGAAAAAGTTATTTTTAATATTAATTCTAATTGCAAATTTTGTTTATCCACAAATCTTTAAGAAAAATAATATTGCAATTAGCAGTAATTATACTACAACTTCAAAATTGTTTTATAATCCTTTTTCTTCAGATAAAGTATTAAGATCAAACTTTATAGAGATTAATAATTTTTACAGTGTTTCTTTGGAATTTAGAACAAAATTTTTTGAAGAAATTTTTATTTCAGCATCTACAGAATATTTAAACAAAAATTTCAAGTACAATAATTTTAATTTATCCGGGGAACAAGTTCACACTAATGATGGAATTATTTTTATACCGATTGAATTTTCTATTTATTACTATTTACCTTTTTCAAACGAAAATTTTAATTTTTTTATGGGAGGTGGTTCATCTGGTTATTTTGGCTTCTTTAAAAGAGAAATTGGCGATCAGAAAATTAAAAGTGAACTATATAAATTTTCTTATGGAATAACTGTTTCTGTAGGAATGGAATATTTATTTTATCAACCTCTTTCTATTCGTTTCCAAATGAAATTCAGAGACCCTGAATTGATTTGGAAAAACAGTTATACATCAAACATCGTTAATTATAATGGGAAAACTTATCTATTAAACACTTCAACATTTTACTCAAAACTTAATATTGATGGAATTATTTTTTCTTTAGGTGTAGTTTATAATTTTTAATTCATCTCATATTTCAAATAATTATTATATTTAAAATGATTTTTGAGCAAAGTAAAAAATGAAAATTTTTTTAACTGGATTTATGACAAGTGGAAAAAGCACTATTGGACCAATTTTAGCAAATGTGCTTGGTTACGATTTTTATGATCTTGATAGAGAAATTGAACAAAATGAAAAACTAACAGTTGTTGAAATTTTTGAAAAATTTGGAGAACAATATTTTCGTGAGGCAGAATCTAAAATTCTTAATGAACTTGTTAAAAAAGATAATTTAGTAATTTCATTAGGTGGTGGAACAATTGTAAATCAAAACAACTATGAAATGATGAAGAGAAGCGGAAAAATAATTTATCTGAAAGTTTCCCCTTCAACTTTATATAAAAGATTAAAACACAAAACTGACAGACCTATTTTTAAAGATCTAGTTCTTAATAATAAAAACGAAACAGAGTTTATTAAACGAATAACAGAATTAATGGAAAAGAGAAAACATTATTATGAAATGGCAGATATAATAATAGATACAGAATTAAGCCCACTTGGTAAAACAATCGATAAAATTGCAAAAAAAATTTTTTATTTAACTAATGAAAAAAATAAAAGTTAATACTTCTTCTAAACCATATGAAATTTTTATTGGAAGAAACATTTTTACTAATGTTATTGATTTAATCAACAAAAAAAATCTTTATGAAAATTTATTCATAATTGTTGATAAAAATGTTTTTATTCATCATAAGAATTTAATTGAAAATACTTTTGACAATTTCAAAAGAAAATATTTTTACATATTCACATCAACTGAAAAAAATAAAAACTTAGAAGAAGTAAAAAATATTTTCAATTTACTTATAAAAAAATCTTATGGAAGAGATACAACAATTGTTGCTATTGGCGGTGGTATTCTTGGTGATTTAGCAGCATTTGTTGCATCATCTTTTGGAAGAGGCACAAAATTTATTCAAATTCCAACCACATTACTTTCAATGGTTGATAGTTCGGTTGGCGGAAAAACAGGAATTAATTTTGGCGACACAAAAAATTTAATTGGCACTTTTTTTCAACCCGATTTTGTTTTAATTGATACTTTATTTTTATCAACCTTACCAAATGATGAACTTCTTTGTGGATTAGGTGAAGTTGCAAAATATTATTTTCTGACGGGTGATAATTTTTATAAATCAACATTAAACAAAGTATTAAATAATAATATTAATGATATTGAAAAACTTATAGCAAAAAGTATCTCTTTCAAAACAAATGTTGTTGAAAATGATGAAAGAGAAATTGGATTAAGAAAAATTTTAAATCTTGGTCATACATTTGGTCATGCAATTGAAATTGATCAAAATCATAAAATTAAACATGGTCAGGCAGTAATTATCGGAATTACATGTTCACTTTATTTATCATTTTATTTAGAATTAATTAATCATAAAGATTTGAATTCCTTACTAAAACTTCCTCTCTTATTTCAAAACCTAATTTCAATCAACAATGCAAATATTGAATCTATATATAAAATAATGTTGAGAGATAAAAAAAACAGGAATGGAAAAATTAAATTTGTATTAGTGAAAGAACCCGGACATATTTTTATTGATGTTGAGGCAGAAAAAATATTAATTGTAAAATCTTTAGAGAAAGGTTTATCTCTTTTTATATGAAAAAAATATTTTTATTAATATTAATTATCTTATCGAATCTTTATTCACAATCAAGAGAAACAAGAGCAGTTTGGATAGCAACAAATTATAGACTTGATTGGCCTCCATCAACATATGATGTTGAGAAACAAAAAAAATCATTAATTGAAATTTTTGATAATCTTAAAGAAAAAAATTTTAATACAGTTTTTTTTCAAGTACGTTTCAATGGAACTGTATTATTCAAATCGTCATTCGAACCATTATCATATTATATTACCGGCGAAGTTGATGGCGATGCATCTTACGACCCACTTCAGTTTGCTATTGAACAAGCACATTATCATGGAATTGAAATTCATGCTTGGTTAAATATGAACTTGGTTTTTTCTGGAAATGAAGATAAAATTTTTACCAATCCAAATCATATTGCACAACGAAAACCCGAATGGATTGTTGAATATAAAAATCAAAATGAAAAATCTTTTTGGTTAGATGCCGGATTGCCTGAAGTGAGAAATTATTTATCAGATTTAATTTTAGAAATGGTTGAAAATTATGATGTAGATGGAATTAATTTGGACTACATTCGCTACCCCGGAAAAAATTTTGAAGATGATTTTTCTTTTCAAGTTCATGGAAAAGGTTTACCGAGAGATGAGTTTAGAAGAAAAAATATTAATTCGTTAGTAAAAGAAATATATGATAAAGTTAAATCATTACGCCCCGAAATTAAAGTTGGTGCTTCTCCAATTGGTGTTTATAGAAAACTAAAAGGAATGATAAGCTGGGAAAGTTATTCCGATTTATATCAGGATTCGTATGGCTGGCTTAAAGAAAAAATAGTTGATTATTTATCTCCACAAATTTATTGGGCGCTTGATGAGAATCCTAAATTCGATATTCTTGCCAAAGATTGGATAGAAAATTCTAATGGAAGAAATATAATTCTGGGTATTGGTGCTTTTAAAGATAATGTTAAACCTCAAATTAATGATTTGATAAATTTGTCCCGCAAATTAAAATCAAGTGGAGTTGCATTTTTCAGATATGAAAATATAAAAGACTATAATTTTAATTTATTTGATTATAAAACATTTCCAACTGAAATGCCCTGGTTGATAAATAAATATCCTCCGCAACCATTTAATTTGTCTTTTAAAAAAAATGATGATGATAAATTATTTACTTTATTTTGGGATTTAGAGAAAAATAGTAATGCAGATAGTGTTGAATATTTTTCCATTTATAATCTTCCAAAAATAAATTCAAAAACAAATGAAGAAAACTTATTTGATGTTATTCCTGCAGATAACAATTATGTTACAATTTCTATTAATAAACCTAAAAAAGTAAAATATTATTTTGCCTTAAAATCAATTAATAAACTTTGGAAAGAAAGTATTGAACCAACAAACGTTATTGAAATTGAAATTCCAAAGATGAAAGAACTTTTTGATTCTGGGTTTAATATTAATAAACCGGTCTTTTATAAAAAAAATGATTTAGAGAAATTTTTGATTGTAGAATCTAATCTGAATGATAAAATTGAAATTTATTTTGGGCTAAATAAAATTTACTCTTTATTAAAAGAAGAAAATATTTTAAAAGGAAAAAATATTATTGACATCTCGAATATTTCACAAAAGTATGAATCGATAAAAATTAATTTTATAAATTCAAAAAAAGAGTTTGAATTAAAATTTGGTTCACTGTAAATATTTTTTGTACCAATCTCTTTTCAAATTATTTACAATTTCTCTATGATTTTTCAAAAAATGATCACCTTCTTCTATTAATTCAATTTTATGATGGAATTTTAATTCATTTAATTTTTTTGACAATTCAATTGAATTATTAGGCGATACAATTTCATCATTCAACCCATGAATAATCAGAAGATTTGTATTGGTAGATATTTTTTCAGGAAAATTTATTACTGAACGATTATAACATTCATCATAAAGATTTTTTACTTCATTAATATTTACATTTATATTTTCTAAATATTTATAATAAGTGCTGTTGTTTTCACAATCCAAATTTGATATTGCACCAACGGTAACAGCTGCCTTAAATAAATTTGTTTTAGTTAAACACAAATAAGTCATCATACCACCCCGACTCCATCCTTCAATTCCCCAAATATTTTTATCAGCATTTTGAATTTCATCTGCCAATGGAATTAAATTCAAAACATCATTAATATCAGCTCCACCAATTTCATCTCTTCCTTCACTTCCATCATTTCCACGATACTGAGTTGAAAAAACAACATAACCCCAACTTGCTATTTGTCCGAAAATTCCTCTCGCATTAAATTCATCAATTGCACCATAATCACCAACACCTCCCCGACACCAAATAATGCATGGAAACTTTTTTGAATTATCAATTGGATATGAAATGTAACCTTTTATTTTTAATCCATCAGATTCATATATAATTTTTTCTGTAATTGTATTTTTAATTACATCTTCACCCCAACCATTTGAAATCATTTTTTCCTGAATTGGTTCAAGAGTTATTTTTTCTCTAAATAAAATTTTTGAACTCATATTTTCCAACTAAAAATTATTAATTTTGATACCAACAAAATATTTATTCTTATGAGCAAAAATAATCAAAATAGTAGAAGACCAGCGAAAAAAAACAAATTAACGCAAATTATTACTGTTATTGTTTTAATATCTTTCATTGCATTTTTTGTTTTTTCAAATTTATTTACAAATAAAGAAACTGTTAATGAACAGGTGGAGAATGCGATGAGCAGCAAAACTGTTTATTCATTTACCAAAGAAGGTGAACTATCATTTAATGATTCAAAAGGTAATTTAATTTCGAGTATTGATATTGAAATTGCAGATACTGATGAACAACGTCAACTTGGATTAATGTTTAGGGATAAAATGGAACAAAACCAGGGTATGCTTTTTATTTTCGATTATGAAGCACCGCAAGCTTTTTGGATGCATAACACAATTTTGCCTTTAGATATTATATATGTTAATTCTAAAATGGAAATTGTACGAATTATTAAAAATGCCAAACCAATGAATGACACTTCTTTACCATCAATTAAACCTGCAAAATTTGTTGTGGAAGTTAATGCTGGTTATTGTGATAACTTTGGTATTAAAGAAGGTGATAAAATTGTTTGGAGAAGAAATTAATTATTTAAATATAAAAACGTAGAGGCTGTCTCAAAAGGGCAGCCTTTTTTGTAAAATAGAAAAGATTTAAATAAGTTTGTCTGAAGAAGAAAGGAAAAATAAATGGGACAAAGCGGGAAAGTAATATTTAAGCCATATCATCAAAATCAAATCAGTTT
>JAOADJ010000054.1 GCA_026417375.1 Melioribacteraceae bacterium | reverse complement strand
TTCAGCTTTTTTTTGAGGTTGTGCCTGAGCAAATAAATTTACTGAAAAAACCATTACTACAAATAAAGCAACTAACTTTTTCATTTTTGTCTCCTTTTATTTAATTGACATACGAAATCTAATTTTACATGATTAATCTTTTCTTAAAATAAAATTAATTTTTTTTAATCATTCTTTTATTGATTTTATTATTTTTAATTCTAATAAAATAAAAGGGTAACCTATGACAGTAATCTTTTCAAAATCTTGCGAGCTTGGACTTCAAGCTGTTTTGTTTTTATCTACAAAAGAAAAAAGATTATTCAATGCAACAGAAGTTTCTAACGAGTTAAAAGTACCCAAAGAATATGTTTCTAAAGTTCTTCAAATGCTTACTTCAAGTGGAATTGTCGGTTCAAAAAAAGGGAAAAACGGTGGATTCTTTTTAGCCAAAGCACCTATTGAAATTAAATTAATAGATATTGTTGAAGCAATTGATGGTCTTGATGTATTTAAAACTTGTGTACTTGGTTTTCCCGGTTGCTCTCACGAAACTCCTTGTCCTGTACATGACAAGTGGGGAAAACTAAGAGATGAAGCATTCAAAATGCTTAGCGAAGAAACTCTTGAAGAATTAAAAGACAAAACTCTAAATAAATTAAAATTACTATGATTTTTTTGCGTATATAAACAAATCTTTTGAATTTTTTATATCAAATTTATTTCTATTTAAATCTGACCAGAATTCAATTTCCTTAAAGCCAACAGATTCAAATACTTTTGTTAATAAATCTAATTTATATCCAAAAATTTGTGTGGTGATTAATTTATTTTTTGTTGGATTTTCTTTTTCAAATTTCAAAACATTAAAATTTATTTGGCCATTAACAAAATCATAAAATCTTATATACCAAAAATTATTTTTTTCTTTTATAGATAAAATTCTTTCCTGCCTTTCTAAAATCAGATGATAGTTTAAAATATGTATTAAAGCTTTTCCATTATTTACAAGTAAATCATAAATTTTTTGAATGGTTGAATAAATTACACTTCCTTCAACATTGGCTAAAGTATTTCCAAGTGAAACCACATAATTAAACTTCGAATGATATTCCTGAGAAATATTATTTATTGTGTTTTGTAAGAAATTTATATCAACAGAAAATTTAAATGAATTTTGTTTTGCAACTTCAATCATTTTTAATGAAGGATCAAAAGCAAAAACTTTATTACCATTTAATGCAAGTGCAACTGAATCTAATCCGGTTCCACATCCTAAATCAGCAACTAATTTATTGGGTTCAAAAATATTTGCAAATGTTTCTTTTCTTTTCTCCAAATTTTTATCAAACTCAATCATTTCATCATAAAAAGATGAAGCTTCATCATAAAACATTTTATTTTCAAAAAAAGTACTCATTTTCTTTTTATGAAATTATAAATTGTTGAATCGTTTAACTTTTCTGTAAATACTTCAAACCCTTTTTCTTCTATAATTTTAATTAAAGGAGCCGGGACAAATGGAGTGATCAATAAATAAATTTCCTCATTTTTTAATTCAAGAATTTCCTTTGTTACTTTGGCAGCAGGATGAATTCCATTTTCTAAATCTAAAGTAGCATCATATTTGACTTTTATATTTTCATTAATTACCCAGAGTGGTTTCGTATTTATTTTTTGATTCTCTTCTCTTATCTCAATTTCAATCTGATTTACTTCTTTTCTTAACTTATTAATCATTTCCGAAATTGAAATATTTGCTATTGTAGCCGCTTGTTTTAAGTTGGTAACTTTTGCAACTGTTTTTCTTAAAACAGGATTTTTTAATTTTGAAAAAACTGGTGAAATTTCTATTAATTTTTCCTCAAGTTCCGGATAATATGAAAGCAAATCAGCAACTAATGTTTGGGGAGTAATTTCTGGTTTATTCATATTGCAATATTCTCCTTTCACCAGCTAAATTTCTGTATTCGTCTAATTCTTGAGAAACTTCGATAGTTCCTAAATATTCCCCATTTTCATTTCTAACTGCATAATAAGCAATATGAGTTAATTTTCCTTTAAGATTAATCCAAAATTTTGCAGAATTTTGTCTTCCGCTTTTAAAATCATCAACAATTTGATTTACTATATGAACACTTGATGGGGGATGACAAAATTGAACTTGCCTTCCTAAAACAGCTTTTGGTCTGTTAAATATTCTTTTCTTACCATTAGAGAAATATCTTACTCTATCATCTTTATCAACAAATGTAATATCAACTGGAAGTGTATTAAGAATTGCTTCAAGTTCTTCGTTGGTAAACGAACCTGTTTCTAATTTAATTCTCCCTTTTGATTCAAATACCATTTTTTCTGTATCAACAATCTCTGGTTTCCATTTTTCATCAGGAAAATAAAGACAATAACCAATCTCTTCACTTTGGGATAATATTTCGAACCAATCAATTTCTGTTAATGTATCCATACACATTGGAAATAATATTTTCTCCTCTTTATAAATCATCTCCTCAATTGATTTCAAAGTTGGATTAAATAACATTTCAACGAAATCAATTAAGCTTTTTAAGTCAACATTTTTTGCTTCATCAAAAAGAGCAAAACATGATTTTAAAAACGATCTTGTTTCATCATGCTTTCCCCACATTACCATTGGTGGACCTGTTATATTATATTTTTCAAGAAAAGGAAATAATAAATTTTCTTTTCTTAAGTAATGTTTTTCTATATCCATCAATAAATTAAATTCTGCACGAACTTTTAATAAAATATCATCAACTAATTCATCATCTTTTTTCAACTTTGCTTCAATAAAAATATTTTTTACTCTATCAATTACTTTTTCTAATTCTCTATTTTCTTTAAGAAAAATATCAACCGGATGCCCATTGGGAATTTTTTTTGCATTCGAAGTATCTATGTGTCCCTTCAAAGCTTCGGAATGTAAATCACAAAACTTTAAAACTTCTTCTCTTTCTAAACCCTCAGCAATTAATTCCTCTTCTGCTTGAACAATTTCACCATAAGGAATTTCCGACATTTTATTTTTAAGATTTTTTTTAGTTTCTTCAACACTTATTCCATTATGAAGATCAAGAATTAATTTTTTCAATTCATCTATTCTTATTCTACTATTATTTATTAATTCACTCATTTTTTTCCCTTTCTATATTTCCGTGGTTTCTAAAATTTCTCCATTAACACCAATTGTTGTAACATAAATTGGCACATCTTCTTCTGATAATTCTCTTGCCTGAATTGCTAACTGAGCTAATCCTCGACAACATGGCACCTGCATTATTGTAACATTTATAGAGTTTAGCTTTGACTCTTTAAGCATAACAACTAACTTATCAAGATAAATTTGTTTATTCGAATCGAGTTTGGGACACGCAATTGCAATAGACTTACCTTTAATAAAATCATTATGAAAATTTCCATATGAAAATGCACAACAATCTGCAGCAAGAAGAAAATCTGTATTTCTATAATATTGAGCTACCGGGGAAACCAAATGCAATTGAATTGGCCACTGTGTTAATTGAGATGGAACAACATAGTTTTCATCATTTGTTTGATTTTCAATAACCAGCTCTTTTGAAGAAGCACAAGATGAATGTATTTCATTTTTAGAATCTAATTCTGGCAATGGAATTTTATTATCATTTAAATAATCTATTGCTTCAGTAAGCAATTCAAATTCTTTATGATCTTTCAGGTGTTGTAAATGTGCTTTAATAACATTTGCACCACCTTTAACAATTTTTTCCATTACAAGTTTTTCATTGTAAGGTTCAGCAACTCTTTCAACTATTTGTAAAGCACCTGTTGGACAAAAACCAATACAAGCACCAAGTCCATCGCAAAATAAATCACTTATTAATCTTGCTTTTCCATCTATTATTTGCAATGCCCCTTCGTGACATTCGGGAACACAATTTCCACAACCATCACATTTTTCTTCATTTATTTCTATGATTTTTCTTAACATTTTGTAGTTCCTTTAATAATAAGAATTTTTTTTCTGATTAAATATATAAATATTTTTTATTTCAACAAAAATTTATTTTAGAAAATATGGTTGACAATTAATTATTGATTAAGTAATTTTAATCAGAAAAAATTTTCTGATATTAATAACTAAAAGATAAACATGGAAAAGAAAGATAAATTCATTAGAAATAAAGAAAAATCAATTCAACAATTAAGATTTACAATTCAAATTTTGTTTTCTATTCTTTGTATTTGGATTGGAGTAGAATTTTCTCAGTTCATTAAATTTCTGGAAACAAATGGAATATCGGGATCAGATTATCGCCCACCCGGTGTTGAAGGATTTTTACCAATTAGCGCTTTGATGAGTGTTTATTATTTTTTTCAATCAGGAATAATACACTCAGTTCATCCAGCTGGATTTTTTATATTTATAGCCATTGTTGGAGTGTCCCTTCTTTTTAGAAAATCTTTTTGCAGTTGGTTATGTCCCGTTGGATTCATATCGGAATTGGTTGGAGATTTTGGCGATAAGATTGCAAAAAAATTATTTAAAAGAAGAATAAAAATTTGGAAATACTTAGATTATTTTTTTCGCTCACTGAAATATTTGCTACTTGCTTTTTTTGCTTTTTCAATTTTTTCAATGAGTCAATTAGCCCTTGCTTATTTTCTTGGTGGCGATTATAACATTATGGCTGATGTTAAAATGTACTATTTTTTTGCAAATATTTCTCAAACAGCTCTTATTGTTATCGGAGTTCTTTTTTTACTTTCTATTATATACAGAAATTTTTGGTGTCGGTATCTTTGTCCTTATGGTGCGTTATTGGGATTGCTTGGTTTTTTAAGTCCGACCAAAATTAAAAGAAATACTTCAACTTGTATTGATTGTTCATTATGTGCAAAAGCTTGCCCCTCCTTTATAAAAGTTGATAAAGTTATAACTGTTAATTCCGATGAATGCACAAGTTGTTTGAATTGCGTTGATGTTTGTCCCGTAGAAAACACACTTGATTTAAAATTAATTGGATCAGATAAAAAAATTAACAAAAAATTTGTTGCCTATGGTGTTGTTCTAATTTTTATAGCAATTACCGGACTAGGAATGTTAACCGGAAACTGGCAAAATAAAATTCCGAAAGAGCTATATATTGAATTACACAAAAACATAAACAACTTAGGTCACCCTACCAGCAGCAGTGACATACAAAAATTAAACGAAGAATCAGAGAGAAACGCAAAATGAAAAACATATTAAAAAAACTAATACCACCAGATAATTGGAAAATTCCAGTGATTATTTTACTTGGAATTTTTTTTGGACTTGGGTTTTATGTGGTTTACATATCAAATGCAGTTTCATATTTATCCGACAATCCTAAAACGTGTGTTAATTGTCATGTAATGAATCCGCAATATGCAACATGGGAAAGAAGTAGCCACGGCAAAGTTGCAACATGTAACGATTGTCATGTTCCTCAAGATAACATAATTCACAAATATTGGTTCAAAGCAAATGATGGATTAAGGCACGCAACATATTTTACTATGAGATGGGAACCACAAGTAATTCAAATTAAAGAAGCAGGGAAAAAAGCCGTACAAGAAAATTGTATTCGTTGCCATTCCAATTTAGTTCACCCTATAAGTTTAAGAGCAATTAACAACAATAATGTTCATGATCAAACAGGAAAATATTGTTGGGAATGTCATCGGGAAACACCACACGGAAGAGTTAATAGTTTGTCCTCAACTCCATATGCACGCGTTCCACAAACACAAGTTGAAATTCCTAAATGGTTAGATAATTTTATTCAAAGCAAATAAAAGGAAAAACAATATGAAACCAATTCAAGAACTAATTAAAGAAAAACCTTGGTTAAGCTGGGTTTTATTTTTTTCAACAGTTGTTGTAGTATTTTTAGTTGGTCTTTTTGCATCATCAATTGTTGAAAGAAGAAATGAAGCATTTACATTACAGATGGTAAAACCAATTAAAGATTGGGAACCAAGAAATGAAGTTTGGGGAGAAAATTATCCAAGAGAATATGAAAGTTATTTAAAGATGGCAGATACAACATTTGCAAGCAAGTATGCTGGTTCAACAAAAAGAGATTATCTGCAAAGTTCACCCGAGCTTGTTATAATGTGGGCGGGATATGGATTTTCAAAAGACTATCTTGCACCAAGAGGTCATTCCTATTCTATTATTGATTTAAGAAATACTTTAAGAACCGGTGGTAACAAAGTTAGTCCACAGCCTGCAACATGTTGGAGTTGTAAATCTCCCGATGTGCCAAGAATGATGGAAAAGATGGGAGTTGAAAATTTTTATAAAGCAAAATGGAAAGATTTAGGACATGAGATTGTAAATCCAATTGGTTGTCAAGATTGCCACGACCCTAAAACTATGAATTTAAGAATTACAAGACCTGCATTAATGGAAGCATTTAAGAGACAAGGAAAGGATATTAAAAATGCTACTCATAATGAAATGAGATCTCTCGTTTGTGCACAATGTCATGTTGAATATTATTTTAAAGGTGAAGGAAAATATTTAACTTTTCCATGGGATAAAGGAATGTCTGTTGAACAAATGGAAGCATATTATGATGAAAACAATGTTAAGGATTGGGAACATGCTTTAAGCAAGGCACCTATGCTAAAAGCACAGCATCCGGATTATGAATTATTCACAATGGGTGTTCATGCCGATAGAGGTGTTTCATGCGCAGATTGTCATATGCCATATAAAACTGAAGGTGGTGTTAAGTTTACAGATCATCATATTCAAAGCCCATTAAATAATGTTGAAAATAGTTGCCAGGTTTGTCATCGTGAAAAAACAGAAAAGTTAGTTCAAAATGTTTACGAAAGACAGGATAATGTAAAGGAGCTATTAAGAGAAGCTGAAAAAACATTAGCTGTTGCTCATCTTGAAGCTAAAATTGCCTGGGATAACAAAGCAAATGAAGAGGAAATGAAACCCATTTTAAAATTATTACGTCAAGCACAATGGAGATGGGATTGGGTTGCTGCGGCAAATGGTGTTGGTTTCCACGCACCAGTTGAAGCCTTGAGAATTTTAGGAAATGCGATTCAAAAAGCTGAACAGGCAAGAAAAGAACTTGCTTTGGTTTTGGTAAAACATAATGTAAAATATCCTGTTGCGTTACCAGATTTCAGCACTAAAGAAAAAGCTCAAAAACTAATAGGTTTAAAAATGGATGAACTTATTGCCGATAAAAAAGATTTTCTTAAAACAACAGTTGTTGACTGGGATAAAAAAGCTGAGCAAAGACAAGGATCACTTAAAAAATATTAATTGATGGAGATAGAAATGAAAAAAATTCTTTTTCTTGTTTTAATTTTAAGCACATTTACAATTGCACAACAAAATGTAAAATTCAGTGCCCAAATAAGACCAAGATTTGAAACTGACAACAAGGATTTTAACACAAAAAATAATTCAACCACTTTCACTTTGTTAAGATCAAGATTTGGGGTTATGGTTTCCCCCTCAGAAAATATTTCTGGTTTTGTTCAGGTTCAAGATTCAAGAATTTTTGGTGAAGAAACAAGCACAACTGCAAACATGAAAAATGTTGATCTTCATCAAGCATTTTTAAAATTAGATAATCTTTTTAACTTACCCATAGATTTTAAAGTCGGAAGATTTGAACTTGTTTATAATAACGAAAGATTAATTGGTGCTTCAAATTGGGGAAATACCGGAAGAAGTTTTGACGGAGCTATTTTAACCTGGAACAATGAAAAAATTAAAACAGATTTTTTTGCAATTAAAGAATTTGAAAAAAATGCTGTGGGCGATACAAACGATCAAAATATGTTCGGTGCATTTTTCGATTTAAAGTTAATTAACAATTATCAAATACAACCAATTTTTATTTGGCAAAAATTTATACCTTCAAATAATTTAAATCGTTTGACTACCGGCGCTTATATTAAAGGAACATTGGGAAATATTGTTCACGAAGAAGAATTTTATTATCAGTTTGGAAAGATGAAATCTGTTAAAAACTATGACATTGCTGCTCATTTTTTTGCAATCAATATTGCATATAATTTCGATGCTCCATCAAAACCATTTTTAGGACTGGGTTTGGATTATTCAAGCGGAGATAATGTAAACGATAATAAATATAAAGTGTTTAATACTATTTACGGAACCGGTCATAAATTCTATGGTTATATGGATTATTTTACAAATTTACCAGTTGATACTTATAATCTTGGATTGAATGATTTATTTATTAAAGGTGGATTAAATTTATCAACAGATTTCAAAGCAAGTGTATTTTTTCACATCTTTAAATCGGTTGAAGATTACAAGTTAAAAAATGGTTCTTCTACAAAATCGTTTGGCAACGAAATTGATTTTTTATTCAATTATAATTATTCAAAATCAGTTGTATTTGAAAGTGGATTATCATTTTTCTCGCCGGGAGATATATTCAAAGAGAAAAGAGGTAAAGATAGTTCAACCTGGTTTTATATAATGATTACAGCAACTCTATAATAGTTTTAATAAAGAATGTCAGGAAATTTTTTCCTGACATTCTTATAAATTAATTAGCAACGTTTATATAAGGTGAGATTTTATTTACTAAATGATTTTTAGGAACAGCCCCAATAACAGCATCAACTAATTTCCCATTTTTGAAAATGCCTAAAGTTGGAATACTCATAATTCCATATTGAGAAGCCACACCATAATTTTCATCAGTGTTAACTTTTACAACTTTTAGTTTTCCAACCATTTCATTTGCAATTTCTTCAACAACAGGTGCAACCATTCTACATGGACCACACCATGGAGCCCAAAAATCTACTAATACAGGTATTTCACTTTGTAAAACTTCTTGCTGAAAATTGAAATCTGTTCCTTCAACTATATTTTTCATTTTTTTCTCCAATTTATGTTTTTAATCAGATAATGTGATGTTACAAATTGGAAAAGGATTCAGCTTTCGTTTAGAATTTTTATTACATCATCATGTATTTTTCCATTTGTTGCAACAATGCTATTACCTGAAAAGGGATCATTTCCAAAATAATCAGTTATTTTTCCACCCGCTCCATTTATAATAGGTATCAATGCTGCTGAATCCCAAACATTCATAATTGGGTCAATCATTATTTCTGAAAATCCAGTTGCAACTAAATAGTAACCATAACAATCTCCCCACATTCTAAATAGTTTAGTTTTTTTTATTAAGTTATCAAAGCCATTTTTATTTTGATACTTTTCAATATTAAAGTAATCTGTTGTCAAAAGAACCGAGTTTTCTATTTTATCAATTTCACTTACCAATACTTTTTTATCGTTTAATGTTGATGAAAAATTATCTCCGATTAAAAATTCATTTAATATTGGTTGATTAATTACACCCACAATCGGAATATTATTTTTAGTTAAAGCGATCAGTGTTCCGAATGTTACAGTGCCACAAATAAAACTTTTAGTTCCATCAATCGGGTCAAGTATCCATTTATATTCTGCTTCAGAATTGTGTTCTCCAAATTCTTCACCTAAAATTCCATGCTCTGGAAATTCTTTCATTATCAATTCACGCATTATTTCTTCAGATTTTTTATCTGCAATAGTAACCGGTGATTCATCTTTTTTTGATTCAACTTTAATATCTTTTCGCCAGTAATTTTTAATAATGTTTCCGCTTATGATTGAAAGTTCTTTGCAAAAAGTTTTTAATTCTTCGAGTTCTTTCATTTAAATTCCCAATTGAAAAAAGAAATTATTCTGTTTAATTAATAACAATTGTATTTTTGAAGTATGAATTTAGTAAAAGCAAATAAAGAATCAATAACCAAAGCTTCTCAAATAATTAAAACAGGTGGGCTTGTAGCTTTTCCTACGGAAACAGTTTATGGACTTGGTGCTGATGCACTAAATCCGCTTGCCGTTGCAAAAATTTTTGAGGTTAAAAAAAGACCGAGTTTTAATCCATTAATAATTCATATTGCTGAAAAAGATTGGTTAAATGAATTTACAATTTACAACGATGAAAGAATTAATTTAATAATTAATAAATTTTGGCCTGGTCCATTAACATTAGTTCTAGAAAAGAAAAATTCGGTTCCAAATATTGTAACAAGTGGAAATCCAACAGTTGCAGTTAGAATGCCAAATCATCCGGTTGCATTAGAATTAATAAAACAAAGTGAAACACCAATTGCAGCGCCAAGTGCAAATAAATTTGGTCATTTAAGTCCAACAACAGCAAAGCATGTTCATAAATATCTTGGGGAAAAAGTTGATTTAATTCTTGACGGCGGCAAATCTGATGTTGGTGTTGAATCAACTATAGTTCATTATGATAATGGGAATTTTTATTTATTAAGATTTGGTGGTGTAACAAAAGAAGAGTTGGAAGAAGTAATTGGTGAAATAAAATTAAAACCCCACAATGCAAAAAATCCAAATTCACCGGGACAATTACCATTTCATTATTCACCGAACACACCATTATATTTTTTTGACGAAAAGCTTTTATCTCCAAAGAAAAAAATTGGTGTAATATTTTTTCAAAATAAAAAAGTTGATTTTGAATTTAATATTGAAAAGTTCCTTTCATTAAGTGGCGATTTAAGAGAAGCCGCATCAAATCTTTTTCTTTTCTTACATGAACTTGAAAAAGAAAATCTTGATTATATTTTAATTGAACCAGTTGAAGAAAAGGGTTTGGGAAAAGCAATAATGGATAGACTTCGTAAAGCTACATTCAAACACACAATTCCTAATCACTAAAAATTTTGTTTATATGATGATACATATGACCAAAGTAATCTTTGATTAAATAATCTAAACTAGCAGGGGATTTTTTATCAATAGTTTTCCAGGCAATTTCATTCAGATTATGATTTTCTCTTTTAGTCATTAAAATAATTTCGGGTATATTATCAATTGAATTTAACAACATTAAATTAAAATTTTTCCACAATTCAATTAAAGAACCCCAGTTTGCATTTTGATAATTTTGTACTTCAACCCATTTATCCTGATTATATCCAGGAAAAATCAAATCATCTTTGAATTGAGCGCGTATAAATCTTTCGTGATTGACAGAAGCAGAATCGATTAAGTGACCAATAATTTCTTTTTTTGACCACTTATCATTTAATTTAATGGCAGCATCACTTTCTGAAATTTGATTTAATCTTTGAAAATATTCTTCTATCAGCTCTTTTTGTTCTTGTAAAAATTCATTCATTTTAATTTTCTATTTTGTTTAATACAATTTAATCCTTTAACAATAAAAAAGTTGTTATTTTTAATTAAACAAATAAAGAATTATAGATTAATTTTAATAAACTAAAAATTTTATTTACAACTATTGGAGGAAAAATGTCCAAAGAAATGGTTTTAGAAAAAATTGAACAGGCTGTTAAAATATTAAATGAAAAAAATATTGATATGTGGATGACTTTTGTTCGTGAAACAGGAAATATGAAAGACCCAATGCTTGATATGATAGTCGGAACTGGTGCTACATGGCAATCTGCATTTATTATTACAAAAAGTGGAAATACACATGCCGTGATTGGTTCATTAGAACAAGAAAACATGAAAATGGTTGGCACTTATAAAAATATACATCCATATTTAAAAAATGTTAAAGAAGAATTAATAAAAGTATTAGATATTTATAAGCCAAAAACAATTGCCATAAATTATTCGAGAAATTCTACATTGGCAGATGGTTTACCACATGGTTTATATCTTGAACTAGTAGATCATTTAAAAGATACACCATATGCAAACTCATTAATCTCATCAGAAGAAATTATTGCGGGCTTAAAAGGAAGAAAATCTGATACAGAAATATCTAACATTAAAGAAGCGATAAAAGAAACACTTAAAATATTTGATGAAGTAACAAAGTTTTTAAAAGCAGGAAGAACAGAAAAAGAAGTTGCAGATTTTGTTTTAGATATTGTTTCAAAGAAAGGTTTAGAATTATCGTGGGATAAAGAACATTGTCC
>JAOADJ010000005.1 GCA_026417375.1 Melioribacteraceae bacterium | reverse complement strand
ACCCAAATAAAAGATTTTTATTCAGTTGGAGACAACTTAATAGTTTTTGGAAAATACTTTAAAACATAAGGGCAAAAAATATAAAGGGCATCTATTATGGAACTTTGGCAGCAAATGATAAGAGATAGTGTTCATTCTGTCGATCAACTTGTAGAAAAATTTGGGATCGATAAAAAAGTAGCAGAAGGCTTGGATAAATTTTTTCAAGCAAGAATAAATCCTTATTATCTATCACTTATTCGATATCCCGGTGATCCAATTTGGAAACAATGTGTTCCCGATAAAGCTGAACTTGAAGATATGGATGGATTTGAAGATCCACTTCAGGAAGATGCAATGAGTCCTGTTCCAAATATTACTCATCGCTATCCAGATCGTGTTTTATTTCTTACTACAAGCCAATGTGGTATGTATTGTAGATTTTGTACAAGAAAAAGAAAAGTTGGAAACTCAGATAAAATTTCAATGAAAGAACTTGAATCTGCTTTTAAATATCTTGAAAAGCACACTGAAGTTCGTGATGTTGTTCTTTCAGGTGGCGATCCTTTAATGTTGACTGACACTATGTTAGAAAAAATATTGAAAAGACTACGCCAAATACCACACATTGAAATAATCAGAATTGGTTCAAAGATGCCGTGTGTTCTTCCTCATAGAATTACTCCTAAATTGGTTGATATGATTAAAAAATATCACCCGATTTATGTCAATACACATTTCAATCATCCATGGGAAATTACACCTGAAAGTACACGTGCTTGTGAATTACTTGCAAATGCAGGTATTCCTGTAAGCAATCAAGCTGTATTAATGAAAGGTGTTAATGATGATGCCGAAGTAATGAAAGAACTTTTCCAAAAGTTATTAAAGATTCGTGTCCGTCCTTATTATTTATATATGGCTGATGAAACACGTGGAGCTAACCATTTCAGAACTTCAATTGATAAAGGTTTAGAAATTATGTTTAAACTTCGTGGACATACAAGTGGTTTAGCTATTCCCCATTTTGTAATTGATGCCCCTGGTGGCGGTGGAAAAATTCCTATTTTACCTCAGTATGTTTTACATCGCGATAATAACAGAATTGTAATGAGAAATTACAAAAATGAAATTTTTGTTTACAGAGAATCGCATGCGGAAAATTTATATGAAAATAAAATTCCAATTGAAGTTGTTAAAAAGAATGGCAATAATGGAAATGGTAACAATGGAAATGGTTCTCATCGCAAACCCAAAAACTATAAAGAAAAAGTTGAAGTTTCAGAGTTAATTACATTAGGTAAAAATTAATAATTGCCTCAAGCAAGTATTAACAAATTTGTTTGAGGCATTATTTTAAAAATATTTCTAAAATGTCTTCCTCTAATTTTTTCTGTGGTGTTTCAATAATTCTTCCTATTTCTTTTCCCTCTTTTTCAAAAATAAATGTTGGAACGAATTTAATATTGTAACTTGTAATATCTAAGTTGTTTACTTCTTTTTTTCTATCAACACAAATAAGTTTTATTTTATTTTCATCATAATGAATTTGTTTTAATATTTTATAAAATCTGGGTACTTCTCTTTTGCTATCACTACACCATGTTCCAAGTATAATTGTAATTTGAGGTTGAGATTCAATTGATTTTAGTTTTTCAATAGATAAAGAATCTGGTTCATAGTTATTAAATTCATAATCAAACCACCAGGAATAATTTGTATCTGCAAAAACTGAAAAATCGCAAACACCAACAATCATTTCTTTCCCGGATTTTTCATCAACTACTCTTGAAAATTTTTCCTGAGCAATTAGAATTAAATTTGCATACAAAATGATGAAAATTATTTTTTTCATAATAACCTCTCAATTCGATTTACGAATATCAATTCCCCAATAAAGTTTACTTCTTAAAATTTCGTAATAATTACTTTTACTTAAGTGAACAAGTTTTATCGGGTTTTTACTTTTTTCAATAAAAATTTTAGTGGGTGGTTTAAAGTAATTTACTCTTTGTCCATCAGAACTAACCTGAATTTTATCAAATGGTGAATGCGCGATGATCTTAATCTTTTGTTTACTTGAAATAACTAAAGGTCTCATCGTTAAAGTGTGTGGAGCAATTGGGCTTAAAGTAATAACATCAGCTTTTGGATTTACAATAGGTCCACCAGTTGAAAGAGAATATCCAGTTGTTCCTGTTGGGGTTGCAACAATAATTCCATCTGCCATAAAAGATGTAACATATTCATCATCAACAAAAATTTCTAGCTCAATCATTTTTTGCCAGGGACCTTTATCAATTACAAAATCATTTATCGCAAACATTTCTTCATTTGATTCTTCACTTTTTGCAGTTAAGCAAATTCTATCTTCAACAATGTATTTTTTATCTTTTACTTCATTTAAAAACATTTTAAGTGATTGTAAATCAAATTCTGCTAAGAATCCAAGTTTACCATAATTTACACCTAAAATTGGAATCCCTGTATTTCTAACTAAATAAGCAGCATTTAACATAGTACCATCACCACCAATTGAAATTAATATGTCACAGTTTTCTGTTATTTTATTTTTATCAATGTGTTTAATATTTGTTTTATGTTTGATACTTTCATAAATATTTTCATAGACATCATTAGATAAAACAAAATCATAATTTTGTTTAGATATTTCTTCAATAATTTGTAATAATATAAGAGCTATATCTTTTTTTAATATGTTTGCAATTATTCCAAATTTCATTTTCTATTTAATTCCCAAAGTTTTACATATTTTGTAAAAACATAAAATGATGAAAAAGAAGCTAATAAAAATCCATGAAACCCATCTAAAAATCCTAAACGCAAAATAAACATTTTTAAAAAGATAAAAATTGGCCGAAGAATTATATCATTAATATTTGCTCTTTTTTTATTATTAAATAGATCTTCTGCGGCTAATGATGTGTAATTATTTAACTTATCTAAGTAATGAAAAATATTTGGATCGGTATAATGATTTAAATCATTTTTAAGATGACCTATTCCACAGGTTACAATTAGTCCCTCGTGTACTTCTTTGTCGTCAAAAGACACTTTTGTTTTATCGAATAGTCTTTTTATTCTATTAGGATACCAACCACTATGTTTAATCCATTTACCTAAAAAGAAAGCTCTGCGTGCAACATCATAACAAGAATAAATTGGTTTTTCATTTTTAAATTTTAGTAATTCATTTTTTAATTCATCTGTTAATTCTTCATCAGCATCTATCCATAAAACCCAATCATATTTTGTTTTTGTTAAAGCGTACTGTTTTGTTTTCGAAAATCCCTGCCACTCAATTATTTCACAATTAACAAATTGAAAACTTTTTGCAATTTCAAAAGTTTTGTCTTTAGTACGTGAATCAATTAACAAAACAACGTCATCAATAATATTTTTAAGACTATTTAAACAACGTTCAATATTTTTTTCCTCATCTTTTGCAATAATAATAGAAGATAATCTGAGCATCTACTTTTTCTCCATAATCATTTTATAAAATGAAATATTCATACCAATTATAAACCAAAGTACTGTCATTATTTCCTGATCACCAAAATTATATTCACCTATTCCTGAAAAACTAAATGCAATTAATGATGCAATAGAAGCTAAAACAAATGATGAAATATATTTTTCACCTTTCGATTTATTGTAAATTTTTATTAATAATAAAAATACTCGGACAAAGAAGAAAATAATTATTAACGTACCAACCACACCATAAAGAACTAACCAATTAATTAAATTATTATGTAAATGACCATAATTTTCTTTTAGATATGGTTCTTTATAAAACTTATAAACTTTTTGCAAATCTATATCACCTACTCCCAAGATTGGATTTTCTTTAAATATTTTAATTCCTGTTTTCCAAATATTTAATCTTTCAAAATTTGTTATATGGTACTTATCAAAAATTGAATTCAATCTATTTTGCGAGAAATATGTAATTATCAAAGTATCATTATTCAAATAAAAACTTTTTACTGGGACCTGAAAATCATAAATATTTTTGACAGATAAATTTTTATCTAATTTATAAAACTCTCCGTTTGTTGTTGCAAAGTAAAAAGATGAATCAACCATCATCCCCTTAATTGCACCAGTTATTTGATATGAATTAACAATTTTAATTTTATCATTTATAATTTCTAAAAGCATTAGATTTTTATCAGTTTGTAAAATAAACCGTTTGTCATAACTAAATATATTTCCAACCGATGAATTTATTTTTAAAGAATCAAGATTTATTAAATTATCATTGATGATATTAGCTAAAAATATACTTTGATTTTCTCTATTATAAATCAACAAGCTCGTATTATAAGCTTCAAAAGTAAATGCTCCTTTATATTTTAAAAATAATTGTTCTTTATGATGGAATGGATTTTTAATAATTGTAAAACCACTATCTTCATCAGATATAAAAAGTTTTTGATTGTGGATAAGATAATTACTTGTATTTCCTCTGGTATAAAATGAATCAATAACCTGATAATTTTTATTTAGATATTTTAGAATATAAAAACGTTGATCAATTGATAGTGCTACAAAAATTGAATCATTCCATTTTTTAATATTTGCAATAGGGGTATTGAGGGAAAATTTGTTTTCATTAAAATCTTTATCAAAAGTTATAATTCCATTTTCATAGTCAGCAATAATTTTGTTTTCATTATAAATTATTACATCATTTGCTTTCCCTTTTGTTTCAATTGCTTTTATTTTTTCAACAATGTTCCCTTTTATATTATAAACTTCAACTTTGCTTTCACTTTTTTTAATTAAAGCAAATGTTATAAAAATAATTATTAAAGGAACTATTATTTTCCATTGCTTTTGGATAATTAATACTGCAATAATTCCTACAATAGTACCCAACCAGGCAGCTCTTGTATAACTAGCAATCACAGAAAATAATGTTATGAAAAAACCAATTAATAATAATAACTTAATTTTTTTTGAAGTTGATTCGTTCAATAAAAAAGAAAAAATGAAAATAGTAGAGAAACTCATTAAACCGCCAGCGGTCATTACATATTGAAACGGGGACGGACCTTTATTTTCTAATGAGTAAAGATGATACAGATAATGATAAATAGATACTGATAAATAAATAAAACTAGTTAAAACAGAAGCTATTAAATAAGTTTTTATTAAATGTTCAGTTTTCTTTCTTTCATCAGCAAAATAACTTATAGAATAAATAATAGGTAGAAGCAATATCTTTTTGGTAGAACGAATTAACGCTTCTTCTTTATATAAAGAAAATAATGCTGTTATTAAGAAAACGATTATTAAAAAAAGTATTTCTCTGTTTAATATATTTTTCTTGAATGGGTTTTCTTTTAAATAATATACTTTTATTCCTATCAGTAAATAAACCGAGAAAAAAGCAATTTGATTAACGAAAATTGAAACATTTAATGTGGCAACAAATAGAATTAAGAATGATAATATTAATCTATCAATATTATTTATTTTATTATTTAGCTGATTCATAATTCTCTGAACTGTAATTCATATAATTTTTTATAAATTCCATTTTCATCCATTAATAATTCATCATGTTTACCATCTTGAACAATTTTACCTTTATCTAATACAATAATTCTACTTGCATTTCTTATTGTACTTAATCTATGAGCAATAACAAAAGTAGTTCTTTCACTCATTAATCTTTCAATTGCTTCCTGAACGAGAGCTTCAGATTCATTATCTAAAGCAGAGGTTGCTTCATCAAAAATCATTATTGGAGGATTTTTCAATAATGCTCGGGCAATTGCAATTCTTTGTCTTTGTCCGCCGGAAAGTTTTGTTCCTTTTTCTCCTACAATTGTATCATATCCATTTGGTAATTCTAATATAAAATTATGAGCATTAGCAGCTTTTGATGCTTTAATAATATCTTCTTCATTACAGTTTTGTATTCCATATGAAATATTATTTCTTACAGTATCGTTAAATAAAATTGTTTCCTGAGTAACAATTCCCATCATACTTCTAAGATCTTCAATAAGAATATTTTTTATATCAATATTATCTAAAGTTATTTTTCCAATATTTGGATCATAAAAACGTGGTAATAAATCAACTAATGTAGTTTTTCCTGAGCCACTACTTCCTACAATAGCAAGAACATCTCCTTTTTTAACTTCAATGTTAATATTATCAAGAATTAATTCTTCACTATCATCATAATGAAATGAAACATTTTCAAAAACAATTTTATCATTAAAATTTCTTTTGTTTATTGCATTAGGAATATTTTTAATTCTGGGTTCTGTATCTAAAATTTCAAAAACTCTATCTGCTGCAGCACTTGATTCCTGAATTCTGTTATTTACACTGCTTAATTCTTTTATTGGTGGCATCATTTGAAATATTGAAAATAAAAATCCAAGAAACTCGCTTGCTTTAAGATTTTTCTCTATTAAAACTAATTGACCACCATAATAAATTAAGACAGTACCAACTAATACACTTAATACTTCTGTTATGTGTGGTGAACTATTTCTTATTCTGGTAATTTTCAGAACTAGTTTAAAGAATTTAAAAGTTTGATTTGAGAATTTTTTATTCTCATAATTTTCCATTCCAAAAGCTTTTACAATTTTTACTCCGGTGATTGTCTCGTGAAGAGTAGTTGTAATTTCAGAAAGTTTTTCTTGTAAAATTGCACTGTGTTTTCTTAAAAGTAATCCAATCCAGCTTATTATTCCAATTGAAACGGGTAATACAAGCAAAGAAAATAAAGTTAATCTCCAACTAATTGAAATTGCTATAAAAAGAAAAACTAATATTGAAAGAGGTTCTCTAATTAAATTTAAGAATATAGCTGAAATACTATTTTGAACTACCTGAACATCATTAGTAATTCTTGAAATAAGATTGCCGGTTTTTTCATTTTTAAAAAATCCCATTGGTAATTTATGTAAATGAAAATATGCCTGATTTCTCAAATCTTTTATCATTCCTTGTTCAACAAAAGCAAGAAAATATGATTGTAAATAACCAAATATGTTTTTTGCAAGAAATGAGAAAAACACAAGAAAGCATATTTTTAGAAGAATCTGATTTGTATCTCCAGAAAAAACAAATGAGTTAAAACTATGAGAAATTTTTTCTGTTAGATCTGTTATAAAATTTGTTGCCTGCGAATTAATTTGTTTATTTAAAACTGATTGGCTGTTGATTCCTTTCTGATTAAATAATGTTTCTAAAAGTGGAATTGTTAAGTAAACCGATAAACCATTCAATAAAGAATAAAAAACAGTAAAAAGCATTGATGCCATTAAATGCTTTTTATAAGGTTTAATATATTTTAATACACGCCAATAAGTTTTCATTTTATAACCTTTGAAGCAATAAATAAATTACACCCACCATATGAATTAATTTTGTCATAATAAACTTGTTTTTCAAAATCGTAAACCTGAATTGTATTTATGCTATCAATATTAGAATCAAAAAATAAAAAGTTTCCACGAACTAATATATCATTAATTCTATTACTATTGAATTTTTTGATAACTGTATTTTGCATTACATTAATAATAATAAGTTCATCATTTTTATTTATTTCATTGTTTGGTTTAGTAATTACGAAAGCATATTTATTATCATTACTCCATCGAATATCATAAATTTTATTTGTTGTAAATGCAATGAATGTTTCAGATTTATTTTTGAAATCTTTTAAGTAAATATCTTTTTCAATTTCATTTTTAATTTTTATTTGGAATTGATTATTTGGTGAAAAATATTCTACACGTCTTCGATTTATTTTTGGATAGCCTTCTTTTAACAGATCATATTCTTTTTCTTTGATGTTCTTTTCAAATCCATTATTATCAAACAAATAAATTGATTGAATAATTTTTTGTGGATTTTTTTCATCAACTTTAACAACATTTACTTTAAATGAATCAACATAATCCCAATAAGTGTATAAATAACTTATATTTTTAAAACTTTTAAGATGCAATAATTCTTCTTTGTTTCTAATAAATAAATATAAATCTGCATCCTTTATTTTTGATTTAATTTTCTTATCTAAAGTAACTATAAATATTTTATCACAATCATTAGTTAAATTTATTGTGGCTATATCTTTATCGTTAAAATATAAAATCAATTCTTTAATCTTAGATTTTAAATTATAATTATAAATTGAACTTTGCCCTAAATAATTTGATATAAAAGGGATATTTATAAATTCATCTAAAACAACTTGACCATTATTTACAATGTCATAGCTTTTAATTTTTTTATTTAAGAAAAGATTAAACGCATATTCACCAGCATCGTATGATGATTTAAAGTTACCAATTAAAACTTTATATTTTTTGGTGCTTATTAATTCATATCTAATTTTTGCACGAATATCATTTGGCAGTTGAAATCGAAATTCAGATGCTTCATTATATGTTTTAAATGTTCCTAATGAAATTGAATAATTGAAATTATTATTAAGATTAATATTTTGATTATTACATGATGAAAGAAATAAAGCAACAATAATAATTAAATGAAGATAAATTTTGTTTGTAGCCAAATTATCCTCTGGGGTGATGATCGCGATGAACTTGTTTAATATAATTTCTATCAATATGAGTATAAATTTGAGTTGTGGAGATATCAGAGTGCCCCAACATTTCTTGAACTGCTCTTAAGTCAGCGCCCCCTTCAAGAAGATGGGTTGCAAAAGAATGTCTAAAAATATGCGGATGCACTTCTTTATTTATCCCCGCTTCTTTTGAATATTTATCAACTATTTGCCAAATAAACATTCTACTTAATTTTGTACCTCGCTTATTTAAGAAAAGATAATTTTGACTTTTCATTTTATTTTCTAAAAAAGGTCGTGAGTTTAGCAAATATTTTTTTATCCAATATATTGCACTTGTGCCGATAGGGACAACCCTTTCTTTTGAACCTTTACCTAATACGCGAATAATTTCATCATCAAAAAAAAGATCCCCAATTTTCATATTAATTAATTCACTTACTCTAAGACCAGAAGAATATAGCAATTCTAAAATAGCTTTATCTCTTAATCCTGTAATTTCGTTAATATTAGGTGTGTTAAGAATTTTATCAATTTCTTCAAAGCTTAAAACATCGGGTAATTTTCTTGATATTTTTACTTTTGATAAAACAATAGTTGGATTTTTATTTATATAATTATTTTCTTCTAAAAATTGAAAAAATTTTTTTATAGAGGTCATATATCGTGCTGAAGTAGCAGTAGAAATATTACTTTTTCTTTGGAGTTCAAAATATTGTGAAATTATTTTTGAATTTACCAAATCAAAATCATCAATATTATTTTCATTAAGAAAAGAAACAAATTTCAAAAGATCATTTTGATATGAAAGGACACTGTTTTCAGAAAGATTTTTTTCATATCGCAAAATTGTAATAAACTCATTAATAAACTGTTCCATTCTTTTTTCATTCCTCACCTTTCGTTTCAAGTTCATCTTGATTTGGATATCTGATTCTACGGTGATGATGACCAATGAGAATATTAAAAAATGATTCCTTTATAATTTTTATTTCATTAAAAGTCAAAGGTGCTTCATCTAATTGTCCATCTTCAATTCTTGTATTGATTAAATTATTAATAACATTTTCAATTATTTGAGGATCTGAATCGTCAATTGAACGAACTGTTGATTCACATGCATCTGCAAGCATTACAATAGCAGTTTCTTTCGTATTAGGTTTTGGTCCTGGGTAACGATATTCATCTACATTTACATTTGATTCACCATATAAATTTTTTGCTTTTTCATAAAAATAAGTTAAAACCATTGTTCCATGGTGCATAGGTATAAAATCAATTATTTCTTTGGGCAAATTATTTTTTCTTGCTAATTCTATTCCTCTGTTAACATGTGAAATTATAACATCTCTACTTTTTTCCGGAGAAATATTTTCATGAATATTTCTCGTATCGATTTGATTTTCAACAAAAATTTCTGGTTCAACCATTTTACCAATATCATGATAATAAGCACCTACACGTGCTAAAATTGAATTTGCACCAATTGCTTCTGCAGTTGTTTCTGCCAAAGTTCCCATTGCAATTGAATGACTAAACGTTCCGGGTGCATTTTTAGCTAATTCTTTTAATAGTGGTCGGTTTAAATCTGTCAATTCAAGTAATGTTAAATCGGTTGTAATCTTAAATAGTCTTTCATAAAAAATAATTAATCCATAAGTTAAAACAGGACTCACTAAAGCATTAGCTGTTGCAAATCCTAAACTATATAATATTTCTGAAAATGATTGATATCTTTCAAATGCAAAAGTTATTATACTTGCTGAATAACCAATAAAAATATAAAAGAATGAACGGAAAATTTGAGTTCGGTTTTTTATATCTCTTACAGTATATGCAGCTAAACCACCAGTAATAATATTTGTAACTGCGAATGAATAATCGTTACCTCGTAAAGCTCCGATAATTAATGATAAAACAACGTTTGAATAAAACCCAACTCTTGAATCATAAATGATTGTTAACAACATTGAAGAAACAGGTATTAAAATTAAGTACTCAACTGGGAAAGAAGTGTTGATTGTATTTATTACGTAAGCTAAATAACTTATTGAAATAAAATTTAATGATATGATTGAGATTTTTAAATTATCTTCAATAATTTTTTTACGGAATAAATATAAATAAATTCCAAGCGGTAAGATTAAAAGAAAGATATGCAAATAAATACCAATTATTTGCAAAAGATTAATAAAAAATGATCTGCTTTCCCCTTTTGCTATTCTGTATGAATCAATTTTCAGTTTTGTATCGGGAGTAATTCTATCGTGCTTGGCAACAATTCTTTCATTTTCATTAACAATTCCAATGTTTCTTGATATTTTTTGTTTTGCAAGATTTTTAGAATCTTCGGTTAGTCCAAGACTAAAAATAATGTTAGGTTTTATAAAGTATCCGATATATTCTTTTAAGGCTTGCTCAATATTTTTATCACTTAAAACCTGGCTTCTTATTTTATAAACTAAGTATTCATCAATTTTTTCTTTTTCTATAAAAGTATCAAAAGGGATTACTCTTTGTATATTTTTAATTCTTAACTGAATAGAATCTTTTTTTAATTCTTTTTTTGATACATCAGCAATACCTTTTTCGTAAATATCTATTAAAATGTTTTCGGCGATACTTAATATTTTTATCAGATTATTTTTTGTGGATTTAAGTTTATAAAAACTTTGATATGAATTATCACTTAAAAAAGTTTTATTCTTTAATGTATTTGAATAAATATTTTCTAATAAAATTTTATTATAGTGATTGATAGAATCAATCATAATTTTTTCTAAAGTTAAATTTCTTAAAAACACAGGTAAGATTTTTAGTTCAGCGTTTCTTTTTTCATTTTCATATTGAACCGGATCTTTAAGTATTTCAAAAGTTTTTGAAGCTATTAAATCATCCTGAATCCAAATTGTCCCAACTTTTACTTCTGATTCTATTGATTCACCTGTAGGAACAAAAAGAGTTATAATTAATACTGTAACAAAAACAATTAGAATTTTTACTCTTAAGCTATTTTTAAGAATTGATTTTAGTTTGGATGAAATCATTTTACTTTTTTGCTTGAAGTATCATCTTAAGAAAGTCTGCTACGCCATCTTCGTTATTAGTTTTTTTAAGAACATAATCTGCCATTCTTTTTAATTCCGGAACTGCATTTCCCATAGCAATTTTAATACTATCATTTTCAAAAAGAGATTTGTCATTATACCAATCACCAATAACGGCAGTATTTTTCATCTTGATTTTTAAATGTTTGAGAAGTTTTTTCAAACCATCACCTTTACTTGAACCTAATTTTCTAATTTCTAAAAGATAAATACCACCTTCTCTGTTTGTTTTATAATAGCTTGAACTAAGTCCCAAAGTAAATGGGAATCTCATTTTGTTTGCAACCAGTTTAATATTTGGTTGATAATCACTTGCCAAAACAACTTCCAAAGTTTTATCTATAAAGTTTTCGTAGGAATAAACTTGTTTATACTTTGCTCCGAATTTATCAACCATATTGGGAAATATTGAATTTTCCTCTGTGTAATAAATTGCATTATCGTGACAAAGTGCAACATTTAATAAATATTTATCTGCTAAATGTAATGCTCGTTTAACATAACTTGGTTTAACATAAGAAACGTAAATACTTTTTTCATTTGGAAATCTTTGTATTAACGTTCCATCGAGAGTAATTAAAGGTATTTTTATATTAAGTTCGTCTGCAATATCTGTTGTTGCACTTAATAATCTTCCCGTAGCAATAGAAAACAACACACCTTTTTGTGAAAGCTCATTTATTAAATTTTTAGATTCTTCACCAACATTTCCATTTTCATCTAATAAAGTGCCATCAAGATCAAAAACAACAAGTTTAATATCTTTTAATATTTCTTTGTTTATCATAAAAAGTAAATAAGTTGTGACTGTTTAATTCGATACATCATTTAATGCTTCATCTATTGTATTACATACTGTTAATACTCTATCTAATTGGGAAATTTCGATAAGAGTTTTAACATTCTTGGTTGGAGAAGCGATTCTAATTTGTCCCTCATTTGATTGTAAGATTCTAAATGCAAGTAAAATTGCACTTAATCCGGAGCTGTCACAATATTCAACTTCAGATAAATCTATAATTAGTTTTTTAATATCTTCAGAATGTAAAAGTATTGTAAATTCACCTTTTACAAACCCAGCAATTGAAGCATCAAATCTTTTTTCATTTAATTTGAAAATTGCTGTATTACCAATTTTTTTAAGTTCGTAGTTAAAATTATCGCCCATAAGATTTCTTCTTTTTTTTCTATTTAAATGTAATAATTAGGTATTATAAACCCAATAAAATTCAGAACATTTTTAGAGTATTTAAAAGGTTTAAATAATTCATTTTAATATCATTAGACTTATTTTCAATTAAAAAGTTATAATATTTTTCAGAATTATTTTTTTTAAATCCAATCTTAATTTTTGAACCTACAATATTTGAAATTGCACTCGTAAAAACATCTTCTACTCTGTTAAAATCAATTACTACATCAAAATTTAACTGAGATAATTTTTT
>JAOADJ010000015.1 GCA_026417375.1 Melioribacteraceae bacterium | reverse complement strand
ATTCTTTCAGCAATAGAATTAAAGAAACAAGGTAAAATTAAAAAAGTTGTTGTCGCTGGTTGTTTATCCGAGCGTTATATGGATGAACTTCGGAAAGAAATTCCTGAAGTTGATGCTTATTTTGGCACTGAAGCTTATGATAGTATTGTTAAAGAATTTGGTGGCGATTTGAAATATGAACTTCTTGGCGAAAGATTATTAACAACTCCTGAACATTATGCATATTTAAAAATTTCTGAAGGTTGTGATAATCCATGTTCTTTTTGTGCTATTCCAATTATGAGAGGTAAACATAAATCCAAACCGATGAATGATTTATTAAATGAAGCAAATTTACTTGCACAAAAGGGTGTTAAGGAGCTAATTATAATTGGTCAAGATACTACTGATTATGGAATTGATTTATATGGTAAAAGAAATCTTGCAGAGCTTTTAAATAAATTATCTGCAATTAATGGAATTGAATGGATTCGATTACTTTATGTTTATCCTTCACATTTTCCGAATGATCTTATTGAAGAGTTTATAAACAATCCTAAGATTTGTAAATATATTGATATACCACTTCAACATATTACTGATAATGTACTTAAAAGTATGCGTCGTGGTATAACAAAAAGAAGAACTGTTGAATTAATTAATACATTAAAAGAAAAAATTCCAAACTTAACTTTAAGAACGACATTTATTGTTGGTTATCCTGCTGAGACGGAAAAAGATTTTGATGAATTATGTGAATTTGTAAAAGAAACTAAATTCGATCGGTTTGGTGTTTTTAATTATTCAATTGAAGAAAATACTCCAAGTTACATTTTAGGTGATCCAATATCAGAGGAAATAAAAGAAGAAAGAAAAGCAACATTAATGGAAATTCAAAAGCTAATAAGTGAAGAAAAAAATAAATCATTAATTGGAAAAGTCTTAAAAGTTATAATAGATGAATTTGATGGAAATTATTATATCGGAAGAACCGAAAGAGATGCACCTGAAGTAGATGGCGAAGTTTTTATAGAAGCAGTGAATGAAACTTTATCTTTAGGTGAATTTTATAACGTTGAAATTGTTGATTGCAACGAATATGATTTATTTGGAAAAATTAAGTTTTAAAGGAATAATTTATATGAAGAAAGTAATAATATTTTTATTGTTTATATATTCAGTTTCATTTTCACAAGTGGAATATTTAGGGAACAAAAATCAAGCGTTGTTTTCAACACCTTTTTATTTTGATATTGCACAGCAAAAAAGTAATCAACCATCAAAAACAAAAATTGATATATATGTTCAAGTACCTTATTCAACTTTATCTTTTGTTAAAAAAGAAAAAGGCTTTGATGCAAGTTATAATATTACATTAACATTATTAGATGGCAATAAAACTAATATTATTTCCGAAAAATCATGGAAAGAAAAGATAACAACAGATAGTTTCGACAAAACAATTTCAAGAAACAATTATAATATCAGTTATAAAAATTGGGAATTAAATCCCGGTAAATATTTTCTAAGAACAATTTTTGAAGATGGTGATTCCCGTAGAACAGCTACAAGAGAAATTCCTCTTAATGTAAGAGTAATAAATGATTCACTCGATATCAGCGATTTGATGTTTGTTTCAGAAATAATAAAAGATTCAACCGGTAATAAAATTGTTCCAAACATATCAAGCGTTTACACAAATAAAGACACTTCTATTTCATTCTTTTTTACAACATATAGCAATAAAGCTCAGGATGTTTTTTTAGAGTATCAATTAAATGATATAAAGAAAAACAGTACAACTAAACAAATGAGTCCACAAAAATTAAAAGTTGGCGCAAATCTTATTACTCATACAATCAACAAAGTTAAATTAACTTTAGGTGCTTATAATTTAAGAATAGTCTTAAAAAATTCTGACTGGAAAGAAATCTCTTCAACTGAAAAAAATTTTATTTCTAAAATTTATGGAATACCAAATTCAATCAGTGATTTAGATAAAGCAATAGAACAAATGGTTTATATTGCATCTCCGAAAGAAATTGATTTTATTCGTGATGCTTCGGACTACGATACAAAAATGAATCGCTTTTTAGCATTTTGGGATTCTAAAAAACCAAATAAACAAAGTGAAGATAATCCTGTTCTATATGAATATTACAGAAGAATTGAATATGCAAATAAAAACTTCAAAGGTTTTGGAGAAGGTTGGAAAAGTGATATGGGAATGATATATGTTACTTTCGGTCCGCCAAGTTATGTTGAACGTCATCCTCTCGATTCAGATTCTAAACCTTATGAAATTTGGGATTACTATGATTTAAATAGAAGTTTTACTTTTGTTGATGAAACTGGTTTTGGTGATTATCGTTTAATTAATCCGGATTATAGCCGTTGGCCCGGATATAGACCTTAATAAATATGATTTTAACAGTAACTTTAAATCCACTTTTAGAAAGAAGATTATTCTTCAAGAATGTTTCTTTAGGAAAAACTCAAAGAGCTATTAAAGAAATTTTTTATGCCGGCGGAAAAGGAATTAATGTTTCCCGTCAATTAAATTATCTTGGATTACAAAATCAAGCTTTTACTTTTTTGGGGGGCAACAACGGAAAAATTTTGCGTCATTGTTTACAAAAAGATAAAATTGATTTTACTGTCATCTCTACAAAATCAGAAACAAGAATTGCTGATTTAATAATTGAAGAAGAAAAAAAACGAGTTACTTCATTTTTGGGTATCAATCCTAAAATTACAAATGATGAAGTAAATGAGTTTAAAACAAAACTTAACAAAATGATTCAAAATTGTTCCATTGTTGTTTTTTCCGGAAGTTCACCTTGTGAAGAAACTGATGATATTTTTTCTTATGGAATTAATTTAGCAAATGAACATGATAAAATTTCTATTCTTGATACCTATGGAAATCATTTACAAAAATCTTTATCAGCACAACCAACAGTAGTTCATAACAATATCACGGAATTAGAAAATACTTTAAATATTGATTTATCAACTGAAGAAAATAAAATCAATTACCTTCTCGATTTAAACAAAAAAGGAATTAAATGGATTTTTCTTACAGACAATGAAAAACCAATTTATGCATCCAAATCTGGTTTTATTTACAAAGTTGAATTTCCACAAATTGATGTTTATGATTCTACCGGAAGTGGAGATGCATTTACAGCTGGTGTTGCTTTTTCTTTAGAAAATTCTTTTGTATTTGAAGATGCTTTAATGCTTTCAACAAAACTTGGTATGTTAAACGCCAAAATGATTGAAACTTGTGAAGTTAGCAAATCCTTGTTAGATGGTTTTAATCCGGATATTCTAATTTCATCAATCGGCAAAAAGATGAAATTAATAAATGATTCACCAACCACATAAATGTTAAAATGAAAAAGATTTTTGGTGATTTATATTATCGCAAAAATCTTATTCTGTTTTTTTGTTGCTCGCTTTTAATCTCAACTAATAATTTATACTCGCAACCATTTTTCAAAATTTATTTTGAAGGAAATAAAATATTTTCTTCAAATCAATTAACCAATTGGGTCAGCTTTGAAAAAGAAAATAAAATATTTCCCGGAATTAAAGACACAATTGAATTACGACTTATAAAAAATTTAAAGAAAGAAGGTTATTATTTTTCAAAAATAGAAAACATATTAATTGACACTTTTAAGAATAAAATAGAAATTAAAATTGATGAGGGGAAACAAGCATTAATTAAAAATATTTTTTTTCAAATATCATTTGAAGATTCAAATCAGGTAAAAAAAATATTTTACTCGTTAATTGGAAATATTTTCAATGAAAACAAATTAAAAGAAACAATTGATGAAACACTTACCTATTTTGAAAATAATGGTTATCCCTTCGCTAAAATTAATATTGAAAATATTTCATTTGATGATTCTTCAAAACATTATGAAACTAATATTTCAATAAGAATGGAACAAAATGAAAAATGTTTTATAAATGAATTCGAAATAGTTGGCAATTCAAAAACAAAAAATTTTGTTATAACAAGAGAAATCGGAATAAAAGAAAATCAACTTTATAAGCAATCCGAAATTGATAAGATAAAAAGCAAATTAACCAGATTAAGATTTTTTGAAAATGTAGAAGAACCCGAATTCTTTTTAACAAATGAAAATAAAGGAATACTAAAAATTTCAGTAAAAGAAAAAGAAACAAATACATTTGATGGAATTCTGGGATATGTTCCTTCGTCAAATAATGAAAAAGGATATTTAACAGGTTATTTAAATTTTAGTTTTGATAATTTATTTGGAACAGGCAGATTTTTCAAATTTAAGTGGCAACAATTAAACAAAGCATCTCAGGATTTTGATTTAAGATATTTAGAGCCATGGATTTTTTCATTACCATTGAATATTAACTTTGGATTAAATCAACGCAAACAAGATTCTACATTCATCCAAAGAAATTTAGAATCATCAATTGAATACAATTACGATAACGAATTATCATTTTCTTTTTTAATTAATTCACAATCAACAATTTCCACAATCAATGAATTAAATTCAGCATCACTTTCTTATGGTTTTGGAATTAAAAATGATTCACGTAATGAAATATATTCTCCAACATCCGGTATATTTTTTAATGGATTATATAAATACATATCAAAAACATTTAAAAATTTTATTATTAATAAAACTACATTACAAAAAATTGAATTTGATTTTTCTTTTTTCAATGAAATTTTTAATAAACAAGTAATTGCATTATCAATTCACGCAAGAGAAATAAAAGGTGATTTGGCAGATATCAGCGATTTATATTTTTTAGGTGGTACAAACACATTGCGCGGTTATAGAGAAAAACAATTTTCAGGAAACAGAACTTTATGGACAAATTTGGAATACCGATTTTTACTTTCAAAACATTCATTCGGTTATATTTTTTTTGATACAGGTTATTATCAGTTAAATGATAATTCATACTTTAAAATAGGACAGAAAAAAGATTTTAAAATCGGATATGGATTTGGATTAAATATAGAAACAGGAATTGGAATAATGGGAATTAGTTTCGCGTTGGGAAAAGGAGATACATTCACTGATGGGAAAATACATTTTGGAATAATGAATGAGTTTTAAATGAATTCATTAAAAAAATTTGACACTAATTTTTATTCAACGAACACAAATCTTATTGCCGGTGTTGATGAAGCTGGGCGTGGACCATTAGCTGGGCCTGTTGTTGCAGCTGCTGTTATTTTTGATATTAAAACTTATCATCCTGAAATCACCGACTCCAAAAAATTGTCACAAAAAAAAAGAGAATATCTTTATGACTGGATTACTGATAATTCTCTTACCTACTCAATTGATATTGTTGACAATCTTACTATTGATGAAATAAATATCCTTCAGGCTTCATTAATGGCAATGAAAAACTCAGTTGAAAAATTATCTCTCTTACCAAATTTAATTTTAATTGATGGCAATAAAACATTTCAACATTCAATTAAAACAATATCGGTAGTTAAAGGTGATTGCAAATCATTTTCAATTGCTGCTGCGTCAATTATTGCTAAAGTAACCCGTGATAAAATTATGAATGAACTTGCAAACGAATTTCCAATGTATGGTTGGGATAAAAATAAAGGTTATGCTACACAAAAACATCGTAACGCAATTTTTCAATTTGGTGAATCAATTTATCATAGAAAATCATTTTTGAAAAAATTATTTTATCAAAAACAACAATTAGAAATATTTAATGCGCGATCAACAAAATAAAAGAAAGAAAGGCAAAGAAGGTGAAGAACTAGCTTCAAATTTTTTAAAGAGTATGGGCTATGAAATTATAGAAATGAATTATCAATTTGGACATGGAGAAATTGATATTATTGCAAAAGATAAAAATGAGATTGTATTCGTTGAAGTTAAAACAAGAAAAAGTTTACAATTTGGTTCCCCTGAATATGCTTTCACAAAAGCTAAAATCAATCAAGTAAAAAAAATTGCTCAGGCATATTTAATAGAAAATAATTTAGTAAATAACTCTGCACGCATAGATGCAATTGCAATTTTAATAGTTAAAGATTGTGAGCCAATTATAAATCACTACAAAAATATAACTGGCTAATAATACTTTAATTAAAACTTTGTTATCTTTTCACCTAAGAATTTTACCAAAAATGAAAATCCCTAAAATTAAATATGGAAAAAGGTTAACCTACGCGGATTATCTTTATAATTTTTTTGCTACAATTTCCGGACTAACAATTTTTAACATTGAGTTCATAAAACAATTCTTCAAACCACCATACGAAATTCGTGAAATCAAAAAACATATGGATGAACTTGGTGTTAAAACTTTTGGTATTGTTAGTATCACGGGATTAATAATTGGTGTAGTATTAACAATGCAAAGTCAACCTGTTATGCAAAGATTTGGAGCAACAGATTTTATTCCTGCAATGGTTTCTATTTCTGTTGTTCGTGAACTTGGACCTGTTATAACTGCATTAATTTTTGCCGGAAGAGTAAGTTCCGGAATTGGAGCTGAACTTGGTTCAATGCGCGTAACAGAACAAATTGATGCAATGGAAGTTTCTGCTGTTAATCCTTTCAACTATTTAGTTGTTACTCGTGTAATTGCAACAACTATGATTTTACCAATCTTAACAATCTATGTTATTTTTATTTCTTTAATAGGTACATATTTTGCAATTATTCTTTCTGAAAGTATGACAATAAAATATTTTATAGACTCTGTAATTAATGCCGTTCAATTTGGAGATTTTATTCCGGGTATTGGAAAAACTTTTGTGTTCGGTTATATTGTTGGAATTGTTGGTTGTTATAAAGGGTTTACTGCAGAAGGTGGAACTGAGGGTGTTGGTCGTGCTTCAACAACTGCAGTTGTTCTTTCTTCTCTTTTAATTTTAATTTTTGATATGGTATTAGTAAAATTATCATTATGGATATGGCCAACACTAGGATAGTTGAAATTAAAAATCTTACTAAAAGATTTGATAATCATATTGTTTTGGATAACATTTCTCTTGATGTGCATCGAGGCGAAAATCTTGTTGTTTTTGGTAGAAGTGGTCAGGGTAAAAGTGTTTTATTAAAATGTATAATTGGATTAATGAATTTTGAATCGGGAAAAATTTTAATTAACGAAAAAGATATTTCAAAACTTTCAATCAAAGAATTAAATGAAGTGAGAAAAAATATTGGATTTCTTTTTCAAGGTGCCGCTTTGTATGATTCAATGACAGTAAGAGAAAATTTAGAGTTCCCACTTAAAAAACATTTTCCTGAAATTTCTCAAAAAGAAATTGACGAAAAAGTTAAAAAAACTTTGGAATTAGTTTCCCTTGAAGAAACAATTGAAAAAATGCCATCTGAACTTTCTGGTGGAATGAAAAAAAGAATTGGCTTAGCCAGATCAATTATTACTGACCCTGAACTTATGCTTTATGATGAACCTACAACAGGCTTAGATCCTATTACAACAAAAGAAATAAGTGAGCTTATTATTAATCTTCAAAAAAAATTAAACATGACTTCAATAGCAGTTACTCACGATTTAATATGTGCTGAAATTATTGCCGATAGAGCTATATTTTTAAAAGACGCTAAAATTGCATATGAAGGTAAATTAGAAGAATTAATTTCTTCTTCAGATCCATTTTTAAGAAATTTCTTTAGCCATGAAATTGTAAAAGAATAGGAGAATTAAATGCTTAAACAATTAGAAGGTGCAAGGTTAGGAATTTTCATTTTTCTTGGAACAGTTCTGCTTGTGATTTCAATTTTTTTACTTGGTAATAAAGAAAAGCTGTTTACACAAACTATTGAGATTAAAACATATTTCGATCAAATAGAAGGTTTAAAACCTGGTGCACCTGTAAGATTAAGT
>JAOADJ010000025.1 GCA_026417375.1 Melioribacteraceae bacterium | reverse complement strand
ACAAAATCTCATCCAAAAGAAGCTAAAGAATTATTACAACTAGCTCAGGAAGAAGTAATTAAAAAATGGAAATTCTATGAGCAAATGGCTAATATGGATTACTCAAACAATAAAGAAGAAAAAGTTAATTAGTAATATTTAATACTGAAATAGGTTAATATTTAGTAGTATAAAAATTTAAAAGGAGACTTTATGGATTTAACAACTTCATATATGGGATTAAAACTTAAGAATCCAATTGTTCCATCAGCTTCTCCACTTTCACAAAAAGTTGAGACTGTAAAACAATTGGAAGATGCCGGCGCTGCTGCTGTTGTTGTTTATTCTTTATTCGAAGAACAAATTAATCATGAATCTGGTGAGCTTGATCATTATTTATCATATCATGCAGAAAGTTATGCAGAAGCATTGAATTATTTCCCGCAACCAGATGAATTCAAATTAACTCCTTATCAATATTTAGATCACATTGCAAATCTTAAGAAAGCAGTTGATATTCCAATAATTGGTAGCTTGAATGGAGTTAGCACTGGTGGATGGATTAAATATGCTCAAAACATTGAGCAAGCTGGTGCAGATGCACTCGAATTAAATATCTATTACATTCCAGCAAATCCAAAAATTTCTGGTAATGAAATTGAAAAAATGTATTTTGATGTTGTAAAAGAAATTAAAAGCAAAATTAAAATTCCTGTTGCTGTTAAATTAAGTCCATTCTTTACTTCAATGTCGAATATGGCTTTAAATTTAGATGAAGCAGGAGCAGATGCATTAGTATTATTCAATCGTTTTTATCAACCCGATTTTGATTTAGAAAAATTAGAAGTTGTACCGAATTTAGTTTTAAGTACAAATTGGGAAATGAGATTACCTTTACGTTGGATTGCAATTTTATATGGTCATTTAAAAGCAAGTCTTGCTTTAACAAGTGGTGTACACTCAAGTGAAGATGTGATTAAATCAGTTATGGCAGGTGCTGATGTAGTTCAAATTGCTTCTGAACTTTTAATTAAAGGACCAGGTAGAGTAGCAGAATTATTGAAAGGTGTTGAAAACTGGATGATTGAAAAAGAATATGAATCAATTGAACAAATGAAAGGAAGTATGAGTCAGAAAGCTGTTGCTGAACCAGCTGCTTTTGAAAGAGCAAATTATATGAAAATGTTGAACAGTTATAAATTACTCTGGTAATTTGTTGATTAAATAGAAGGAAGGAAGCAAGGCTATATCAAATTTTTTTGGTATAGCCTTTTTTATTTTAATAAAAATTAAATGTAGCTAAAGCCGGATGATAAATTAATCCTTTTTATTTCACTTGACTAAAGTCAAGTGCTAAAGAATTAAGAATAATTGCAGTTGGATTTATCCAACTGATTATAAAATTAGCAAAAAAAGTTTAGCTTTAACCACGAAGTGAGACATCTTTTAATGCAAATAAAAATGTGGCTGAAGCCGGATGATACAATAATCTTTTTTATTTCATTTGACTGAAGTCAAGTGCTAAAGAATTAAGAATAATTACAGTTGGATTTATCCAACTGATTATAAAATTTTAAAAAAAGTTTGGCTTTAGCCACATTAAGAAAGAAAAGATTTCTCACCCGCTAAAGCGGATTCGAAATGACAGTCTACATTGTCATGTCGAACGAAGTGAGACATCTTTTAATGCAAAAAATGTGGCTAAAGCCAGATGATCCATTAATCTTTTTTATTTCACTTAACTAAAGTCAAGTGCTAATGAATTAAGAATAATTGCATTTGGATTTATCCAACTGATTAAAAAAATAGCAAAAAAGAGGTTTGGCTTTAGCCACATGAAATAAAAAAAAATTTATTTTGTCATGTTGAACGAAGTGAGACATCTTTTAATGCAAAAAAATGTGGCTAAAGCCGGATGATCCATTAATCCTTTTTATTTCACTTGACTAAAGTCAAGTGCTAAAGAATTAAGAATAATTACAGTTGGATTTATCCAACTGATTATAAAATTTTAAAAAAAGTTTGGCTTTAGCCACATGAAGAATTAAGATTTATCTCCGCCAGAGGCGGATTCGAAATGACAGTCTACATTGTCATGTCGAACGAAGTGAGACATCTTTTAATGCAAAAAATGTAGCTAAAGCTGGATGATAAATTAATCCTTTTTATTTCACTTGACTGAAGTCAAGTGCTAATGAATTAAGAATAATTGCAGTTGGATTTATCCAACTGATTATAAAATTTAAAAAAAAGTTTGGCTTTAGCCACGAAGTGAGACATCTTTTAATGCAAAAAAAAAATGTGGCTGAAGCCAGATGATCCATTAATCTTTTTTATTTCATTTGACTGAAGTCAAGTGCTAAAGAATTAAGAAAAATTACAGTTGGATTTATCCAACTGATTATAAAATTAATAAAAGAAGTTTGACTTTAGCCACATGAAGAATTAAGATTTATTTCCGCAAGAGGCGGATTCTAAATGACAGTCTACATTGTCATGTCGAACGAAGTGAGACATCTTTTAATGAAAAAAAATGTTGCTAAAGCCGGATGATCCATTAATCTTTTTTATTTCACTTGACTGAAGTCAAGCGCTAAAGAATTAAGAATAATTGCAGTTGGATTTATCCAACTGATTAAAAAAATAGCAAAAAAGAAGTTTATCTTTAGCCACATGAAATAAAAAAAATTTATTTTGTCATGTCGAACGAAGTGAGACATCTTTTAATGCAAAAAATGTGGCTGAAGCCGGATGATTTATTAATCCTTTTTATTTCACTTAACTAAAGTCAAGTGCTATAGTTTTTTAATTCTTAATAAAATCACCAAAGAATTTATCTATAAATAACCTTATTAGTTTTGGAAATAAAACACATCTTTTCTAATTTTACACACTAAAATTTGAAACAAAAGGAAATTATAATGGCAGCAAATGAAGGTGTAATTGTTCAGGTAATTGGTCCAGTAGTGGACATAGATTTTTCTGACGGTAATTTACCTCAAATTTATAACGCAGTTCATATCCCAAGAAAAAATGTTGAAGGAAATGATGAAGTATTAATTGTTGAAGTACAACAACATTTAGGTGAAAATAGAGTTCGTACAGTTGCTATGGATACAACTGATGGTTTAGTTCGTGGTATGAAAGCAATCGATACAGGTCAACCAATATCAGTTCCAGTCGGTCCGGAAACTTTAGGTAGATTGATAAATGTAATTGGTGAAGGTATTGATGGATTAGGTGAAATAAAATCCGAAAAACGTTATCCAATTCATCGTCATGCTCCAAAATTTGATAATCTTACTACAAAGCAAGAAATGTTTGAAACAGGTATAAAAGTAATTGATTTATTAGAACCATATACAAAAGGTGGTAAGACAGGATTGTTTGGTGGTGCTGGTGTTGGTAAAACAGTAATTATTCAAGAGTTAATTCATAATATTGCTAAACAACATGGTGGATATTCTGTTTTTGCAGGTGTTGGTGAAAGAACTCGTGAAGGAAACGACTTATGGTTAGAAATGAAAGAAAGTGGTGTATTGAGTAAAACTGCTTTGGTATTTGGTCAAATGAATGAACCACCTGGTGCACGTCTTCGTGTTGGTTTAACTGGTTTAACAATTGCAGAATACTTCCGTGAAGAAGAGGGAAGAGATGTACTTTTATTTATTGATAACATTTTCCGTTTTACACAAGCTGGTTCCGAAGTATCAGCATTACTTGGTAGAATGCCTTCAGCTGTAGGTTATCAACCTAACTTAGCAACTGAAATGGGTGAATTACAAGAAAGAATTACTTCAACTGCAAAAGGTTCAATTACATCTGTTCAAGCTATTTATGTTCCTGCAGATGATTTAACAGACCCGGCTCCGGCAACTGCCTTCTCACACCTCGATGCTACAACTGTGTTGAGTCGTCAAATTGCTGAATTAGGAATTTATCCCGCTGTTGATCCTCTTGATTCTACTTCAAGAATTTTACAACCCGATATTGTTGGAGAAGAACATTATTCAGTTGCCAAAAGAGTAAAAGAAATTTTACAAGCTTATAAAGATCTGCAAGACATTATAAATATTTTAGGAATGGAAGAATTATCTGAAGAAGATAAAATTATTGTTCGTCGTGCTAGAAGAATTCAACGTTTCTTAAGTCAACCTTTCCATGTAGCTGAACAATTTACCGGTTATGCAGGAAAATATGTAAAATTAGAAGACACTATCAGAAGCTTCAAAGAAATTCTTGATGGAAAGCATGATGATCTTCCAGAACAAGCATTTATGTATGTTGGTACAATTGAAGAAGCAGTTGAAAAAGCTAAAAAGATGATGCAAGAAGCATGAAAGAAATTAATTTAGAAATAATAACTCCTTCAAAACAAGCTTATAAAGGATTAGTAAAATCAATTACTATTCCCGGAACATTAGGAAGTTTTCAGGTATTATTCAATCACGCACCTTTATTAAGCACATTTGAAATTGGTAAAATTAAAATTGAAGAAGTTTCCGGAAATGAAATTGAATTTGCTACTGGCGGTGGCTCTGTTGAAGTACTTGAAAATAAAATTTTAATTTTAGCAGATAGTTTAGAAGCAAAAGAAGAGATCGATTTAGAAAGAGCAAAAAGTTCTTATCAAAGAGCAAAAGAAAGATTAGCTAATAGAAAAAATGATTTAGATGTGTTAAGAGCAGAAGCTTCTTTACAACGTGCATTGAATAGAATCAAGTTTGTTGGTGGAAGTATATAATATTAATATTTATAAATTTAAAAGTCACCCTTATAAAAATTAAGGGTGACTTTTTTTTATTATTTCTTTGCTTCTTCAAATCTTTTAGCTACTGCATCCCAATCAACAACATTCCACCAGTTAGTAATATATTCTGGTCTTCTGTTTTGATATTTCAAATAGTAAGCATGTTCCCAAACATCTAAACCCATAATTGGAAATCCTTTCACTTCTGCAACATCCATCAATGGATTATCTTGATTTGGAGTTGAAGTTACAACAAGTTTTCCTTCTGATAAAACAAGCCAAGCCCATCCGCTTCCAAATCTTGTAGTGGCAGCATTATTAAATAATTCCTGAAATTTTTCAAATGATTCAAAAGCGCCATTAATTGCATCAGCTAAAGCACCAGTTGGCTTTCCACCTTTGTTTGGACCCATAATATTCCAAAACATTGTATGATTGTAATGACCGCCACCATTGTTTCTGACAGCAGCAGGTAAAGTAGAAACAACTTTAAATAATTCTTCTAAAGTTTTTCCTTCAAGTTCAGGTTTTGATTCTATAGCTTTGTTTAAATTTGTTACATAAGCTCCATGATGTTTACCATGATGTATTTCCATTGTTTGTGCATCAATATAAGGTTCAAGTGCGTTAAATGCATATGGAAGAGGTGCTAATTCGAATTTACTCATTTTTGTATTACTCCTATTTTTATTTATTTGTTTTGTTAAAGCTTCTATTTTATTTACACCACTTGCAAGAGAAATTAGTCCAAGTGATGTTAAAAATTTTCTTCGTTTCATATTAAACTCCAAATGATTCTCCACAACCACAAGTTTTTACAGCGTTAGGATTATTAAATACAAATCCACGTCCATTTAACCCATCGCTAAAATCAAGCGTTGTTCCACTTAAGTAAAATAAACTTTTTCCATCAACAACTATCTTTAAATTTTCTTTTTCAATTATTGTATCACCATCTTTTATACTTTCATCAAAAAACATTTGATATGTAAGTCCGGAACATCCACCACCTTTTACTCCAACTCTCAATGCTTGATTTTGTGGAATATTATTTTCTTCTTTTATTCTTAAAATTTGTTTGAGAGCTTTTTCAGTTATTTCAATTTCTGTTATTGTGTTTTTTAATTCGTTCATATAATTACTTTCATCTTTTTATTTAGATAACAAAAGATGATTGTGAAAAATTCACTTTAAATAAATTTTTAATGAATAAATTATTGTAATTAAATTGAATTAAATGGAGAGAATTTTTAATGAAATGATAAAAAAAGTCAGGCTTCAGTTAACAAAGCCTGACTTTAATTGATAAAAAAAGTATTAATTAAATTAAATGAAATGCTACAGTTAAACCTGCCATTACAATTGAAACCATGCTCATTAATTTAATTAAAATATTTAAGCTAGGACCAGCAGTATCTTTGAAAGGATCACCAACAGTATCACCAATTACTGTTGCTTTATGAGGATCAGAACGTTTGCCACCATGATTTCCTTCTTCAATAAATTTCTTAGCGTTATCCCAAGCTCCACCAGAATTAGCCATAAAAATAGCTAATACAAATCCACCAGTTAAACCACCAACCAATAATCCCATAACACCAGTAACTCCAAGTAAAATACCCATTAAAATTGGGACAATAATAGCTAATAAAGAGGGAAGAATCATTTCTCTTTGAGCACCTTTAGTAGAAATCGCAACACAAAGTGCATAATCAGGTTCTGCTTTTCCTTCAAGAATACCTGGAATTTCTTTGAATTGGCGACGAACTTCTTCAACCATTTTCTGAGCTGCACGGCCTACAGCATTCATAGTTAAACCTGAAAACAGAAATGCCATCATTGCGCCGATAAAAACACCAACCAATACATTTGGATTCATTAAAGAAACATTATAATATGTCATTAAATCTGTAAGAGATACTTTTGATGTTTCTTTAATAATATTGTTTCCAAGATCTAAAGAAGTTTGACCAATTCTAATTAAACCAATTTTTATTTCTTCAACGTAAGAAGCAAGCAGAGCTAATGCTGTTAAAGCAGCAGAGCCAATTGCAAATCCTTTTCCTGTTGCAGCGGTTGTATTTCCTAGTGCATCGAGTGCATCTGTTTTTTTGCGGACTTCTGAACCAAGACCACTCATTTCTGCATTACCACCTGCGTTATCAGCTATTGGTCCATAAGCATCAGTTGCTAATGTTATACCAAGAGTTGAAAGCATTCCAACTGCTGCTATACCAATTCCATAAAGTCCCATATTGATATTATTAAAATCAAAACCAGCTGCAAATAAAAATGCAAGAACTATTGCTAAACTAACTGTCAATACAGGAATTGCTGTAGATAACATTCCAACACCTAAACCAGAAATAATAACAGTAGCAGGGCCGGTTAATGCACTACTTGCAATTTTTTGTGTTGGTTGATATGAATGTGATGTATAATATTCTGTTGATTTACCAATAATAATTCCAGAGACAAGACCTGTAACAATAGAACCCCATACACCTAAATAATTTGTAATATTAAGAACATAAACAATAACTAAAGAAAATATTGCAATTAGAACCGAACTGAAATTAATTCCTCTTCCAAGAGAATTAAGTAATTCTTTTTGAGTAGCACCTTCTTTAGTTTTTACAATATAAATTCCAACTATAGAAAGGATAATTCCCACTGCAGCAATTAACATAGGAGCTAAAACAGCTTTCATTTGTAAATCTGGTGTATCAAGAAAAGCAGCTGCACCAAGAGCAGAAGTAGCTAAAATAGAACCACAATAGGATTCATATAAATCAGCACCCATACCTGCCACGTCACCAACATTATCGCCAACATTATCAGCTATAGTTGCAGGATTACGTGGATCATCTTCTGGAATACCGGCTTCTACTTTACCAACTAAATCGGCCCCTACATCAGCAGCTTTTGTAAAAATACCGCCACCTACTCTTGCAAATAATGCTTGTGTAGATGCACCCATTCCAAATGTCAACATAGTTGTTGTTATGATAACTAAATTATGACCATCAGTTAAAGAGTGAGGATAAAAATGATTAAGAATTAAAAACCATAATGAAATATCTAATAAGCCTAAACCAACTACAACTAATCCCATTACAGCACCACTTCTAAACGCAACACGAAGACCTTTATTTAAAGATTCTTTTGCAGCGTTTGCTGTTCTTGCTGATGCATATGTTGCGGTCTTCATTCCAAAAAAGCCAGCTAACCCACTGAAAAATCCACCAGTGATAAATGCAAATGGTACCCATGGATTTTGTAAATTAAATCCATAAGCAAGAATTGCAAAAATTATTGTAATTCCAAGGAAGAAAAATCCAACAACTTTATATTGTTGCTTTAGATAAGCCATAGCTCCTTTACGAACATAAAGAGCAATACTTGCCATTCTTTCTGTTCCTTCACTTTCTTTCATCATTTGGGAATAGAAAAAATATGCAAAGAAGAGGGCAACCAGGGAGGAAATTGGAACGATCCAGAAAAGTTCTGATATCATACGTTACTCCATTTGTTTATTGATTTGTTTATGAAACTGACTTTGTGGTAGTTTCTTTAATTTATCAATTAAATATACTTTATTATATATTTAATTATTAGTAAAAAACTGTCTTAATTTTTTTCAGTAAATAGATAAATTTAAGACAGTTTTAAAAATGTATTACATTAAACCAAGAATTGTCAAACTATTTTTTGCCCAGTCAACTAATGGCTGAAAATAAATTCCAAATACTAATACTGGAATAACTAAAACTAAAACTAATAATGTATTGAATAAATTAGGTTTTACTGTTAAAGTTTTTTCTGTAGGTTTATTTAAATACATATGTTTTACAATTCTTACATAATAATAAAGTGAAACAACAGTATTCAATAGAGCAATAATTGCAACAGCTATCATTTTTGCATCAACTAAAGCAATAAAAAGATAAAGCTTTCCTATAAATCCTGCTGTTGGTGGTAAACCTGCTAAAGAAACTAAAAAGATAACTAAAGATACAGCTAGTAGAGGAGAGGTATAACCTAAACCATCATAATCATCAATATTTTCTGAACCAGTTTTATTAGATATTAACATTACAATTAAAAACGCACCATAATTCATTAATAAGTAAACAAAGAAATAAATTAAAATTGCTAAAAGTCCTCCGTTAGAAAAAACAACAATACCAAGTAATAAGTAACCAGCGTGGGCTATTGAAGAAAAAGCTAAAAGTCTTTTAAGATTATTTTGCCAAAGTGCTGTAAAATTTCCTAAAGTCATTGTTAAAATAGAAATAGCAATTAATAATGATTTCCAATCAAATGAAGAAATTAACTGCCAGTTTCCTAATGAATCAGAGAAGCCAACAAAGGTTGTTTTAATGAATCGTATTAATAAAGCAAAACCAGCTGCTTTGCTTGCAACAGATAAATATGTTGTGATTGTAATTGGTGCACCTTCATAAACATCCGGTGTCCAAAAATGGAAAGGTACAGAAGATATTTTGTATCCAATTCCGGCAAAAATTAAAACGTTTGCCAAAGCTAATGTAAATTGATTAGCATTTGGAGTTTGTAAAATCATATTAATGATGTAAAGATTTGTACTACCGGTCAATCCATAGATTAACGAAATTCCATAAAGCATTAATCCAGAAGAAACAGAACCATAGATTAAATATTTTAATGCAGCTTCACTATTTCTATCTCTTAATTTTGTAAATCCTGCTAACACATAAGATGAAAGTGACATTAATTCTAATGATAAATAAATCAAAATTAAATCTGTTGCGGAAATAATAAAGAACATTCCTAAAATCATTCCGTAAATCAATGCATAATATTCACCAATTCTATCCTGAATTTTATTAATCTCATCTGAAGAAAAAGAATAAAGAATTATTAATAATGAAGATATTACAATTATTATTTTGAAATAATTTCCGAAAGTGTCAACAGCAAAAATTCCAATCTTACCCATCAAGTTAGATTGTTGAAATGCAAACCCGGATTGTGGATTAAATAAAACAAAAATCCCAGTTAAAATTATTCCTGCTAATGCTATGTATGGAACAATTTTTTTGTCAAGATGAAAGATTAAATCGAAGATTACTAAAACAACTAAAGCAATTGAAAGAACAATTTCAGGACGAATTAATTCAAGAGACTGATATAAATTTGCCATCGTTTCTTATAATCCATTTTGGGTGATAGAATTAATATTTCCACTTACAAAATTTACAAGTGTATTAACTGATGTATTCATTATATCCAACATTGCCGATGGATAAACACCTAAGAAAATAATAATTATTGAAAGAGGAATGAACATTGCAAGTTCTCTTTTATCAACATCTAATAAAGTATTCCATTTTTCATTTAATGGTCCGAAGAAAATTCTTTGTAATGTCCATAACATATAACCCGCACCTAATAAAATACCAAGTGTAGAAATCATTGTTAGAATTCTAATAGATTCAACACCAAAAGCACCAATAAAAACCAAAGCTTCGGAAATAAAACCACTCATACTTGGTAAACCAATTGCAGCAAAGAATGCAACAGTTACAAATCCGGTATAAACAGGCATTTGAGCAGCTAATCCACCAAAATCATAAAGTCCACGAGTATGAGCTCTGTCATAAACAACACCTACAATCAAGAATAACATTGCTGTTATTGTACCATGGTTAAACATTTGGAAAATCGCACCATTTACCCCAGCTGTTGTTAACGAAGCCATACCTAAAAGTACATAACCCATGTGCGAAACAGAGGAATAAGCAATTAATTTTTTGAAATCCTTTTGTGCAAGAGCAACTAAAGCACCATAAATTATATTTATCATACCAAATAAAGCTATCCACCACATTAACTGACGAGTAATTTCTGGAAATATTGGGTAGTTAATTCTTAAAATTCCATAAGTACCCATTTTTAAGAGAACACCAGCAAGTATAACAGAAATTGGAGTTGGAGCTTCCACGTGTGCATCTGGTAACCATGTGTGGAATGGAAACATTGGAATTTTTATTGCAAACCCTGCAAACATTGCTATATATGCAATAAATCTTAAATTATTTGGATTAGCAAGAGATAAAATTCCATCAGGTGTTGAATTTGCTGGATTCATCATTGCAAGCATATTAAATGTATGAACACGTGTTCCATCAGCTAAAACTTCAGTTGTACTAAAATATAATCCAATCATTGCAAGTAAAATGAAAATACTTCCGAACAAAGTATATATAAAGAATTTAATAGCTGCATATTCCTTTCTTGGACCACCCCAGATACCAATTAGAAAATACATTGGAAGTAACATTAATTCCCAAAAGATATAGAATAAGAAGAAATCTAAAGCAACAAACACACCCATCATACCTGTATCAAGTAATAAAAACAAAGCGAAGTATCCTTTAACAGATTTTTCAATTGTCCATGACGAAATTGTAGCTATAAAAGAAACAATAGCAGTTAAAATTACCATTGGCATGCTTAAACCATCTACACCTAAAAAGTAATCAACTTTTACATTTCCAAGCCATGAAATTCCAGTGATATAAATCCAACGGAATTTTTCTATAAACTGAAAAGATTTTTCTTCATAAACACCTGCTGCATTATAATTATAATTTGCTAAAAGAATTACAGCCAAAACAACCTGAATTCCGGTAATAGCAAGTGTTAAATATTTAATTGATTTAGATTGTTCTTTGGGAATGAATAAAATTAATAGCATCCCAATTACAGGAAGAAAAGTTATTAACGAAAGTATCGGAAATCCAATCATAATAAATGACCTATAATTTAATTTTTACATAACTTGTGATTAACACAAAAAATATTTATTAAAATGGTTTAAAGAATATCAAAAGAATAATTACAGCAAAAACAACAAACACAACATAAGTTTGTACTTTTCCTGTTTGTAGTTTTCTAAAATTTAAACCTACAAATCCACTTAACAATGCTGAGAAATTTACTAAACCATCTACAACGTAAGTATCAAATAATCCACTTAATTTTGAAGTAAATCTTGTAAGCCATGCCGAGCCATTTACAGCTCCATCAACAATTTTTTGATCGAACCAAGATAATCCTTTTCCGGTATTCAAAGTCCCAGAAACGGCTGTAGCATCATAAAGTTCATCCAAATACCATTTATTAAGTGAGAAATTATAAAGTGCTTTAATTTTGTTTGCAAGATTATCAGCGTCAATTTTCTTCCATTGATAAAACATAAACGATAAAAGAATACCTAAACCTGCAACAGCTAGAGAACCAAACATAGCTTTGTAATGAGCCCAGTGCATAGTTTCTGTATATTCTAATGAATTTACAATTTCACCATGTTCTTCTTTTGAAACTTCATGATTTTGTTTTTCAACCATGAATGAAAATCTTGTTTCATCTGGAGTAACTTGATGAGGTGTTTTCACCCAGCTTTTTAAGAACCAACCATTATCAGCACCAATTGGATTTGGAGTGTACCAAATAAAAATTGATAATGCAGCTAAGATAATTAAAGGTGTAACCATTAATTTTGGTGATTCATGTGCATGATCGAATTTATGATGATCACGTGCTTCGCCATGAAATGTTAAAATAACTAATCTAAACATATAAAATGCTGTAAGTCCGGCAACAGTAAATGCTAAAATAGGAATTAACCAATGGCCGGTTAATTTCCCAAAAGCTAAAGTGCCAGCTAAAATTCCATCTTTACTTAAAAAGCCGGAAGTCAAAGGAACGCCGGAAATTGCCAGAGTAGAAATTAAGAAAGTAGCATAAGTTAAAGGCATTTTCTTTTTCAGTCCCCCCATTTTTCTTATATCTTGTTCATGGTGCATTGCATGAATTACAGAACCAGAACCTAAAAACAAACAAGCTTTGAAAAAAGCATGAGTTACTAAGTGAAAGAATGCAAAAGCATAAGCACCAACACCAAGAGACATTATCATATAACCAAGCTGACTTACAGTGGAATATGCTAAAACTTTCTTTATATCATTTTGAGTAATTGCAATTGTAGCAGCAACAAATGCTGTAAAAGCACCAACAACAGCAATAACTAACATTGCATCAGCAGTTAATAAAACAAAAATTCTTGTAACTAAATAAACACCGGCAGCAACCATTGTTGCAGCGTGAATTAATGCTGAAACTGGTGTCGGACCTTCCATTGCATCGGGTAACCAAACATGAAGAGGGAATTGAGCAGATTTACCAACAGCACCCATGAATATTAAAATTCCGGCAGCTGTTAACCAGGCATTATTTCCAAATGGAATAACACCATTTTTTATTTGTTCAAAAATTGTATCGAATGTAAATGTATGATAATTTGTAAACAGAATTAAAATACCAATAAACATTCCAATATCACCAATTCTATTTACAATAAATGCTTTTTTACTTGCATCAGCAGCAGATTTTTTTTCGAACCAGAAACCAATTAATAAATAAGAAGATACACCAACCAATTCCCAGAATATATACATCATCAAAATATTATGAGTTAAAACAATTCCTAACATCGAAAAAGTAAACAATCCCAAGTATGAAAAATATCTTGTATATCTTTTATCCCCATGCATATATTCGACTGAGAAATAATGTACAAGCATACTAATTAGGTTAACAACAAAAAGCATTAGTACTGTGAGATTATCAATCTTAATTCCTAAGTCGATATTAATAACTCCGTCATTAGGAGCATTTCCTAAAGTTATCCAGGTAAATTCTGAGATAATATCTTTAGGGAAATATGATAATTTTGCAAACATTACAAATAATGAAATTAAAAATGCAACAGTAATTATTCCAACTTCCAAAAGATAAAGTTTAGGAAAACGTTTTCCCCAAATAACAACAGTTGCAAAACCAAGTAATGGTAAAAATAAAATTGCAATTGATAGATTTACTAATAAACTTTCGCTCATATTCTATTCTTTTAAGTTATCTATTTCGTCAATATTAACATTTGTAAATGTTTTATAAATATTTAAAACAATTGCTAATGCAATAGCGGCTTCGGCTGCAGCAAGTACAATTACAAAAAGTGCGTACATTTGTCCACCAAATCCAAAATTTCCAAATTTTGCAAAAGCAACAAAATTAATATTTGCAGCGTTAAGTATTAATTCAATTCCCATTAATACCATTACTGCATTTTTTCTTGTAACAATTCCATAAACACCAAGTGAAAAAAGAATTGCACTTAAAACTAAAAAATGTTGTAAAGTAACTTGAAACAAAGTAAACTCCAAAATTTGTTATTCTTTATCTCTTCTTGCAATTGAAGCTGCACCAATCAAAGCAATAAGAAGTAAAATACCAAGTAATTCAAAAATCAATAAATAATCTGTAATTAATAAAGCACCAAGTTGTTTGATTGAAGTATCGGGAACTTCACCTGGTTGAACTTTCCAGCCAGTATAAATCATTACCGAAACCAATGCACCCATTAATAAACCAACAGCTATTGAAGCAGGAAGTAAATTTCCAGTTCCTGTTCTAATATCTACATTGGTAATTTTATTAGTAAGCATAACACCAAACAATAATAAAATTAAAATACCACCTACATAAACCATAATTTGAACTACTGCAATAAAATCTGCTGCAAGTAATACATAAATTCCTGCAACACCAAAAAAGGTAAATAATAAAAAGAAAGCAGAATAAATTACGTTTCTTGTTGTTACTACAAAACCAGCAGAAACAAGAGTTATAATTGCAAAAAGATAAAATAAGATATCGTAATAATTCATGTTATATTCAACTCAAATTTAATTAGTATTTGGCTGAGAAGGATTTTCTGTTTTTGGTGCTGTTGCTGCAGCAGCTTTTTGCTTTTCTTTCTCAGCTTGAAAATTTGCAAAATTAATTTTTTTCTGTTCAGCTTCTTCTTTAGTTAAATTCGAAAACTGGTAAACTAAATCATTTCTTTCATAAGTTGAAAACTCGAATACATCAGTCATGTAAATACATTCTGTTGGGCAAGGGAATACGCACAATTGACAATAACAGCATTTTGCAAAATCAATAGTAAAATTTGTAACCCAAAATGCTTTTTTCTTCCCATTTGAAGTAGTTCCTAAATCTTCACCAGGAATACTTTTAACTGTCTCAATATCAATACAACTAACCGGGCAAGCTCTTGAACACTGGTCGCAACCTATACAATCATCTATATTGACATAAAGCCGATTTCTTTCTCTTTCTGGTAATTTTAATTTTACTTCAGGATATTGAATTGTTACAGCAGGAGTGAAAAGATGTTTGAATGTAATTTTCATTCCTACAAGTACAGTGTAAATTCCTAACCAAGTATTTTTTAAATATTCTTTCATAAAATAGATTCAAAATTTATAATAAAGTAATTATTCCGATAATTATTAAGTTAACAAAAGCATAAGGAATTAAATATTTCCAGCAAACAGTCATTAACTGATCTACACGTAAACGTGGTAAAGTCCACCTTAACCACATTTGAACAAAAATAAAAAACCATCCTTTCAGAATAAACCAAAATGCCTGTTCATACGGAATTAACCACTCAATTCCTAATGTATTACCCAAATATCCAAAAGGAGACTGATAGCCGCCAAAAAATAAAATGGAAACAATTGCAGAAACCGCAAACATATTACCATATTCTGAAAGCATAAACATAGCCCATTTCATTCCACAATATTCAGTAAAATAGCCAGCAACAAGTTCAGATTCAGCTTCAGGTATATCGAAAGGTGTTCTGTTAACTTCAGCAAGAGTGCTTATAAAAATTATTACAAAGCCAACTACCATAAAAGGAATTAATAAAAATTTAACTAAACCAAATTCTGCTCCACCTAAAATATTCCAGTTCCAAAAATAAGCAGTTTGCATTTCACTAATTTTAGACAAACTCAAGGTTCCTAAAAACATAACCATAGCAAGAACAACTAAAGCAGTTGGAATTTCGTAACTAACTATTTGAGCAGCAGAACGCATAGCTCCGAGAAGTGAATATTTATTATTTGAAGACCAACCAGCCATTAAAATTCCTGCTACTACAAAACTTGAAACGGCAAGTGCATAAAAAAGTCCGACTTCAATTTCACTTCCAATTAATTTGGAAGAAAAGGGAATAACAGCATAAACTGCAAAACTTCCAGCAAAAACAAGTACTGGAGCAATATTATAAAGTTTTTTATCAATATCTAAAGCAGTCGCATCTTCTTTTTGGAGCATTTTAATAAAATCTGCTACTGTTTGAAATAATCCGAAAGGACCAGCTCTGTTAGGACCAACACGATCTTGCATCCAGGCTGATACTTTTCTTTCTAAGTAAACCCCTAACAAAGCTACCAGTAATACATTAACAAGAGGAAATACTGCTGTAATCAAAGTTGAAATGATTACACTTCCGGTTAATTCGTAAAAGTATTGGTACATTATCTATCCACTTCTCCTAAAACTATATCAATACTTCCAAGAATTGCTATAACATCGGCAACTAAATGCCCTTTACACAATTCTCCAAGTATTTCTAAATTTACGAAAGATGGAGCACGAACTTTAACTCTAAATGGATTCGTGTTGCCATCACTAATTATAAAATAACCCAATTCTCCACGTGGATTTTCAACACGTGTATAAACAGTTCCTTTTGGAGGTTTTATTTTTTTTGGAATTGCTGATTGAACATCACCTTCAGGAATTTGGTCGATTGCTTGCTCAATTATCCTTAAACTTTGCTCCATTTCTCGAACCCGAACATAATATCTATCCCAACTATCACCAACTGTTCCTTGCAATCCTTTTCCTACTGGAATATCAAAATCAAATCTATTATAAATAGAATATGTATCATCTTTTCTTAAATCAAATTTCACTCCGCTACCTCGTAAAACTGGCCCTGTTGCTCCATAGTTTATCGCAGTATCTGCAGGTAAAATACCAATATTAGCTGTTCTTTCGACAAATATTTTATTATAACTTAAAAGATTATCTAATTCTACAATTGTATTTTTGAAATAACTTGTAAATTCTTTTGTCCTTCTGACAAAATTTGGATGAATATCGTGTGATAAACCTCCAATCCACATATAATTGTAGAGCATTCTTGCTCCACATGTTTCTTCAAAAATTGAAAGTATATATTCACGGTCACGGAATAAATATAGGAAAGGAGTTAATGCTCCGATATCTGCTCCATTTGTTCCAATTGCAACGCAATGAGATGCAATTCTTTGAAGTTCAGCCATAATTACTCTTATATATTCAACCCTTTCAGGAACTTGAATACCTAAAAGTTTTTCAATTGCTAAAACATATCCAAAGTTATTTCCCATTGCAGCAAGGTAATCCATTCTATCAGTATAAGGCACAACCTGATTATACTGCATTGCTTCAGCATGTTTTTCAAAACATCTGTGAAGATAACCTAAATGTGGTTTGACATTTACAATTAGTTCACCTTCAATTTCAAGTTCAAGTCTCAGAACACCATGTGTAGAAGGGTGTTGAGGACCCATATTTAATATCATTGTTTCAGTTTTTAGTGCCATCTTATTCCAATACAAACTTTCTAAAATTAATAAGGAATTTTCATTCCTTGATAAAATTCGGGTACTTTAAAATCCTTTCTTAAAGGAAATGAATCTTCGAACCAATCATAAGGCATAAGAATTCTTCTTAAATCCGGATGATTTAAAAAAATAATTCCTAACATATCATAAGCTTCACGTTCGTGCCAATCAGCGCATTTCCAAATATTTTCTACAGATTCAACTTTTGCATCTTCACGGGGAGCAGATACTTTAAGAGTAATTTTATGTCGCAAAACTGTTGAATACAAATGATAATAAACACTTAAAGTTCCACCTTCAATTATATCAATTCCATCAGCATCTTTTACTTTTTTCCCATTTGCATCATCAACACCTGAAAGACACATTAAACTATCGAATTGTAGCTCAGCATTATCTCTTAAAAACTTGCTAACTATATGTATTTTAAGGGGTTCTATAGAAATAATTGGTTCGGTTGGAGTATCTTTATCAAATGATAAAATTATATCACCAAACTCATTTTTTAGTATTTCAAAAATTTCTTCAGCCTTTTTCATGATTTTTTTCTTAATGATTCATTTCTGATTTTTTCTTGCAATTTAAGTAAACCTTCGAGCAATGCTTCGGGTCTTGGTGGACAACCGGGAACATAAACATCAACCGGAATAATTCTATCAACACCTTTTAAAACATGATAACCATGCTCCCAATATGGACCACCACAATTTGCGCAACTTCCCATTGAAATTATGTATTTTGGATCAGGAATTTGTTCATAAAGTCTTTTAATACGAATAGCCATCTTTAAAGTAACGGTTCCGGAAATAATAATAGCATCAGCCTGACGAGGAGTATTTCTTGGAATTAAACCAAATCTATCAAAATCATAATGGGAGGCAGAAGTTGCCATCATTTCAATAGCGCAGCAAGCTAGCCCGAAACCTAATTGCCATACAGATGATAATCTTGCCCAGTTAAGTAAATCTTCTACATTGGCAACAACAATATTACCATCAGAAAATTCTTTATCAAGTAAACCCATAACTAAATTTTCTTTTTTTAATTTTTAAGAATCTTTTTTAAGTAATTCATCTAATTTTGGAGGCTTTGGAGTAGGACGAGCCCATTCAAGATCGCCTTTACGCCATTCATAAGCCATTCCTAAACCTAAAACTAATAAAAATATAATACCAGTAATAAACCCAAACACACCAAAATCTTTATATACTAAAGCCCAGGGAAAAAGTAAAACAACTTCTACATCAAATATTAAAAAGATTAAAGCAACTACATAAAATCTAATATTAAATTTAACCCATGGTGAGCCCTCTGGATTTTCACCACACTCATAGACTTTTTGTTTTTCAACTGTTGGCCTGTTTGGTCTTATTAGTTTGTTAATAAATAGTGTGATAATTACAAAGATTATTGCAAGTAATATGAAAATGAAAATTTTTCCGAATTCTGTAAGCATAATATTTCAAAAAAGTTGTGGAAAAAATAATACTCCTTCGTATTTTTGTCAAGGAAAGAATTAATTTAAAGTAATTTATTTAACTTATTATATAATAAAATGAAAAGAGTATTAGTTCTACTAATTTTATTCCCGTTTATTAATTTTAGTCAAACGTTAAGCAACAAATGGATATTAGTTAGTGAAACTAATATTGAAAAAATTTTTGTAGATACTTCATCAATAAAACATTTCGAAAATCAAATTTCGGCTTTAACTTTTACTTTTTATAAAACCCCCAAAAAAATCGAATCTATTGATGAAAAAATATTTAGTTGTAAAGAACAGATATTTTTTACTTTGGTTAATCAGAAGTTTGCTAAAATTGGTTCTTTATATTATGATGATAAATTAAAAATCTTAGGAGAAAAATCGGTACCCGGATTAAATATTAATACTCAAAATTTTTCAGAGGATATTGAAAGTGACAATTCTGTAAAATCGGTTTATGAATTTTGTATCAAATATTTAAATAAAAAAGTTCAAAAAAGTGTTGAAGAAAACGAAAAGCAAAGGAAAGAAAAAAATAGAGAATATCTAATTAAAATTGCTGAAGGAAAGCCAAGTGAAATTAAAAAAATAGAAGAAAAGCCTAAAATTGAAAAAGATACTTCATTTAAAATAATAGATAATAGAACTCTTAAGGAAAAATTTCTTAAATCAAATCAAAAAACATCAAGCGATGAATGGACATCTACTAACAACAAAACTATTTTCAGCGACGGTTCAAAATTTGTTTTTCAGGTTTCATCATGGAAAAACAAAGCAAAAGCTGAAAGTGAAGTTAGAAAACTGAAAGCAAAAGGTTTTGATGCATTTATAGTTGAAGCCAATATTCCTGAACGTGGGGGAAAATGGTACAGAGTGAGAGTAGGTTATTACAATTCAATTGATGAAGCAATTACTGCTCAAAAGAAACTAAATTAAAATCTTATTTGTTCCATTTATTAAAAAGCCATGAAATTAAAAACCGTAGCTTTAATTATTTTTTCTTTGAGCATTTTGTTATTATCTCAAGAAAATAAAAATCGAAAGGATTTCAAATTGAATAAGAGTTATAAAACTGAAGAAGAATGGAAAAAGATTCTTACCGAAGAACAATATTATGTATTAAGAGAAAAAGGAACTGAAAGACCATTTACAGGAAAATATTGGAATCATTTTGAAAAAGGTGTTTATAAATGTGCAGCTTGTGGCGAAGTATTATTTGAATCTGAAACAAAATTTGATGCTGGTTGCGGTTGGCCAAGTTTTTATGAATCAATTGATAAAAATAAAATAATTGAAAAAGATGATTTTAGCTTTGGAATGCATCGAATAGAAGTTATGTGTAAAAATTGTGGCGGGCATTTAGGACATGTTTTTAATGATGGTCCAAAACCAACCGGATTAAGATATTGTATAAATTCAGTTTCAATTAAGTTTGAAAAAAAATAATATTTTTATTTTTTACTTTGAAAAGAAAGTCCACTTACTTTAATTATACTCATTATTAAAATAAAAATGCCAAACCATTGAATTAATGATAGTACAGTTCCTCTTACGAAATAATCTAAAATGACTGCAGTCAATGGAAAAGCCAGTTCACAAATTGTTGCAACAGAAGCTGAAATATTTTTTAATCCAAAATAATATAAAAATATTGCTGCCCCACCTGTTGTAAAAGCAATAAGAATAAAAACTGCTATTTGAGTTGAAGTAATCATATTTATGTGTAATAAATCTCCGGTAAAAAATGAAATAAAAAACATTATAACCGAAGAAAAAGCAAATCTTAAATAAGTACCTATTTCAAAAGAAACATTTTTTAAAGCCCTTTTACTAAATACAGTTGAAGAACCAAAGCTGGCAGCAGCAATAAGAGATAAAATCGCGGCAACAACAGTATTTTTACCGGTATCAAAATTTGGTAAGTGTAAACCAAAAGTCATTAGATATGCACCTAAAATTGCAAACGAAGCCCAGATAAAAAATTCACGGGGAAGTTTTTCCTTCAATATTAATGAGGCTAAAATCAAAGCAAAAACAGGTTGAAGTTTTTGAAGTAGGATTACAACAGAAAGATGTACAAAATTAACATAAAAAAGAGCTTTAGTAATTGCCATTGTTCCAATTGCACCACCAAATAAACCAACAATAAGAAAATAAATTAAATCGCTTCTTGTTAATTTTTTAATTGATGTTAAATGAGTTCTCAAAAGAGGTGATAAAAGCAATACAACAATTGTACTTTCTACAAAAACAACTAAAGGAACTGGTAAACTGTACAAAGCTGGACGCAATACAATTCCATCAACACCCCAAAGCGAAGCAGCTATTATTACAAATATTGGTGCAAATTTTTTCATTTTGCTTTCTAAATTTTTAAGTGCAAAAATACATAAAGAAATACAACTAACTTCTAGTTTTAAAATTAAATCTTAATAACATTGAAATTCCTAAAATCATCAGTGCAAGTAATAATCCAATCCAAATGCCTAAAGCATTTAAACTAAAATAGAAACCAAGAATAGCTCCGATAGGAATTCCAATTAGCCAATATGAAAGAATTGAAATTAACAATGGAATTTTAACATCCATTAATCCACGGAGAATTCCAATTCCTGTTGCTTGCATACCATCAAAAATTTGAAACAGAGCAGCAACAATTAATAATGAAGAAGCTACATTTATAACTTCAATTTCATGAACATAATATTTGGGTAAAATATCTTTCAAGAAAATAAAAGAAACACCGAAGAAAAACATAATAGAAATTGCAATACCTAAAGCAGTAAATCCAGCAATTCGAACTTTATTCAAATTTTTTTCACCAAGAAATTCTCCAACTCTAATAGTCCCGGCAGATGAAATTCCTAAAATAATCATATATGTAACTGAAGCAAGATTTAAAGCAATTTGATGAGCTGCTAATTGAATACTTCCAAGCCAACCAATCATAACAGCCGAAAAAGAAAATGCAGCAACTTCCAAAAAATATTGGAAGCCACTTGGCAATCCTATTTTTATTAATTTTTTAATTAACAAAATGTCATAAGTTTTTACAAATAGTTTTGGTTCATAAATTTTCACTTTATTGTAATTAAAAACAAAATAAGTCAAACATAAAGCCATCAACCATCTTGTCAAAGTTGTTGAAATTCCAGCTCCAAAAAGACCAAGTGCAGGAAATCCAAATTTTCCATAAATCAGAATCCAGTTAAAAAATGCATTGAAAAAATTTGCAACTATTGCAATTATCATTGGAAGTTTCGGAAATGATAATCCTTCAAAAAATTGTCTTGATGTTTGAAATAACATAAATGGTATAACCGATAAAGATAAAACTTGCAAATAGGGAATTGCTAATTTTACTACAACTTTTGGTTGGTTTAAAAAAGGTATTAAATAAGAAATAGAAAAAGTTATAAATGTTAAAATCAATGAAAAAATAAAATTAACAATAAATGAATGAGCAAAAATATTTCCACAATTTGAAAAATTTTTTTCACCTTTCGCAATAGATAAAAATGGTGTTGCCGCCATTGATAAACCAATTCCAATTACAAGCACTAAGAAAAAAAGTCCATTTACCAATGCTGCAGCTGCTAACGATTCTGTCCCTACTTTTCCAACCATCAAACTATCAACAACACCCATCATAATGTGGCCAAGTTGTCCGACTGATATTGGAAATGCCAAATATAAAGTTTCTTTTATGTGTTGTTTCAGTTTCATAATTCAAAAATAAATAAAAGAAATTGCAAAACGATTTTGATTCAAAAAAAAGAGAATTTTTGTTAAATTTACGATAGAATTTATCGATAATAATCAGGGAGTTTCTGCTTATGCTCTAAATTAAAAGGAGAAGTGAAAATGGAACTTCAGAAAAACATATCAAATTTACCAAAGCTAAAAATTCCATCACTATTTGATAGTCCAAATAATTCTAATCAAAAAGAAATTCTAAAAAAGAAAGCAAACAATCCATTCAGATTTACAATGGAATCTTCACTTGAAGCTTTACAAAAAGCTGAAGAAGAGAAAAATTATTCTGAAGAGAAAAAACCATTAAGAGAAACTTCTGAAAACTGGATTGGATAATTAGAAAAATTTTTTATTAAGTTTCGGAAAAATGAAGAATAGAAATTGATAGAGCTTAAAAACGCTTTTAATAATTCATTGTCCTTTGCAAAGTCTCACTATGAAAACTTCCCGGTTATTTTTTTTACTGTTCCTAAAGAAATAAGAAAATATATCGCTGTTGTTTATCAATTTGCACGTCAAGCCGATGATATTGCAGATGAAGGAAATTTATCTAATGAACAAAGAATTAATTTATTAAACGAATATGAAAATAATTTCTTAAAATCATTTGAAAATAAATATGAAAATGAATTTTGGTATTCATTAAAAATCACAATTGAAAAATTTAACATCGAAAAAAATCTCTTTCTCGATTTGATATCAGCATTCAAACAAGATGTAACAAAAAATAGATATAAAACCGAATCTGAAATTTTAGATTATTGCAGAAGATCAGCTAATCCAGTTGGTAGAATTCTTTTAAAGATTTTTAATGTTGAAAATCAAGAAGCCAAAATGGCATCGGATAAAATTTGTACTGCTTTACAACTAACAAATTTTTATCAGGATGTTTCTATAGATATAAAAAAAAATAGAATCTACGTTCCCGAATCTAAAATGAATAAATATAATATCGTAGAAAATGATTTTTATAAAGGAACAATGAACGATAATTTAATAATGCTCTTTAAAGATTTAACTGATGAAACAAAAAAATTATTCGAAGAAGGAAAAGTAATTCAAAATTTTATTCCTAAAAGTTTTTTAATTCAAATGAGAATGACAATTTTAGGTGGAATTAAAATTTTAGAAAAAATTATTTCAAATAATTATGATGTTTTGAATAAAAGACCTAAATTAAATAAGAAAGATTTTTTTGAAATATTTATTAAAAGCTTAAAAAATGTTTGATGAATCAAAAGAAATAACAAAAGAAAGCAAAAGTAGTTTTTATTATGCTTTCAGTTTGCTCGAAAAACCAAAAAGAGAGGCAATGAATACAGTTTATGCATTTTGCAGAAAAACTGATGATATTGTTGATTTAGGAAACGAACCGGATGAAGTAAAATATGAAAGATTACGTAAATGGAGAATTGAATTAGAAAAAGCACTTAAAGGCAGTTCCGAAATTCAATTATTAAATAAACTTATTATCTATATAAAACAATTTAATATTCCTCTCGATCCATTTTTTGAATTAATTGCTGGTGTTGAAATGGATCTTCAAAGAAAAAGATATTTAACATTCGATGACTTATCTAACTATTGTTATTTGGTAGCATCAACTGTTGGATTAATGTGCATAGAAATTTTTGGATATAAACATCCATCAACTAAAGATTATGCAGTTAATCTCGGCAAAGCAATGCAATTAACAAATATTTTAAGAGATGTAAAAAAAGATTATGAAAATGGAAGAATTTATTTGCCACAAAATGATTTAAAATTATTTGATTATTCTGAAGAAGATTTAAAGAATAAAATATATAATCAGCATTTTATTAATCTGATGAAATATGAAGCTGACCGTGCAAAATATTTTTATCAAAAAGCAAACGATTCACTAAACTATGAAGATAAACGCTCAATGTTTGCAGCACGTGCAATGCAACATATTTATTATAGATTATTAAAAAAATTAGAAAAAGAAAATTTTGATGTACTTAATAAAAACATAAAAGTAAATAAAGTTGAAAAAGTTTCAATTGCTTTTGGAGTGTGGGCAAAATATAGCTTAGTTTACTAATGAAAAAAATTATTGTTATCGGTGGTGGGCTTGCTGGTTTAACTTCTTCTTTTTATCTCTCTAAAAATAATTATAAAGTAACTTTAATTGAATCTTCACCTAAATTAGGTGGAAGAACTTATTCTCTATTCAACGAAAAGCAAAATGATTTTTATGACAATGGTCATCATTTATTAATGGGTTGTTATAAAGAAACTTTAAAGCTTATCAGTGAACTAAAAACAGAAAACAAAATTGAAATACAAAAAAATCTTGATGTTACTTTTATTGATGAGAATAATAAAATCTACAAATTAAAATCTCCGAAAATTTTTTATCCCTTTAATTTATTATTTGCAATATTAAATTATAAAGCGTTATTAATTAAAGATAGACTTAAGATTATAGATTTTATTCTTGATATAGCATGTTGTTTCAAAGAGGACTTAAAAAATTTAACTGTACTCGAATGGTTGTTATTAAAAAATCAAAATGATGAAGCAATAAATAATTTTTGGGAGATTTTAATTGTTGGTACGATGAATTCTTCGCCCGACAAAGCTTCGGCATTGATTTTTTCAAATGTGTTAAAAGAAATATTTTTTAATGGTAATAATTCATCAAAATTTATTTTAACAAAAAACAGCTTATCAGAAATTTTTATTCATCCGATAGAAAAATATTTAATTGAAAAAGGAAATAATATTTATAAAAATGAAAGAGTAGAAAAAATAATTGTTGAAGAAAACTTCATTAAAAAAATTATAACAAATAAAAACAATTATGATTCATTCGACTATGTAGTATTTGCATTGCCTCCACATTCAATTTCTAAAATAAATTTTTATGATTTAAATGGGAAAAATATTTATCCACTTTCTCAAGTACACTCATCAGAATTTAAATACTCTTCAATCTTAAATATTCACATTTGGATGAAAGAAAATATATTTAAAGAAAAATTTTATGGATTACTCAATTCAGAAATTCATTGGATATTTAATAAAGGAAAACATATAAGTATAACAAAAAGTAATTCAGATGGTTTTATTAATTTAGAAAAAGATTTTATACTTCAAGAAATTTATTCGGAATTAAAAAATTATTTTCCTAATTTCTCAACAGAAAATGTATTGGATGTAAAAATAATAAAAGAAAAAAGAGCAACCTTTATTCCAGATGTTGCATCAAACATTATAAGAGAAAATATTAAAAGTGAATTTGAAAATTTAATTATAGCAGGAGATTGGACAACATTAGAATTTCCGGCAACTATTGAAGGTGCAATTATAAGTGGGAAAAAAGCTTCACAAATAATAGATAAACTAAATTAATTAGCAGGCAATTCACAAAAAATGAGGAGGCAAAAATGTCCTTGCTAAAAGAAAAACTACAAGAAAAAATAGCAATTGAAAGACCTCGCACCGAAAAGTTAATAAAGGAATATGGTAATGTAAAAGTTGATGAAGTTACCATTGGACAAATTATTGGTGGTATGCGAGATATTAAAAGTCTTGTAACAGATATATCTTATCTTGATCCTTACGAAGGAATTCGTTTCAGAGGATTGACAATTCCGGAAGTTTTAGAAAAACTTCCTAAAGTTCCTGATGGAGAAATGCCTTATGTTGAAGGGTTTTATTATTTCCTTTTAACAGGTGATCTTCCAACAGAAAATGAAGTAAATGCTATTCATGAAGAGTTCAATAATCGAAAACAAGTTCCTGATTATGTTTTTAATATAATCAAATCAATGCCAATTGATTCACATCCAATGACAATGTTTGCAACAGCAATAATGTCTATGCAAAAAGATTCAATCTTTACCAAAAAATATCATGAAGGAGTAAAGAAAAATGATTACTGGGTTTATTATTTAGAAGATGGATTGAATCTTTTAGCTAAACTACCAGAAATAGCAGCTTTCATTTATCGGTTGAAATATAGAAATGGAGATATTATTGCACCAGATCCTAACCTGGATTTTGGAGGTAACTTTGCACATATGATGGGTATTCCAAAACCATATGATGATATTTCTCGTTTGTATTTTATTCTTCATAGTGACCATGAAAGTGGAAATGTAAGTGCACACATCGGGCATTTGGTTGCAAGTGCTTTATCCGATATGTATTATTCAATAAGTGCAATGCTGAATGGATTAGCTGGACCACTTCATGGTTTAGCAAATGAAGAAGTACTTCGTTGGTTACATGGTGTTTATGAAGAATTGGGTGGTAAAATTCCTACAGAAGAAGAGATGAAAAAATTTGTGAATGACACTCTCGATGCCGGAAAGGTTATTCCTGGTTTTGGTCATGCTGTTCTTAGAAAAACTGATCCGCGTTACATGGCTCAACGTGAATTTTGTTTGAAACATTTACCGGATGATCCACTTTTTAAATATGTTGATTTACTTTTCAAAGTTGTTCCGGATATTTTACTTGCTAGAGGGAAAGCAAAAAATCCTTGGCCAAATGTTGATGCTCAATCTGGTGTAATTCAATGGTATTATGGAGTAAAAGAATATGACTTTTATACTGTTTTATTTGGCATTGGACGTGCTTTAGGTGTTACTGCAAATATCGTTTGGGCAAGAGCTTTGGGTTATCCTATTGAACGACCAAAATCTTTAACAACAAAAATGTTAGAAGATATTGCATTTGGAACAAAGTAATTAATATTTGCAATAAACTATTTTAGCGGGTTAACTTTAAAAAGTTAATCCGCTTTTTTTTAAATTTTTCTTTATACATTCAAAAAAATTGGAGAAATCTTGGCTGATAAAAAAAATACTTTGCTGTTAATTTCAATAATAATAGTTTTATTTTCGGCTGTAGCTTTTACTTATTTTTATTTAAATGCTAAAATCAGAAATGCTATTCGTCAGCAACCAATAATTATAACAGAAAATGAAAGAAGAATTTATTCACCACCAATTCCTGATAGCTTATTTTTTTGTGGAGAAAAAGTTCCATTGGAAGATTTTGATGTTCGTGAAAGAATTGAAAGAGAATTTTTAGTTAATACTTATTGGCATTCAGCTACACTTCTATATTTAAAAAGAGCAAATCGTTGGTTTCCGTTGATCGAGAAAATTTTAGATGAATATAACATTCATGATGATTTTAAATATTTAGCAGTTGCAGAAAGTGGATTGATTAATGTAGTTTCACCTGCCGGGGCAACAGGTTTTTGGCAATTGATGGAGTCAACGGCTAAAAAATATGGTTTAGAAATAAACAATGAAATTGATGAACGTTATGATGTTGAAAAATCTACAATAGCTGCTTGTAAATATTTATTAGAAGCTAAATCTAAACTTGGTAATTGGACTTTAGCAGGGGCATCTTATAATTTTGGTATATCTGGAATTGAAAATCAAATTCAAAGTCAGCAAACTAAAAATTATTATAATCTTTATTTGAATGAAGAAACTTACAGATTTATTGCCCGCATAATTGCATTAAAAGAAATTTTTAAGAATCCAAAAAATTATGGTTTTTATGTAACAGATGATGAACTTTATCCCCAGCTTGAATTTAGTGAAGTGAAAGTTGATTACTCAATCAAAGATTTAGTTTCATTTGCAAAATCAAATGGTATTAATTATAAACTTCTGAAAATATTTAATCCTTGGCTTCGAAATAGCTCTCTTATAAATAAAAATAAAAAAACTTATATATTAAAAATTGCAAAAGGAAATTCAGCTTTAGTTAACGAAGAATAAGTCTATTACAAAAAAAATGTATAATTCAATTAATAAATAAAAAATCAAGAGCTTTCAAATAAAAAAAATTTTTTATCTTTGATAAACAAAATAGGTCCAATCATTCAACATGTCTAAAAAGAAAAAAGTTAAGTATATCTTTGTTACTGGTGGGGTTGTTTCATCGCTTGGAAAAGGAATTACTGCTTCTTCAATTGGATTATTACTAAAATTACGTGGATATAATGTTACAATTCAAAAATTTGATCCTTACATAAATGTTGATCCCGGTACAATGAATCCATTTCAACATGGAGAAGTTTATGTAACAGATGATGGAGCTGAAACCGATTTAGACCTCGGACATTATGAACGCTTTCTTGATGTTGATATGAGCAGAGCAAATAACACAACAACCGGTCAAGTATATTTTGATGTAATCAATAAAGAAAGAAGAGGAGATTATTTAGGAACAACAGTTCAGGTTATTCCACATATTACCGATGAAATTAAAAAAAGAATGATGCAACTTGGTGAAACCGGAAAATATGATATTGTTATTACTGAAATTGGTGGAACAGTTGGAGACATTGAAAGTTTACCTTTCATTGAATCAATGAGACAAATTATGCTTGAGATGGGGAGAAAAAATGCAATCAACATTCATGTAACTTTAGTCCCATATATTCAATCTGCCGGAGAAATGAAAACAAAACCAACTCAACATTCTGTTAAAAATTTACTGGAGTTAGGAATTCAACCGAATATTTTAGTCTGCCGTTCTGAAAATAAATTGTCAAAAGAAATAAGAGAAAAAATTGCACTTTTTACCAATGTCAGAAAAGATGCTGTTATATCTGCTCATGATTGTTCAACGATTTATGAAGTCCCAATCGTTTTATATCAACAAAATCTTGATACTATAATTTTGGATAGATTAAAACTTCCTGAATTAAATATAAAATTAGAAGAATGGCAAAATTTTGTAAACACAGTTATTAATCCAGCAGGCAAAGTAAAAATAGCAATTGTCGGTAAGTATATTGAAAACAAAGATGCTTATAAAAGTATTTCGGAAGCATTTGTTCATGCTGGTGCGGAAAATAATGTAAAAGTTGAATCAGAATTTATTAGTTCAGAAGAAATAGAACTAAAAGGAGCTGAATCAATTCTTAAAAATTATGATGGTTTATTAGTTCCGGGTGGATTTGGTGAAAGAGGAATTGAAGGTAAAATATTAGCAATTCAATATGCCCGTGAAAATAAAATTCCTTTCTTTGGAATTTGCTTAGGTATGCAATGTGCTGTAATTGAATTTGCAAGGAATGTTGCTGGAATTAAAAATGCTAACAGTCAAGAATTTGTTAAAAATAAATGGAATGTAATTCATATTATGCCTGAGCAATTGAAAGTGAAGAACAAAGGTGCAACAATGAGGCTTGGTGCATATCCATGTGTTTTGAAAAAAGGAACTAAAGCATACGATGCCTATAAAAAACCAAAAATTTCTGAACGTCATCGTCATCGGTTTGAGTTTAATAATAAATTTAGAACATTACTTGAAGAAAAGGGTTTAATTATAAGTGGTGTATCTCCTGATGATAAATTAGTTGAAATGATTGAATTAGCAAATCATCCATATTTTGTTGGTTGTCAGTTTCATCCGGAATTAAAATCAAGAGCTATCAAAGCTCATCCACTTTTCAGAGAATTTGTTAAAGCATCAGTTGAAAATTCAAAAAGGAATAATCAAAATTGAGTACTAAATATTTTATTTATCTGTTTATTTTTATTACTTCATTAACTTTTTCTCAATCGAGAATCCGTGCATTGGCAAATGAAGGAATGGAACAAGCTTATAATTTTCAACTTGTTCAGGCAGAAAAAACTTATGAAAAAATTATTAATGAATTTCCAAACTCACCTGAAGGATATTACAGAACAGCACTTTTACATTTTTGGATTTATATTGGGTCACGTGATCCGGGTGAATATCAGGTGTTCATTAAATTTGCCGATATAGCACAGGAAAAAATTGATAAACAATTAAATAAAAATCAGAAAGATTATTATACAAATTACATCGCAGGAAATTTAATGTTGTTCAGAGCAATGGCTCAGGCAACAAATGGGCAATCTGTAGATGCATTTTGGAGTAGCAAAAACGCTGTAAATTATTTAGAAGAATCATTAAAAATAAAACCTAATTTTTACGATGCTTACTTAGGTCTTGGCTTGCTTGATTATGCAATGAGTTTTGTGCCGGATTTCCTAAAATGGGCTGTTAATTTAACAGGTTTAACTTCCGATAAAAATCGTGGTTTAAGATATATTAAAATTGCGTATAACAAAGGAATTTATTCTAAAACTGAAGCACAATTTCACTTAGCTAAAATTTATAGCGATTATCTTTCTGAATATGATTCTGCTTATACTTTGTTACAAAATTTAATTGCTAAATATCCCCAAAATGGATTATTTGGTTACCAATATGCCGTAAGTTTAATTAAAGGTAAAAATGTTGAGTATGCTAATTCTGTATTAAACAATGTAATTAAACTTAGAAACAAAAAAATACCACAAATAACAGCTTTGGCATATTATAGAAAAGGAGAAATTTATTTCAAGAAAAACAATTTTAAAGAAGCAATTAAGAATTATGAGATGTTTTTGGATTTATCTCGTGAATTGGATTTAACAGGAATTGCAGCATTAAATACAGCAATTTCTTACAAGATGTTAAATAAAGAAGAAGATTTCAAACAATATTTATTACTTGCAAAAAATGGTAATCAGGATATTTTTGAAGATACATATGCATTGAAAAAATCTGAAAATTATTTAGAAAACGGAATTTCGGATGAAGAGTTATTTCTTTACAAAATTAAAAATAATCTCGATGTTGGAAATTATCGTTATGTTTATAACACTCTAACAAATTCAAAAGAAAATTTCACAAATGATTTAAAGGCATTGCAATTAATTTATTTAGCAGAAGCTGAACAAAAAATTGGTAAGAATAAAGAAGCTATTGAAACATGCAACGAAATTTTTGAAATGAAAATTCATAAAGAAAAATGGATTATGCCAATGTCAAAATTAATTTATGCAAATGCCAATTTTAATTTAGGAAATAAAGAAGAAGCAAAAGAATTTTTACTTAAAGCTGAAAATGAAAATGATTACGACTTTAAAGATTTTATTCAATCGAAAATTGAATTTCTCAAAAGAAGAATAAAATAAATGTAAATAATTCTTCATTTTTAAGACTTTTTAATTGATTATTTAACCTCATTTAGATAATTTTTTCCACCAAATTTTATGATTTATGTTTAATATAGCAGTGTTTGTTTCAGGTAAAGGAAGTAATTTAAAAGCGCTATTTGAAAAAATTGATAAAGAAAAAATTAAGATTGTTGCTGTTGTAAGTAATAAAAAAAATTGCGGGGCAGTTGAATTTGCAAATCAAAATTCGATTCCCGTTTTTTTTATTGCAGAAGTTTCAAATGATGAATTTATTGATTACAAAACATTAGCTAAAAAATTTTTTGATCTTAATATTAATTTAATTGTTCTTGCAGGATTTTTGAAAAAAATTCCTGACGAGTTTATAGATTTGTTCAATAAAAAAATTATAAACATTCACCCTGCATTATTACCAAAGTTTGGTGGAAAAGGAATGTATGGTATGAATGTTCATAAAGCAGTTTTTGAAAGTGGTGAAAAAGTTTCTGGTGCTACTGTTCACTTTGTAGATAAAATTTATGATAATGGTGAAATTATAGAGCAAGAAAAAGTAGATATTTCAGATTGTAATTCACCGGATGAAATTGCTCATAAAGTTCTTGAAGTTGAACATATTTTATTACCAAAAGTTGTAAATAATTTTTTTAAAAGTTTGCAATAAAACTAATCGGTGTGTGTGTGACTAAATTTGCTTTAATAAGTGTTTCTGATAAAACGAAAATAGTTGATTTTGCATTTCAATTAACAAAGCTTAACTATAAGATTATTGCAACTGGAAATACGTTTAAACTTTTAAAAGAAAATTCCATTGATTGTATTGAAATAAAAGACTTTACAAAATTTCCGGAAATTTTTGATGGCAGAGTTAAAACTTTGCATCCAAAAATTTTTGGTGGAATTTTAATGCGTCATGATTTTGATAATGATAAAATTCAAGCTGAACAAAATGAAATTATTCCAATTGATATTGTGTGCGTTAATCTTTATCCATTTCCGCAAGTTGTAAATAGAGAAGATATTTCGTTAGAAGAAAAAATTGAAAATATTGATATTGGTGGCCCAAGTTTAATTCGTGCTTCGGCAAAAAACTTTAAACATGTTTCAATATTAACAAATCCAAATCAGTATGAAAGTTTTTTACAAGAACTTCAAACCGGAAAAATTTCAATTGAAACAAGAAAAAAATTAGCCTACGAAGCTTTTGATTACACATCTTTCTACGATACATTGATTGCAAATTATTTTGAAAAAGAATTTCAATTTGACAAAAAAAGTTTTCGTTTAAATTCTAAAGCAAGTTTTGAATTAAGATATGGTGAAAACCCACATCAAAAAGCTTTTCTTTTTGGTGAGTTTGAAAAGTACTTTGAAATTATTCATGGTAAAGAATTAAGTTATAATAATATTGTTGATTTGGTAGCTGCAGTAGAATTAATTTCTGATTTTGAAGAAACAGCTTGTGCAATTATAAAACATACTAATCCGTGCGGTGCCGCAGTAGCTAATTCTGTTTTTGAAGCATATCAAAAAGCTTTATCATCTGATCCCGTTTCAGCTTTTGGTGGAATTGTAGTTTTTAACAGAGAAGTTGATATTGAAACAGCAAACAAACTAAATGAAATATTCTCAGAAATTATAATTGCAACTTCTTTTAGCAATGAAGCATTAGAAATTTTAAAATCAAAAAAGAATAGAAGATTGGTTGTTATTAAAAAATTTCCTGAAGAAAAAGAATTACAATTCAAATCAGTAACCGGTGGAATTTTAGTTCAGGAAAAAGATAATTCTAAACTTAAAGATGAAGATTTAAAATTAGTAACAACAAAAAAATATACTGAACAAGAATTGGAAGATTTAAAGTTTGCCTGGATTATTTGTAAACACACCAAATCAAATGCAATTGTTTTTGCAAAAGATAAAAAAGTTATTGGTGTTGGTGCAGGACAAATGTCAAGAATTGATTCAGCAAAAATTGCATCAGAAAAAGCAAAACAATTTAATCATGAATTAAATGGAGCAGTTGCAGCTTCGGATGCATTTTTCCCATTTGCTGATGGTGTAATTCAAATTGCTGAACAAGGAATAACTTCAATTATTCAACCGGGTGGCTCCGTACGTGATGATGAAGTAATTGAAGCGGCAAACAAAAAAAATATTTCAATGATATTTACAGGAATTAGAAATTTTAAGCATTAAGGATAAAAATGGGTTTATTTGATTTATTCTCAACAGATATTGCAATAGATTTAGGAACAGCAAACACTTTAATTTATATTAAAGGAAAAGGAATCGTTCTCAATGAACCATCAATTGTTGCTTTTGACAGAAACACAAAAAGAATAATTGAACTTGGAAATAAAGCAAAAGAAATGCAGGGAAGAGAACATAGGGAAATTCGTGTTACTAGACCAATGCGGGATGGTGTAATTGCAGATTTTGAAATTGCTGAAGGAATGATCAGAGCTTTTATTAAAAAAATTACTCCAAATACATTTCAAAGTAAAAGAATAGTAATTGCTGTTCCAAGTGGTGTAACTGAAGTTGAAAAACGTGCTGTTCGCGATGCTGCCGAACATGCTGGTGCTAAAGAAGTTCATTTAATTGCTGAACCAATGGCTGCAGCTATTGGAATAGGTATTGATGTTGAAGCAGCAGTTGGTAATATGATTATTGATATTGGTGGTGGTACAACTGAAATTGCTGTTATTGCTTTGGCTGGAATTGTTAATGAAGAATCAATACGAATTGCCGGCGACGAAATGAATAATGCAATTTCACAGTTCTTTAAAAAGAATTACAATTTATTAATTGGTGAAAGAACTGCTGAAGCAATTAAGTGCGAAGTTGGAAGTGCTGTACCTTTAAAAGAAGAAGTAACAATTCAGGTTAAAGGAAGAGATTTAGTTGGTGGTGTACCAAAAACTGCCGAAGTTAGTTCGGTTGAAATTCGTGAAGCTTTAAATGAAAATATATCTCAGATTGTTGATGCTGTAAAAAGAACACTTGAAAGAACACCTCCGGAACTTTCAGCCGATATTTTAGATCGTGGTGTAATGTTGAGTGGTGGTGGTGCTTTGTTAAAAGGTTTAGATGAAAGAATCAGAATGGAAACTAATTTACCTGTTCATGTTTCCGAAGATCCATTAACTGCAGTTGTTCGTGGTGCTGGCAAAGCTATTGAAAATATTAACAAATATTCTAAGGTGTTTATTCGTAAAAGAACATATTAATGATAAATTTTGCACAAAAAATTTTATATCAATTCAAAGAATACTTCATTCTTCTTTTTCTGGTTTTAATTTGCTTACTTTTAATTTCCAATAGCGAAAATTCAAAAGCTAAAAAATTAAAAGCATTTGCTATTGCAAATTTTGCAGTTGTTGAAAAACTATCAAGTTCTTTTATCTCTTTGTTTGTTAAAGATGAATCAATCGACGAATTAAAAAAACAAAATGCAATTTTAATGCTTGAACTTGAAAAAGTTCGCAAGGCGGAAAAAGAAAATGAAGAACTGCGAGAAATGCTTTCAATTAAAGACACTTCAAGTTATAATTTAATTCCAACTAATATTGTATCTAAATTAACAAATAAATTTCAAGGAAATTTTGTTATTGATAAAGGCTCAAATGATGGTATAATTAAAGGTATGCCTGTTATAAATACTAAAGGATTAGCGGGAATTGTAATGGATGTTACAGAAAATTTTTCTGTTGTTAAAACTTTGTACAATACATCTTTAAACATTGCTGTTAATATCAAAAGAACAAATGTTAATGGTATATTAAATTTCAATGGAAGAAATTTGATTGTCAAAAATATTCCTACAACTTATGATGTTAAAGAAGGTGATGAAGTAGTAACATCCGATTTTAGTACTGCATTTCCACCTTCAATTCCAATAGGAGTAATTGAAAAGAAAGAATTAAATATGTTAGGGTTACTTCATACTCTTTATGTAAAGCCATTTTCAGATGTTAATACTTCCCACTTTTTGTTTGTAATTAAAGTTGTTCCAAGTAAACAAATTAATAATCTTGAAATGAATTTAATTAAAAAACCATGATAAATTATTTAAAACCAATTTTGATTTTCATCCCAATATTGATAATACAACTAGTTGTTATTCCTTTAATTTCAGTTTATGAAATCGTTCCACAACTAATTTTATTACTTTTGGTTTATTATACATTAATTGGTGGTCAAATTTATGGAATGATTTTAGGATTTATTTTTGGATTATTTTTCGATTTATTTTCTAATGGTGTATTAGGAGCTTCAGCATTAGCAATGACTATTAGTATGTTTATTGTTGGTTATTTTTATAGTGAAAATAGAATAACTGAAAATATTTCAACTTATTTGTTTCTTTTTTACTTATTTATTTCAAGTGTAATTTACTTTTTAATTTATTCCGAAGTTGGAAATTTTAATCCTGATACAAAACTAAGAGTTATACTTTTTGAAGGAACATTTTTGCCTGCTGTTTATACTACTTTGTTTGGAATTTTATTAGTTGTATTTCAATCAAAGAGGAAATTTGAATGAGCGAAAATTTTGGTTCACTCGCAAGAAAAAGAATTTTATTTATTATCATAGTTGGATACGTTGCAATTTCAATAGTGCAACTATTTAGCATGCAAATTTTAAACGGACCTGTTTATAATGAACGTTCAAATGAAAACAGTGTAAAACCCATTTACCAAACTGCACCACGTGGAATTTTATTTGATAGATATGGAAAAGTTTTAGTTGGTAATAAACCATCTTTCTCTTTGAGAATTACACCATCTGAATACAATGATACATTAAATCCTTACATCGAAAGTATTTTGGGTTATGAAAAAGGTTACTTGGCAAAATTATTAAAAGCAAGTGAAAGCTACTCTAAATTTATACCAAGAAGAATTGCAAAAGATGTTGATTTCAAAGTTATTGCATGGTATGAAGAAAATGCTTCAAAATTGCAAGGTGTTGATTATGTTATGGAAACACAGAGAGATTATTCTTTTGGTGTAATGGGTGCACATATGTTTGGATATACTAAAGAGATTCCTTCTTCAATTTTGCAAAAAAGAAAAAATGAATATATGATGGGAGATGAAATTGGTTTTAGTGGAATTGAAAAAACATATGAAGATATTTTGCGTGGTAAAAAGGGAATTAATTATGTTCTGGTTGATTCACGACAAAAAACTATTGGTAGTTTTAAAGAAGGTAAAGAGGATGTTCCAACAATAAAAGGTTATGATTTAATTTTAGGAATTGATAAAGATGCTCAGAAAGTAGCAGAAGAATCATTTAAAGATAAAAGAGGAGCAGTAGTTGCTATTGAACCCTCAACTGGTGAAATAATTGCATTTGTAAGTGCACCGGAATTTAATCTTAATGATTTTGCAACTGTTACTTCATCAAAAAAATTTACTGAGTTAATGCAGGATAAAGATAAACCAATGCTCAATAGAGCTACAATGGGTTATTATTCACCTGGATCAACTTTTAAAATGATTTCTGCAATTGCTGCATTAGAAGAAGGATTAATTGATACAACATCAAGAATTAGTTGTCCCGGTGGATTTAAATATGGAGATCATTTCTTTAAATGTTTACATACACATGGAAGTACAGATATTTACACTTCAATAGAAAAATCATGTAACACATTTTATTATTCAACAGTTGTAAAACTTGGTTTAGATCGTTGGTCTAAATATTCAAAACTATTTGGATTTGGACATAAATCTGGTGTAGATATTTCTGAAGAATATCCGGGCATTGTTCCATCAACAGAATATTATAACAAAGTTTATGGAAAAAATGGTTGGACAAAAGGATTTGTTGTTAGTTTAGGAATTGGTCAAGGTGAATTAAGTGTAACTCCAATTCAAATGGCTCAGTATGCAGCTTTAATTGCTAATTATGGAAAATCAGCAAAACCACATTTTCTTAAAGCATATGTTGATACTAAAACGAACAAAAGAAGCGAAGTTCAACCGAAGTATATAAACGTTGGAATTAGTAAAAAAACATTTGATGTTGTTCGTAAAGCTATGTGGCTTGTGGTTAACGGAGCTGGTACGGCTGTTAATATAAAAGATCCGAAACTAAATATTGCAGGAAAAACCGGAACGGCACAAAATCCACACGGAAAAGATCATGCTGTGTTTGTTGGTTTTGCACCCTATGATAATCCTAAAATTGCAATTGCAGTAATTGTTGAAAATGCTGGATTTGGAAGTACTGCTGCGGCTCCAATTGCTAGAGATGTAATTAAAGCATACTTAATAAAAGAAAAACCAAGTGAAATTAAAAATCAAGATTTAGCTTTATCAAAGATTAGGTAAGAAAAATTGAAAATAGAATATCATTTACAAGATAGATTTGATTTTGCAGTTTTTATCCCGGTTTTAGGATTAATTATTTTTGGTCTTCTTGCAATTTATAGCTCTACGCTAAATCATCCTGTGGCATCGGGAAATTTTTCAAAGCAACTAATTTTCTTTTTCGTTGGCATTTTTATTTTCTTTATAGTTTATTCTTTACCTCAGCAAACTATTAAAATGTTAGCAATTCCTTCTTATTTAATTTCTCTCTTTTTTTTAATTGCTGTTTTAGTTGTTGGTAAAACAATTTATGGAGCTAAAAGTTGGTTTGGCATTGGTGGGTTTGGTTTTCAACCTTCTGAATTTGCTAAACTTGGTACAATATTTATGCTTTCTTATTGGTTAACTTATAAAAGCAGAGATATAAATAACTTTAAAGATTTAGCGGTTTCATTAGCAATTGGAATAGTTCCAATCTTTTTAATTTTACTGGAACCTGATATGGGCACAGCAATTGTGTTTGCTTTCATTACTCTTGTTATGATTTTTTGGAGTGGTATTAGTTTATTTGGAATTTTTGTTGTGCTTTCACCCGGTATTGTAGTTTTTTCTTCTGTGTTTGGAAAATTTGCTTTGATTTTTACTTTATTATTAGTTCTTGCAGCTCTTTTCTTTTTTAAAAAAGATTTGTTTAACAGTATTGTAATATTTGTTGTTAATCTTGCCTCAGGATTTTTTTTCGATTATATATTCAAAATATTAAAACCACATCAACAAAAAAGAATTGAATCTTTTATTGATCCTTTAGCAGATCCACTTGGTTCCGGTTATAATGCACTTCAAGCTAAAGTTGCTGTTGGTTCCGGTGGCTTATTCGGAAAAGGATTTTTACAAGGTAATCAAACGCAGTTAAGATTTATTCCTCAACAATGGACAGATTTTATTTATTGTGTTATAGGTGAAGAATTTGGTTTTATTGGAAGTGTAATTGTTATTATTCTTTTTTTAATACTTTTTTTAAGATTGCTTAATATTGCAAACACTGCTAAAGATAATTTTAGTGTGTTAGTTGTTGTAGGAATTTTAACTTTGTACTTTGTTCATTTTGCTTTGAATATTGGAATGAATTTGGGAATTACACCAGTAATTGGAATTCCATTACCATTTTTAAGTTATGGTGGAAGTTCATTAATTATCAATATGATTTTAATTGGAATAGTTCTTAATATTTATAAAAATAGAAAAACTCATACTTAATGAATGCACAAGAAAAAATTATAACTAGGTTAAATCAAAATTTGCATATCTGTGTTGGATTAGATTCTGACATTGAAAAAATTCCAAAACATTTACTTAATTACAATGAACCTATTTTAGAGTTCAATAAAATTATTATTGAAAATACATATCAGTTTGCTGCTGCTTATAAAATTAATTTTGCTTTTTATGAGAAATATGGGGCTAAAGGTTTTGAAATTATTAAACAAACTTTAGAATTTATTCCGGATAATATTTTAACTATTGCCGATGCAAAAAGAGGTGATATTGGAAACACAAGTGAAATGTATGCAAAAGCAATTTTTGATGAACTAAGTTTTGATGCTATCACTCTTCATCCTTACATGGGTTATGATTCATTAAATCCATTTTTTAGTTATAAAGATAAAATAAATTTTCTCTTAGCATTAACATCCAATAATGGAGCTGAAGATTTTGAGAAATTAAAAACAATAGATGGAAATTTTGTTTTTCAACATGTTATTAAAAAAACGAATGAATGGAATAAAAATAAAAATTTAGGAATTGTTTTTGGTGCCACAAAAATTGAAGAGCTTAAAGAAAATATAAATTCTTTCTATGATTTATTTATTTTATTACCGGGAGTTGGAGCACAAGGAGGAAGCTTAGATGAAGTTGTTTCTGTTTTTAATAAAAATAAAATGAATAACTACTTAATAAATATTAGCAGGGGATTAATTTATTCTGATGATACAATAAACTTTGGAAATTTTATTAAGAAAATAATTATTGAACACAACGAATTAATTCAAAAAATAGATATATAAACTGTTGTAATTATTCATCCCAAATAGTAATTTAAGTTTAGAATAGTTTTATTTACCTCTAATCATAAACATTAATGGTTATAGATGGCTAGAGAGACAAAAATCAAAGAGGGCTTTCTCTACAATATTTGGAAAAGTCAGAATTTTATTCATCCTTTAACAACATTAAATGGTGATGAAATTACAATTCTTAACTGCGGTACTTTAAATGAAGAGTTGGCAGGACCAGATTTTAAAAATGCAAGAATACGTATCGGAAATTTAACTTTTGTTGGTGATGTTGAAATTGATAATTCATATTCCGATTGGAAAGCTCATGGTCATAACCTTGATAATAAGTATAACAAGGTTATACTTCATATTGCATTAAGTAATCCTAACAATTATACTCATGTTTTCACGCGAGATGGAAGAAAGATTCCTTCTATTAAATTATCTTCTTTCATTGATAAAGAACAATTGGATAAGTTAAAAACAGAACAAGATAATTTAACTGCAAACGAAAATTTATTTATAAAGTGTCAAACATTAATAAACGGAAGTTCATATGATTCAAAAATAAAATTTATTACAGAACTTGGATTCCAAAGATTTCAAAAAAAATGTTTGAAAATTTATAATCGTCTTAAAGAATTAGAATTTGTAAAAGAACTTGATTTAAAGGAACCAATAATTACTTATGAATTAACTCAACAGTTTCACGAAAGAAATTTTGAACATAAAGATTTTTATGACAAAAATATTTGGAAACAACTTTTCTATGAGTTCGTTTTTGAAGCACTTGGCTATTCACAAAATAAAGTTCAAATGACAAATCTTGCAAAGCATGCAAATATTAATTTTTTATTAAAATTAGATAAAGATGGAATTATTTTAGATAAATATGAATCAATTCTTTTTCATGTTGCAGGTTTATTAAATGAAAATATTAATTATGAAGATGAAGAAACAAAAAAATATATAGAACGATTAAAATTAAATTGGAATTCTTACCGTAGTTTATATGATAATAAATTCATGAATGAAACAGAATGGAATTTTTTCAAACAGAGACCACAAAATTTTCCTACAATTAGAATTGCAGGTGGAGCAAGATTATTGTATCAGTTAATATTCAACGATTTAATTTCACAAATAGAAAAAAAGATAACAGAAATTCATAATCCAAAAGTTTTAATCAATTCATTAAGAACTATGATGATTGTTAAAGCTGATGGATATTGGAAAAATCATTTTGTGTTTGGAGAAAAATCAAAAATAGAAGTTAATTATTTTGTCGGGGCATCCCGTGCTGATGAAATTTTAGTTAATGTAATTTTACCAATATTTTCTGTTTACTTTGAAGTATTTGGTAAAAAAGATTTATCTAAAAAAATATTAAAAGTTTTTTCGATTTTTGAACATAGGGAAGAGAATCAGATTATTAATAATATGATTACAGCAATGGATGTAAAAGAAGAAGCCAGAAAAGCACTGATTACTCAAGGATTAATCGAGCTTTTCAGAAATTGGTGTTCTAAAAATAAATGTTTAGAATGTGAAATAGGGAAAATAGTTTTTAATTAATTATTCTTCCCTAAAATTTTATTTATTTCATCTCTCAATTTGGCAGCTCTTTCATAATCTTCTTTTTCAATTGCTTCTCTTAACTGATTTTGAAGGTTAGCAATTTTAGTTTCAGTTATGTTTGAAGATTTTAACTCATTTTCATTCTGATCAAACTCTTCTTCATCGCTTTCTGAATTTTTATCATAAACATCTTCAGTTGAAGGAACAAAACCTGCTGCGCTAATAACTTCTTCAGCAACAAAAATTGGAGCCCCTGTTCTAACAGCCAAAGCAATTGCATCACTTGGACGCGAATCGATCTCGTTTGTCATTGTTGAAACTTCTAATTTAATTTTTGCAAAAAAAGTATTATCACGAAGTTCGTCAATAATAACTTCAACAACTGTTGCTCCAAGGTTTTCAATAATATTAGCAAGTAAATCATGAGTTAAAGGTCTTGGAGGTTTAATATTTTCCATTTCAAGCGCAATTGATTGAGCTTCGAAAGAACCAATGATAATAGGAAGGCGGCGCGTTCCATAAACTTCTTTCAATAACAATGCATAAGCACCGCCTGCCGATGGACTTGCTGATAATCCTAATATTTCAACTTGTACTTTTTTCATTTATTGTTTGATCTTTTTTATTTCTTCAATTAATGCTGGTAATATTTCAAATACATCTGCAACAATTCCATAATCTGCAGTTTGAAAAATTGGGGCATCTTTATCTTTATTAATTGCTACAATATATTTTGAAGAACGCATACCTGCTAAATGTTGTATTGCTCCGGAAATTCCTAAAGCAAAATATAAAGTTGGTGAAACTGTTTTTCCTGTTTGTCCAACTTGTTCAGAATGTGGACGCCAACCGGCATCAACAACTGCTCTTGAAGCTCCAACAGCGCCACCTAAAAGCTCAGCCAGTTCTTCTATCATTTTAAAATTTTCTGGTCCTTTCATTCCTCTTCCACCTGAAACTATTATATCTGCTTCTGCAACATCAATTTTCCCTTCAGACTTTTTAACTTCAATCACTTTTACTTTTGGTGAGTCTAATTCAACATTAAGAATATTTACTTCTGCTTTATTTTCATTAGGAATACCAGCGTTAAATACATTTGGTCTTAATGAAAATACTTTTTTAGGGGAATTAATTTTAATATCCAGTAAAGCTTTACCAGCATATATAGGTCTTGTTGCTATAATTGAATCATCTGTAACTTGCAAATCAATACAATCAATTGCTAAACCACAATTCAATTTTGCAGAAACTTTTGGAGATAAATCTTTTCCTAATGAAGTTGCAGAAAATACTATAACATCAAAATTATTTTGATTTATAAAATCTACTAATAAACTTAAATAGTGTGATGAATAATTTTCTAGAAGTGGATTTTTTAATAAAGTAACTTTTGAAATTCCGTATCCGCCAACTGATTCCAAATTGTTAATTTCATTTCCAAAACAAATAGCTTCAACAGATGCATTTAATTTATTTGATAAATCAAAAGCAGTTTTGGCAACTTCAAAAGATGATTTTTTTATTTGTCCATTTCTTTGTTCGATAAATGCTAAAATTTTTGTCATAATTTCCTCCTAAATTACTTTAGCTTCTTCATGAAGAATTTTAACTAATTCTGGAACTGCAGATACATCATTTCCAATAATTCTTCCAGCTTGTTTAGAAGGAGGTTTTTTCATTGAAATCACTTCAACAAAATTTTCAGCTTCAAGTGCAGGTTTTTCTAAAATTTCTTTTTTCTTTGCTGCCATTATTCCTTTCAAAGATGCGTATCGAGGTTCATTTAACCCTTTTTGTGCGGTTATTATCGCAGGTAAAGTTGTTTCTACTACTTCTTTACCGCCCTCAATTTCTCTTTCACAAATTATTTTATTTCCATCTAATGAAAAAGAAACAACAACTGAAATACAATTGTAACCAAGTAATTCTGAAGTTAATTGTCCAACAACTGAATTATCAAAATCAACAGATTGTTTTCCAAAAAAAACAAGTTCTGCATTTTGAGATTTTATTTCTTCTGCCAATGCCTTAGCAACTGAAAGTGAATCACGATACTTATCATCTTTTAACAAAACTGCATTATCAATTCCCATTGCAAGTGCTTTTCTTAAAGTTTCTTTATTTGCATCTGATCCTAAACTAATAGCAACTGTTTCTCCACCATGTTTTTCTTTTGTCTTAAGTGCTTCTTCAATTGCAAATTCATCATATGGATTAATTATGTAAGTAATACCACTTTGGTCAATATTTTTTCCATTACTGGCTATATTAATTTTTGAAGCAGTGTCTGGAACGTGGCTTACACAGACTGCAATTTTCATCAATCCTCCTATAAAATTTTAAAATCTTATTGATAGTAAACGAAATATAAACAAATTTATTTTTGTTATACAATTTCATAAATTAATTTTGAAAAAAGAATGCTTTTATGGAAAACATCAAACCTATAGAAAAAAATATAGAACAAAATGATAATACCACAATTGTAAAAAATCCATTCAAAGTAATTTTATTCAATGATGATGAACATACGTTTGATGAAGTAATTGCACAATTAATAAAAGCAATAAATTGTTCTTATGAAAAAGCAAGAGATTATGCTTTTGAAACTCATGTTAATGGAAAAGCAGTTGTTTATAATGGAGAATTACAAAAGTGTTTAAAAGTTTCTTCAATTCTCGAAGAAATTTCTTTGAGAACGCAAATTGTTTCTTAAATTCCACATTGAATTCTTATTCATATTCATAAATTTAAAAAGGTGTTAAATGCAAATAGGTTTAGTGGGTTTACAATTTTCAGGAAAAACAACTTTATTTCATACATTATCTTCAAATTCATCACAAACTCATACAAATAAAGAAGAAGCTGCAATTGAAGTTGTTAAAGTTCCGGATGAAAGGTTAGATAATTGTTCCAAAATATTTAATCCTAAAAAACAGGTTAATGCAACAATAGAAGTTTTTGATATTCCGGGATTAAGAATGTCCGATGACAATAAAGTAAAAATTACTAATACTTTTTTAAATGCAGTTAGAAATAATGATGCTTTGTTTTATGTAGTAAGAGCATTTAAAGATGAATCAATCATTCATCCGATGAATTCAATTGATCCATCACGCGATATTGAGTTTTTAGAAACGGAATTTCTTTTTTCTGATATAGCTTTTTTAGAAAACAGATTAGAAAAGATTAAGAAGGATATTTTAAAATCCAAAGATGATAGATTAAAAAAAGAGCTTCCATTAATTGAAAAATTATTTCATCATGCTGAAAAAGAACAACCATTACGAACATTACAACTCGATGATTTTGAAGTTAAAATGCTTTCAGGATATCAATTACTTACATTAAAACCATTAGTAATTGCTGTTAATTATGATGAAAGTTCAATTGAAAATGTTGATAACGAAATTGAAAAGTTAAAAAATAAATTTTCTAAAATTGGGGCAGAGTTTATTCCATTCTTTGCTAAGATTGAATATGAATTATCGCAAATGAATGAAGATGATAGAAAAATATTTATGCAAGATTATGGAATAAAAGAATCGGCTTTATCAAAAATTTTAAGAACAAGTTATCAAATGCTTGGATTACAATCATTTTTTACAGTAGGAGAAGATGAATGCCGTGCTTGGACAATCAAAAAAAATTTTACAGCTCAGCAGGCAGCAGGTGTTATTCATACAGATTTTTACAATAAATTTATACGGGCTGAAGTTGTTCACTATGATGATTTTATTAAATATGGTTCATTCTCAAAGTGTAAAGATGCAGGTGTTTGGCGACTTGAAGGCAAAGAATATATTGTTAAAGATGGTGATATATTAAATATTCGTCACAATTAATAAAGGTAAATTATGAATCTAAAAGTTGTTGAAGGATTAGAGCCAAAATTACTTTGGCATAGATTTGCTGAAATAAGCCAAATACCAAGATGTTCTAAACATGAAGAAGCAATTAGAACATATCTTAAAAATTTTGCATTGAATTATAACTTAAATTACAACGAAGATGAAACAGGTAATATTGTAATTGAATTAAAAGCTTCAGATGGATTTGAAAATTATCCAACAATAGTTTTACAAAGTCATGTTGATATGGTATGTGAAAAAAATAAAGAAAAAGAACATGATTTTTTGAAAGATGGAATTGAACTTATAAAAGATGGTGAATGGATTAAAGCAAACGGAACAACACTTGGAGCTGATAACGGTATTGGTGTTGCCGCTCAGCTTGCTATTGCTGAAGAAAATGATTTTTTGCATGGTCCTATTGAATTACTATTTACTGTTGATGAAGAAACAGGTTTAACTGGTGTTAATACATTAAAACCAAATTTTATTAAAGGTAAAATATTATTAAATCTTGATACAGAAGAAGATGGAACTTTTTATATTGGTTGTTCGGGCGGAATTGATACGGCTGGTTATTTTAAAGTAGAATTTGAAGAATTAAAAAAAGATTATTCACCATATAGAATTTTTGTTAATGGATGTAAAGGTGGTCATAGTGGAGTAGATATTTCCGAAGGAAGAGCAAATGCAATTAAATTACTTGCTTATTTACTTTTACGTTTAGAAAATATTGATTATCAATTAGCATACATTCATGGTGGTTCAAAAAGAAATGCAATACCACGTGAAGCTGAAGCAGTTATTTACATTAATGAAAAAGATGAAGCTCAAATTAGAGAATTGTTAAATGAGCTTGCTATTGAAACAAGTTTAGAATACAAAAAAACTGACCCCGAAATAAAGTTCACACTCGAAAAACTTGATCCTAAATCAACTAGTTTTAAAAATGCATTTGAAAAAAAATTTTCTAAAAAAATAATAAATACTTTAAATGCACTTCCTCATGGTGTAATTTCTATGAGTCATTCAATAAGTGGGTTAGTTGAGACATCTACAAATTTAGCTAATGTTAATTATGACTCATATGAATTAATAATTGGAACAAGTCAAAGAAGTTCAATTGAAAATGCAAAAAGAAACATATCCAAAACTGTACAATCAATTTTTGAACTTGCAAATGCAAAAGTAAAAACGAGTGATGGATATCCGGGTTGGCAACCAAACATCGATTCTGAACTTCTAAAAAAAGCAAAAAATATTTATCAAAAAACTTTTGGGGTTGAACCATCAATTAAAGCTGTTCATGCTGGTTTAGAATGTGGAATATTAATAGATAAATACCCGGGAATTGATGTTATTTCTTTCGGACCAACTATTTTGGGGGCACATTCTCCAACTGAAAGAGTAAATATTAATAGCGTTGATAAATTTTATAATTTCTTGAAGATATTGATTCACGACTTAATAAAGTAATAATTGATATATAAAAAATTTGCATATCCAAAAGATATTGCAAATGAAAAGCAATTTATAAATTGTTTTCAAATTAAAAGTAAGAGGAAAATAAAAATGAAGAATAATTACAAACTTTATGATGTACCAAGAATTGAATCAATTCAGGAAATGATTTTACAATCTGCAAAAAAATTTGGACCGAAATTAGCACTGGAAGATTTAAATGAAACACCTATGCGAAAATTAACATTTCGCGAATTACTTGATAAAATATTGTTATTAGGTTCAGCATTGAAAGAACTTGGATTAAAAGAAAGAACTCACATTGCTTTAATAGGTGAAAATAGAGTTCAATGGTCATTGAGTTATTTGACTTTAATGGCTTTCAATTATGTAGTTGTTCCAATTGATAAAAATCTTACTCCAAATGAAATTATTAACATAATTCACGAATCTGATTCTGAAGCTATAATATTCTCCGGAAATTTTGCGTCATTAATGGCAGAATCAAAAAATTCATTAAAAAGATTAAAGAAATTTATTTGTATGGATGAAACACATGAAGATAAAGAATTTCATTACATGATCGATTTAATGAACAGGGCAAAACCAATAAATGAAAATCAATTACCAATGATAAATTCAAATGATCTTGCAGAAATAATTTTTACTTCAGGTTCTCTAGGTAGGGCAAAAGGTGTGATGCTATCTCAGAAAAATCTTGCTGCTAATCTTGTAGCAATGGTAAGTATGATATTAATTACTGAGCAAGACAGATTTCTTTCTGTATTACCAATTCATCATACATATGAATGCACCTGTGGAATGTTATGCCCATTATATTGCGGAGCTTCTGTACATTATGCACGTTCATTGAAAACAGTAGTTGATGATTTACAAAAAGTAAAAGCAACTTTATTATTAGCGGTTCCTCTTCTTTATGATAAAATGTTTAAACGAATTGTAAAAGGAATAAATGAAAATAAAGTTAAATCAATTGTAGTCCCTCCATTAGTTAAATTAACAAACGTTCTTTCTATAGTTGGATTAAGTGATGTGAAGAAAAAATTATTCCATGAATTACATGAAAAATTTGGTGGAGCAATAAGATTATTTATTGCTGGTGGTGCAGCACCTGATCCATTAGTTGCAAAAGGGTTACGAGAATTCGGATTTAATTTTGTACAAGGATATGGTTTAACAGAAACAGCACCAATTTTAGCTTTAAATCGTTTAGATGCTTTTAAAGATGATGCTGCCGGTTTACCATTACCAGGAGTCGAAATTAAAATAAACAACCCAGATGAAAATGGAAGTGGTGAAATTTGGGCAAAAGGTCCAAACGTAATGTTAGGTTATTATAAAAATGAAAAAGCAACTCAAGATGCATTCGAAAATGGTTGGTTTAAAACAGGAGATATAGGTTATTTTGATGAAGATGGCTTTTTACATATAAATGGTAGAAAGAAAAATGTTATAATTTCAAAAAGTGGTAAAAATGTTTTTCCGGAAGAAATTGAAGATGTTCTGAATCGTTCTCCGTTTATTCTGGAATCAATAGTTTTTGGTGAAGAAGATTCAAAACAAGGAGAAATAATTTCTGCTCAAATAGTTGTTGATGCAGAAGCATTTATTGAATTATCTGAAACAAAAAATGTACAAATAAATGATGAATTGATTAATAAAGTAATATCTGAAGAAATTGAAAAAGTCAACAAAGAACTAGCACCTTATAAACAAATAAAGAAGTTTTATATCCGTGAAAAAGAATTTGAAAAAACAACAACACAAAAAATCAAAAGATATTTATTAAAAAAGGAAGATGAGTAATTAAATTTTCAGAAGTTCTGTTAATATTTAATATAAATATTTGCATTTCAAACCAAGCATAAATATTTTTGCAACGGTTTTTTGCGGAAGTGGTGAAATTGGCATACACGCTACTTTGAGGGGGTAGTGCCCGTTAGGGCGTGCGGGTTCAAGTCCCGCCTTCCGCACCAATTCTTTTTCAACTTCTTTTGCATTTGTTTATATTCGTTTCTAATTATTCGAGATTTTATTAATGTTAATTAGTTCTATTTTCAACATCTCTTTTATTAATCAAGCACTTATAAGTTTATTAATCGCTTTTGTTATTGTTTTTATTTCATATAGATTAAAATTTCTTACTCTAAGTGGTTCAATCGCAACTTTTTTTTTAGCAGGTATTATTTTTACACTCGGTGGAATTAAATGGAGTATTCCAATTTTAACCTTTTTTATCCTTTCAAGTTTAATTTCAAAGCTTCGTAAAAAGAAAAATGATGAAGTAGAATTATTTTTTGAAAAAAGTGGAACTCGAGATTATTTTCAAGTTTTAGCTAATGGTGGTTTGGGTGGAGTATTAGTTATACTTTATTTTTTATATGATAGTGATTTTTATTACTTGCTTTACTTAGCTTCACTATCTGCTGTTTGTGCAGATACATGGGCAACTGAATTAGGAACATGGAATAAAACAAAAACGTATAATATTTTAACATTTAAAGAAGTAGAGCAAGGTGTTTCAGGTGGAATTTCTTTTATTGGTACTTTAGGAGCAATAGCCGGTACTGTTGCTATTTCTTTTTCCGGAATTTATTGGATAGAAATGAATTACGCTTTTTATTTTATTTTAATAATTGTTTCAGGTTTATTTGGAAGTTTCATAGATAGCATTTTAGGTGCTACTATTCAACTACAAAAAGAATGTTCTGTTTGCAATAAAATTACAGAAAGAAATTTTCACTGTGGCGAAGAAACAAAATTTTACAGAGGAATTAGTTTTATTAATAATGATGTTGTGAATTTTATTGCCGGATTATCAGGAACTATTTTAATTATTATTTTATTAAATATTTAAGAAAGCTAAATGAAAAAAATTTTTCTTCTTTTATTAATTTCAAATTTAATATTTGGTCAAAAGGTAAATCATTTATTTGATCAGGCATTTAAAGAATACAATGATTTCAATTATGGAGCTGCATTAAAATTATTTCAACAAGTAAAAGTAAATGACAAAATTGATCAGCGAACTAAATCTATTTCAAAATTTTACATTGCAGATTGTTTATTAAATTTAGATCAATTGGATGGAGCAGCTATTGAATTTGAAGAATTTATACAAGATAATTTTACAAGTGATTTAATATCATCAGCATACTATAAACTTGGAGTAATTTATAATCAGAAAAGAGAATATAGAAAAGCAAGAGAAAGATTTTTTAATTTAATTAAACTTTTTCCTTTTAATGAAAATTACGGATCTTCATTGTATTGGTTGGGTGAATCTTACCTTTCAGAAAATAAATTTGTTGATGCTGAAGAATATTTTAAAGATGCAATTTCTAATAAAAGAACAAATCAGTTTTATGTAAATTCTCTTTATTCACTTGCTCAGGTTTATGAAAAAACTAATGAATTTAAAAAAGCGATTGAATATTATGATGAAATATTAACTTACTTTAAACAAAGTGAGCTGGCACCATTAGCTCAGTTTAGAATTGGTATTTGTTATTTTAATCTTGGTGATTATGATAATGCGATTTTGGAATTAAGTGATAATTTGACAAAGCTTTTAGATGATGAAAAACAAAATGAAGTAAAATATTTTTTAGCTATTTCTCATGCCCGATTAAATGAATTATCTGATGCAAAAGAAATTTTATCTCAGTTAATTAATTCAGCAAAGGATAAAAATTTTTTAAATAGAATTTTATTTAGCAAAGCATGGATTGATTTTCAACAAAATAAATATCAAGATGCGTTGACTGTATTTGATAGTTTATATAAAGTTTCAAACGATACCATAAAAATTCTTTCATTGTTTTGGTCTGGTGAATGTTATAGATATTTAGGCAATAACAAAAAAGCTGATGAAATATTTAAAAAGTTTATTGATGATTATCCTGAACATAAATTGGCATCTAAAGCGCAACTAAGTAGAGGAGTGGTTTTTGTTAACGAAGCAAATTCTAAAATTGCAGAGGAATCTCTGCAGAATGCAATCCTTTCAAATGATAAACAAACAAAAATTAAAGCATTAATTCTTTTAGGAGAATTAAGACTTAATAATAATTTATTTTCTGAAGCAAGAAGATATTTTAATGAAGCAAAAAATTTGGATTTCATTTCTCAAGAAGTACAAAATAGAATCAATCTTGGTTTAGGCGTTTCAAATTATTATCTAAAAAATTATTCAGATGCTGAAAAGTTTTTAGAGCAGGTAATTAAAAATGATAAAACATTTGAATCAGATAAAGTAAATTTTTATTTAGCAGAAGTTTATTTTTATCAAGGTAAATATGTTGCTGCATTGAAACATTATAACTTGGTAAAGTCAAATGATAAATTAATAAACAGACAAACTTTACTGGGCAAAGCTTATACATTTTTTAATTCCAAAGATTTTCGAAATTCAATTGATAGTTTTAATGATTATATAACACTTTATCCGAATGACAAAAATATAAATGAAATAAAGTTAAGACTTGCTGACAGTTATTTTGCTTCCAAGAATTTTGAAAAAGCGGCATCTCTTTATCAACAGTTAATATTAAATGACAAAAATATTAATAACGACAATGCATTCTATCAATTTGCACAATCACTTTTTAAAGCAGAAAAAACAGATGAAGCAAAAAAAACTTTTGAAGAACTTCAAGTTAGATTTCCAAAATCAAAATATGTTGATGAATCACAATATGTAATTGGTTGGATAAATTTCCAACAAAATAAATTTGATGACGCAATTTATTCTTACAACCTTCTATTAAAAAAATATCCAAGTTCAGATTTGCGTCCAATTGTTGAATACTCAATTGGTGATGCATATTTCAATAAAGGGAGTTACGATTCTGCAATTGTTTATTATTCAAGAGTAATAGAAAATTATCCTAATTCGCAATATGTTTTTGATGCTGTAAATGGAATTCAATATTCTTTTGTTGCACTAGATCAACCAGAAAGAGCAATTTCTTTTATTGATGAATTTATAGCAAACAATCCGAACTCTAAGTTCAGTGACCAAATTTATTTTAAGAAAGGTGATTTGTATTATAGTTTAGAAAATTATAGCGATGCTGTAAATTCATACAAAGATTTTATTTCACGTTATCCTAAAAGTAATTTAGTTTCAAATGCTTACTATTGGATTGGTAAGTCATCAGCTAATTTAAAAAATTATAATGAAGCCATTTCTAATTTTAATTTGTCAAGATCAATTGCAATGAAAAATGATATTGGTATTTCATCAACAGTTGAACTTGTTCAAATATATTTTTTAACCAACAATTATTCTGAAGCAAATAAAATATTAGAAGAAACAATTGCACTAAATTCATCATCAAACAGAATTCCTGAATTACTATACTTAAAAGGCATAACTGAAAATAAATCTGGAAATATTAATGATGCTGTTTTAACATTCGAACAAGTTGCAAATTATTACAGCACTTCAATTTTTTCTTCAAAGTCAAAAATTGAAATTGGAAAAATAGAATTAGCAAGAAATAATTTTGACAAAGCTCAAATCTACTTTAAAGAAATTGCAGAAAACAGACTTGATGATATTGGAGCAGAAGCTCAATATAATTTAGGGTTAGTATTTTTTAATCAAAATAAAATTGAAGAAGCTATAACACAATTTGTAAGAACAAGAAGTGTATTTGCTGCTTACGATGAATGGTACACTAAATCACTTTTAAGATTAGGAGATTGTTTTATTAAACTTAATGACAAAAAACAAGCAAGAGAAATGTTTCGTGCTGTTTTAATGAGACACACAAATGATTTATTTGCTGATGAAGCTAAAAAGAAAATGAAAGGTTTATGATGAAAAAATTTTTGATTTTATTTCTTATTTGTTTTATCAATTTATTTTCTCAAAGTGAACAACAAAGTATTGAACTTCCCGATTTTGTAATAACTGGTAAACAAAGTATTGAAGTGCAACTTGCACAAAAACCAAAAATTGAATTAATATCAATTCTTTCAAAGGATTTTTTCACACCAAAATATTCAACTGAAGAATTACCATTATTTTTTATTTCTGAACCTGTTCAAAAATTACCGAGTATCAAATTATCTCAAGATTATTTTACCGGTAAATTAAATTTTATGCTCGGAAGATATACTTTCCCATTAGGTGAATTATTTTTAACAAAGAGTTTTGATAACTATTTATTCAATTTAAATGTATGGGGAAATAATTTAAAAGAATATTTACCTTATTCAGGTTACAATAACTCTGGAATTACTTTAAATAATGATTTTCACATAAGTACTAAATCGGGTTTTTTACCAGGAACTAAAATTAATTTAAGTGGAACTTATTTTAGAGATTCATACAATTTATATGGATCAAATTTACCTTCTAATAAAAGAGAAACAAACTATTTAACCACAAAATTTTCATTAGCAAATAATTATATAAATTATTTTCATTTTGGTTTTGATATAGATGGAAATGTATATAAAATAAATTCTGATAACTTTAAAAGTGTAAAAATTAATTCAAATTCATTTGCGGAAATATCTTTGAAAGATTTTAACTTAGGTGGAAAACTTAAAATAACCAACGAAACAATTAATGATGATTTAAAAAAAGAAAGATCCTACAACTTTTTAGATATTATTGCTTTTGTAAAGATTACTCCATTTAATTTTCTAAATGTTGAATCGGGATTAAATTTCAATACAAATTCAAAATATAATTTCTTTTCACCTTTTGCTTTCGGAGAACTTAAATTTGATAATAATTTAAGTCTATCTTTATTGTTCAATCCACATGTAGAATATATTTCAACATATGATTTTATAAACAAAAATAATTTTGCAGATTTAACGATAGATAATTCATTTGTTAAATATAAAAATGATTTAAAACTAAATTTCAAATTTGACTACAAAAAAAGTTTTTCTAATTCAATCACATTTAACTTAGCTCAAATTGATAATTATGTTTACTATGAAGATGTTTTATTAAACAGAAATTATTCAATTCTGACTAGAAATGATGTTACCAAATTTTTAATCTCATCAAGTTTATATTTATACAACAATATTTATGGAAATTTATTTTCAGAAATATCTTATCAAATTGTTGAGGATCCCAATAATAAAACAATTCCCTTTGAACCAAATTGGAAAATTAATTTTGAATACAGTTATAATTTTCAAAATGGTTTAAATGCAAGTATTGGTTATTTATATTTTGGAAAATATTACTCTGACTTAATGAATAAAAATAAATTTGATAATTATTCTAACTTAAGCATTGGTTTTTCATATGAATTACTATACGGATTAAAATTTAAAATTGATTTTCAAAATATTTTAAATAGAAGTAACTTTGTTTGGCATTATTATAAAGAAAAACCTTTTGATTATATAGCCGGTATTGAATATCGGTGGTAAAATAGATGAACACAGCCGAATTAAAAAAAAGAATTGCAGACGTTTTAGGTGTTTCTTCAACCCAAAGCGATCTTGCATATGAAATATTTTTAGAAAAAATATTTCAGGCAATAAGCTTTGGAATTACCTTAAAAGTTCCAAGAATTGGCTATTTCCAAATTAAAGATTCAGATGAATCTAAATCATCAAACAAAATTTTATTCGCAAGTTTACCTGAAGATTATACATCTTCTTCAAAGAATTTTTATCTCGCTTTGGAATTACAAAACAAAAACAAAAATAACTATGAAATAGATTCTCAAGTTTTTAGTATTGGAGTTGGTAAACCATTATTACCTCTTGTTCAAAGTGAAGCTGAAAAAAATTCCGAAGCTTCATATGAAATCCTTAGAAAATCAATTGAAGAAAGAGCTAAAGAGTTAATTGCGGATTCAGACCAAATTCCTAATTATAATATCTGGAATGAATTTATAAATGAAGATGAAAAAGATGATAATATTTTAAGCGAATATCATTATGATGATGAAGAACCTGATATAACTACAAATGATAAAGTTGGTGAGAACTTAATTGATACATTATTAAAACACCATGATTTTAAAATTGAAAATGATTTCGAAGAAAATGATATAAGCAATGAATTGTTAAACCAAAAAATTGATGATGAAATTAATAGTATTGAAATTACACTATCAAATAATATTTCAGTAGAAAATCTTTTAGAAGGACCAACAGAACATATAGAAATTAATAATAACGAAGAGCAAAGAATTGATGATAATATAGATGAAAAAAATGTTGAACATTTTGAAAGACTTGAAAACGAAAGAATAAATGAAATTTCTTCATTTGCGGAAGAATTAAAAAATCAAATTGAAGAACTTGAAAAATTTGGTGAAGAAATTATAAGAAGTAAAGGCGAAGATATAGTTGAGCAGTCAAATCAAATTGATAATAAGCCGGAAGAGTTCAATTCATTAATTATTGATATTAATGAAAATATTAATACTGCTGAAAATCAAAATGATAATAATGAAAATACTATAGGCAATACAAATATTGTTGAAGAAAATATTTCAAATGAAAAAATCGATTTGAATAAGTTATTAGAAAATGATATTAATAATTCAGATGAAAGTGTAATTAAAATAGAACCACCTGCTTCATCAAAAGAATTGATATTTGATGATATTTCTTTTTTTAACAATGATATAATAAATATTGAAGAAAGTGAACTAAAGCAAATTGTTCAAAGTGAAATTTCGAACCTTGAAAAAAATACAAGTGATGAAAATAATTCAGATGTTTTAAACAAATTACTTACCGAAGATCAATTAAAAAAAATAAATAAAGAAGAAGATCAAATTGAAGATGAATTTGAAAATCAAATTGAATCTGAAATTCCAATAACAAAAATTGAATGGAATTGGGGAGATGAATTAAAAGAAGAATTTGGTATTGGTAATTTGGAAAAAATTGATATTGAATATGTTGAAGAAACCAAAAATGAAGATACAACAGATAACTTTGACATTGAAAATGAATTTCCAGAAAAGTATGAAGATTCACCTACAATAGAATTAAGTAAAACAAGAGTTGATCTTTTTACAAAACTTGAAGAAACTCTTGAAAAAGAAATTGATTTTCTTAAAAATGAAATTGATGTAAAAAATGAAGAAACTGTTTTTGAAAAACCAGAAGTAAACCCCAAAGAAGAAATAAATGATTTCGAAGAAATACTAAATGAATCCAGAAATGATTTTGAAATAAAAGATGAAAAAGTAATTTTAGATTTTAAAACTCCACCACCTCAATATGAATTTATAGAGGAAAAACCTGTTGAAAATAAAACTATAATTGAAACACAAACTGAACCTTTATTAAAACCTCCAAAAAAAATTACAATAATTCTTTCTCCGGAAGAACAAGAAAACCTCAATGAGAAAAAAACAATTTCTAAAACAATTGAAAACTCTGATACAGAAATCGAAATAATTAAAGTTGAGAAAGAAAAGAAAAATTATTGGAAATATGTTGCAATCATTTTAAGTAGTTTGTTAGTATTAAGTGTAGTTGCTTATTTTTCTATTGGAATATTTTCTAATCAGAAATCAAAAGAAATTACTAATAAAGAACAAACCAATGAAATAAAATCTGAAAATTCACAGGGTAAAATAGCAGAACAAACAAATTCATTTGAACAACAAACAGATAAAACAACTTCTGAATTAACATTAGAAGAGTATAGTGATTTTCCTATTTCAGCAACACCACCAAAACCCATTCAACGTGGTAATGAAATTAATATTGAACAAATTATTCCAAAAGAAAATAATATTCCGACTAAAACAATAACTCCAGTTGAAAGTAAAAAAGAAAATGAAAAATTAATTGTTCAAAAAAATGAAAACAGGGAACTAAAACCAGCAATTGAAAATAAGAATGTTCAAAAAGGAAATTCTAATAATGAGATTAGATTAAGCAACATGATTTTCTATGATGGAAAAAATTATAGTTTCCAAACGTCATCATGGAAAAACAAATCTCTTGCTGAAGTTGAAGTAAATAGATTACGTTCTTTAGGTTTTAATGCTTTTATTACTGAAGCTTATTTGCCACAAAAAGGTGGAACTTGGTATCGTGTTAGAATTGGATATTTTAATTCAGAAAAAGAAGCATACGACTTTATGAAAAAGAATAATTTTTAATCTTATAAGGAAAAATTATGAATCTAATTGAAATGTTTTTTAAAGGTGGATTTATGATGTGGCCAATTTTACTTGGCTCAATCATAGCTGTTGCAATTACAATTGAAAAATTTCTATCCATCAAAAAATCAAAAGTAAATCTTGCAACATTTACTATCAAAATAAGAGGAATTCTAAAAAAGAAAGATATAACCGGAGCAATTAATTATTGCATGGAAGAAAAATCACCAATTGCAAATATTATTCGTCGTGGACTTAAAAAATATAAGTTCGGAAGAAAAAGAGTAATTGAAGCAATTGAAGCAGCAGGAAAAATAGAAATAGGAAAAATGGAAAAAGGGTTATCTACTTTAGCAACTATTGCTGGTGCAGCTCCAATGCTTGGATTTCTTGGAACAGTTACTGGAATGATAACTGCATTTATGAGAATTCAGGAATTGCAAGGAAGTGCTAGTCCTGCGGATTTAGCTGGTGGTATTTGGGAAGCTTTAATTACAACTGCATTTGGGTTGATTGTTGGAATTCCTGCTCTTGCTCTTTATAATTATTTTCTCTCGCGTGTAAATAAAAATGTATTAGAAATGGAAAGAATTGCCACTGAAGTTTTAGATGTGCTTGATGATACCGAAAAAGATTTTTCAGACGAAGAAGAAATTGAAGAATAGGTGAATAATGAAATTTGAATCAGTACATAAACCAATAACTGCATTTAATTTTTCTTCGCTTACGGATATTGTAATGTTGCTTTTGATTTTCTTTTTATTAACATCACAATTTGTATTGCAAACTGGTGTAAAAGTAAAATTACCCGGAGCAAAAAATAATGAACCAACACAACTAGTTAATAATGCAATTACAATTACAGATCAAAGTAGAATTTATTTGGGTAGTGAAGAAGTTAATTTATTAACTCTTGCAGGAAAATTATCTCAGTTAAAATTAAAAGGTCAACTCGAAAATTTAACTATACGAGCAGATCAATCTGTTAAAATTGATTTAGTTATAAAAGTGATTGATGAAGCAAAAGGTGTTGGTATCGATAAATTTACAATTCAGACAGAAAAAGTTTCATTCTGATGTGGAAAGAACCTAGAAATATTTCATATATATCTTCCTTTTTATTGCATCTTTTACTTGCAATTATTTTTTATTTTGTTACAATTAATGGAGATGAAATAAAAGAACAATATGTTTTAATTGGTTTTGGTTCAGGAACCGGTTTTGGAAGTCCATCTTCTTTTTCAAAAAGTGATAGTGAAGAATTAAAGCAACCTGATGTTAAAAAAAATGAAGAAGAAAAAAAAGTTGATCTTCCAAAAGCAAAAAATGAAGATGAAAATAATGTATTAGAAAAATCAAACAAGAAACAAAATGAAGAAACACCACCAAATAAAGTTAAACCAATTAATACAGGAGAAAGTAAAGGTAAAGAAAGTGAAGAACCGGGATCCGGAACAAGTGGCTTTGGTTTTGAATTAGATTTTGGTGGTAAAGGAATACGTCGTATTTCAAGCTATATTTTACCAGAGTATCCCGAAGGTGTTGCAAAAGAAATTGATTTGAAATTAAGATTTACAATTCGTCCCGATGGAACAGTTGGTAAAATTTTCCCTTTAATTAAAGCTGATGCAAGATTAGAAAGTGCTGCAATAAATTCATTAAGACAATGGAGATTTGAACCGCTTCCTTCATCCGCTCAACAAATTGAACAAACAGTTGTTATCACATTTCCTTTCCGGCTTCAATAGTTTCTTCTTTATAATAAAATTTGTAAAAGAAGTATTCAATTATTGTTAAAAAAGTTAATGAAATTGTTGCTCCATCAAAATGAATCCCTAATCCCTTTTCATCGAAAATTAAATATGTAAGTGATGATGTTATTGACCAACCAACTGCAAATAATATTGTAATCAATGCGAAATTTATTAATGCGGAAGAAAGTGATTCTTCTTGCCACTTCTTAGTGAATATATAAGCTACAAAATATAAATGTCCTGCAAATATTATTGCTGAAATCATTGAAAATCCAAATTTTTATTTTTGTTATTAATAAATGATGCACTAATTAAACTTCCAACAACTCCAAAAATCGTATTTACTATTAAATTATTTAATAAAATTGTAACTGTATAAAACAACGAAAATCCTTTATTAATTAAATCATTCTTAACATTATCAAATAAACTTATAACTTCTTTTTTAATATTCTCATCGACTGGAAAATTATCAACCATTTTAATTAATTCTGGTAAAGAAGCAATTAAATCATTCTGCTTTGTTATAAAAGTAATTAATATCTCGAAAACAGTACCAAAAAATGCTGATGTTAAACCAATAACAATTCCAAAAATAAATGCTTTACTCATTAAAATTTTAGAGTAATCTTTGTTTGCTTTTTGATCGAGTGATAAAGAGATATATGATGCAAAAGGAATAATTAAACAACAAGCGAAACTTTTTATAAATGGAACAACTTGCAAAACCCCTGCTGCAAATCCAATAATAAATGGTGAAATATATTTTTTCAATTTTTTAAACCTATTTTTTCTTCGAATAATTTATTCAAACCATAGTAAAAATATGAAAAAGCAACTGAACCAAAAAAAACTCCTGTCAAAAATGAAATTATTTTTGAATATTCATAAATACCAATTGTTGTTGCAAAAACATCCAGCAAAAGAATTGAAAAAAATATATAGATAAAATTATTATTTAATGAAATTTTGAAATTCTTTACTAAATTCAAAAATGAACAAATTAATACTCCAAAATAAATTCCTGTACATCTGGCGCAAACAAATGTATGATGATTATTGAATCCGATTAATTTAGTTGAATCTTGATGACAAACTAAAGAATAAGTTCTTTCTGCAAATGGGAAAATGAAAATCAAATTATTATTAAATGAAATTATCCACTCAAAAAAAATTCCGGTAAACCAAATAAAAACAAAAATAAAAATTATAAGTCTTAGAGGATAAGTCATTTTAATTTACTAAATCAAAAACCTGAATAATATTTTTTCTTAATACAAATAATTTATTATTAATAAGAACAGCATCTTTAATATCATTTACGTTTTCTAATGTAAAAAATTTATCTTCTTTGAACAGTTCATTTTTATTTATTGAAAACGCCAAAAGTATTTGTGATTCATTAACTAATGAAATTATATTATTAATTATGTTAATGTTTCTTGGATGAAAATTTAATTTTATTTTTTTTAAGCCATTACCAAATTGATCGAAAATGAATAAATAATTTTTAGAAATAACATACAAATTAGAATTATTATCAATACAAAATTTTGAAGGTGAATTTAATTGATATGAGCCGGCATCAAATCCGCCAATAGTTGTAATTAAATTTCCATTTCTGTTAAGTTTCAAAATTCTTTTGTTATCTGAATCAAGAACAAAAATATCACCTTGATTTGAAATTTGAGAAGATGTTGGATATTTAAAATCTAATTTCTCACTATTTCTGATTTCAGAAATGTAATTAAGGTCTTTATCAAATATTTGAATACGGTTATTATTATAATCTGTTACATAAACATTTAAAATGTTAGTAGAAATATCAATTGGATAATCAAATAAGGATTCATTCCAGCCATAACCACCAATAATTTTTGAAACATTTCCTAATGTATCAATCTTAATTATTTCATTGCTTCCACAGTCAGAAACATAAAAATAACCTGAATAATTATAACTGAATCTACAAGCATCTTTAAAGTTTCCAAATTCATAATTATAAACTAAACTTTGCGCATAATTAAACGATACTAATAAAAGTAAAAATAACATGTAATATTTTTTATTTACGAAATGCATTATATTGTTCTAACTTATTTTTACATCTAAAATTAGGCATAATTTCTGAAAGAAATCTATGAATTAAAATAATGATTTTTATTAAATTTGTTTTGGGTAAAACCAATTAAATAAATAAAGAGAAAAAAATGAAAAAAATAGTTCTCTCAATTTTAATTTTGATTGCATTTTTATCATCGTGCAAATTAAAAGATGATGAAAGCATTGTTAATCCGGCCGATTCTTTAAAGATAACTTCAATAAAAGTTTTATCACCAAATGGTGGCGAATCGATTTCAGAAGGATCATCATTTCAAATTAAGTGGAGCGGCACAGGTACATCAAAAGTTAAAATTCAATTTAGTCCGGATAATGGTACATCATGGAGTCTTATTGTTGATAGCTTAGCAAATACTGGTGTTTATAATTGGTTCCCAATTCCAAACGTAATTTCAAATCAATGTCGAATTTTAGTTGCTACGCTTGATGGAAAATATTCTGATATAAGTGATAATGTTTTTGCAATAATTCGTAATTCTAACAAAAGTTTAAAAATTATTTCACCAAAAGAAAGAGATGAATGGGAAGCAGGCACTGCTAAAGAAATTAAATGGTTCAGTTCTGGAATTGATTCAGTTAAACTTGAATACACTACAAATAATGGAAACAGATGGAATCTAATTACCGTTGATAAAAAAAATACAGGCATTTATTATTGGGAGCCAATTCCTAATACACCATCTACTTTAGCCAAAGTAAGAATAATGGACGCAAAAGAAGGAGTACCGTCAACTGAAAGTTCAATCTTTACAATTCTGCCAGAACCAAAAATAAAAGTCATTTCACCCAATGGTGGCGAAAAAATTCTTTCAGGAACAAATAGAAAAATTGAATGGATATCAGAAAATATTGAAAATGTAAAACTTGCATATACTACAAATAATGGTTTTTCATGGATAACTATTAAAGAATCTACTCCATCAACTGGATTTTACATTTGGGATAATGTTCCAAATATAAATTCACAACTTTGTAAAGTTCGTGTTTATGATGCAAAAGATGGAGAACCAAATGATGTTTCTGATAGCACTTTCACAATTACAAATCAAATAACACAAACTTTAGAAATTACATCTCCAAATGGTGGAGAAAGATGGCAGGCAGGAACAAATCAACAAATTACCTGGAGTTCTTCTGGTATATCTAAAGTGAAATTAGAATTCACAACAAATAATGGTTTAACCTGGAATACAATCATTGATCAATTACAAAACACCGGCGCTTATGAATGGAATGTTCCAAACACATTTTCTACTCAGTGTTTAATAAAAATAAGTGATGCAAATGATGGTGATCCTGCTGATCAAAGTAATGGTAATTTTAGAATTGTACCAAAAGCAGAATTGAAAATAATTAAACCAAATGGTGGTGAAACATGGGTTGCCGGAAAAATTGATACTATTAAATGGTATTCAACCGGTGTTGAAAATGTTCTTATTGAATTTTCACCAAATAATGGAACAAATTGGTTTACAATTGTTGATAGAACACCATCAAGTGGTACATATCTAACAAGTTTTACCGCACCATCAAATCAATATAAAATCAGAATTATCGATAAAGAAAATGGTTCTCCCCAAGATGAAAGTGATGGTACTTTCTCTGTAACTGAAGAACCTAAAATTACAGTTCTTTCACCAAATGGAAATGAAGAATGGTTTGCCGGATCTTCTAATAGCATTAAATGGAAATCAACTAACATTGAAAATGTCAAAATTGAATACACTACAAATAATGGTGCAACTTGGAATTTAATAACATCAAGCACACCAAGTAATGGTGTTTATAATTGGAATCCTATTCCAAATGTAAGCTCGTTACAATGCAGAGTAAGAATTAGTGATGCTTTAGATGGAATACCTTCAGATATTAGTGATGACAATTTCACAATTGTAAATCAAGGAACACAATTAATAAGAGTAACAAAACCAAATGGTGGAGAAGAATGGATTGCTGGTTCTACTCAAGTTATTACTTGGGATGCCGCTGGAATTTCTGATGTTAAAATTGAATACACTACTAATAATGGAATTAATTGGAATACAATAACAAATTCAACAGCAAGCACTGGTTTTTACACTTGGTCTCAATTACCAGCAGTATCATCTACAAATTGTAAAGTAAGAATTAGTGATGCAAAAGATAATTCTCCTTCTGATGAAAGTGATTCCTTCTTTAGTATTCAACCAGAACCATCAATTAAAATAATAACTCCAAACGGAGGAGAAGTCTGGTCATCAGGTACAAGTAAAGAAATTCGTTGGACAAGTGAAAATGTTGCAAATGTAAAAATTGAATATACAACTGATGGCGGTGCAAACTGGAACGCTATAATTCAATCAACACCAAGTATTGGTTATTACACCTGGGTTAATATACCAAGTATAAATTCATTGCAATGTAAAGTTAAAATAAGTGATGCTTCAGATGGTAATCCTTATGCCATTTCTTCAAATAACTTTACAATCACAAATCAAATTGTACAAACGTTAAGAATTATTTCACCCAATGGTGGCGAAGTTTGGAGAGAAAAACAAACAAAAACAATAACTTGGGACTCCAAAGGAATTAACAAAGTGAACATTGATTTCACAATAAATAATGGAATTAATTGGAGCTCAATTGTTAAAGATTTACCAAGTACAGGTTCTTACGATTGGCAAATTCCTGCGAATATTAATTCATCACAGTGTAAAGTAAGAATTAGCAATGCAGAAACTGGAGAACCAAACGACGAAAGTAATTCACCATTTTCAATTTTAGTTACTCCGGAAATTTCAAAAATTATTTATCCATATTCAGGAGCTTCAATTATAGCTGGTGAAACTGTTGTAATTCGCTGGGAATCAAAAGGAATTAAAAAAGTTAAAATAGAATACAACAGAAACAATATTAATGTGCCGGCAGATTGGTTCACTTTAGTTGATAGTATTGATAATACAGGTTCTTATACAACCAGTTTTAAATATGATCAAAATGCATCAACTTATGTTGTAAGAATAACAGCAACAGATGGAAGTGCTTCATTAATGAGTGGATCATTTTATGTAACACCGCCACCAACAATTTCAGTTATTTACCCAAATGGAAATGAACAATGGTTAGCCAGCAAACCAAATGTTCCAACAAATGATATAAATAACTATCATCCTTATGAAATTAAATGGACATCAACACATGTATCAAAAGTAAAAATTGAGTGGTCAACAAATGGTGGCGGAAAGTGGTACACTGTACCCGGTGCAGATTCAACAGAAAGTGATGGATTATTTGTTTGGGCGCCTGGAAGATCTGAAACAGTTCGACCTGATAGTTCTGATAATTGTTTGATTAGAATCTCTAGCTTAAGCGGTCCTTCTGATGTAAGTGATAAACCATTCTCAATTCATGCTAGTAAAAAGATTCGTGTTAAATATCCAAACAATGGTGAAGATTTTTATCCGCCAGATGATTTAACAAATCCACAAGTATCAGAAAACTGGCCGATGTTAATTGAATGGACAAGTTATGCAGTAAGTAACGTAAATATTTATTATAGTTTAGATAATGGGGTTAGCTGGAATACGTTAGTAACAAATTATCAATCAACGGGTGCATTTGGTTGGGACTTTGTTTTTGGAGCTTTGGCAGAACCAAGAATTTCTTCACAAGGATTAATTAAAATTGTTGATTCATCTGATGGAAAAATTTGGGATACAAATGATATTCCATTTTATTTAAACATTAAAAAAGTTGGTGGAAAGGTAATAGAAAATAAAAACGAAAAAAATGTGATTAAAAAATAAATAATGCCCCATGGTGTAATTGGCAACACGTCTGACTCTGGATCAGAAGACTTCAGGTTCGACCCCTGATGGGGCAGCAAAAAAAATTTTGCATTTAAATATTTCACTAACTACTTTTGCAACAAAATTTTTGAAATTAAAATGAATTTAATAATCGGCGTAAATCATCATTGGCATCATAGAATTCCTCGAAGAGGCGCCGGTTTGGTTTAAATATATTTATTAATTTTTATCATTGAACCCCGGCGAATGTCGGGGTTTTTTGTTTTATAGGAGAATTTATGCTAAATGGAAATTTAAAACTTGCAATCCAAAAAAAAGGAAGACTTACGGAAAAATCTTTACAGTTACTAAAGAATAGTGGGTTAGAGATTGAAGACTATTCTGAAAGGTTAATAATCTCTGCAAGAAATTATGAACTTGATATTCTTTTTTTAAGAGATGATGATATTCCAGAATATGTTCAAGATGGGGTTGCTGATATTGGTATTGTTGGAGAAGATATAATCTTTGAAAAAAAAGCTGATGTTGAAATACTGAAAAAACTTGGTTTTGGAAAATGCCGTTTATCTTTAGCACTACCAGAAAATAATTCATTAGAAAATATTAATGAGTTAAACGGGAAAAAAATTGCTACTTCATTTCCGAATATTTTAAATGATTTTTTATTGAAAAATAATATCAAAGCAAAGATTATTGAAATTAGTGGTTCAGTTGAAATTGCCCCTTCGCTTGGAGTTGCTGATTTAATTTGTGATTTAGTTTCTACCGGTAACACACTTAAACTAAATAAATTAAAAAAATCATTCGATGTTTTTGATTCGCAGGCAGCACTTATTATGAATAAAAATTTAATTGAAAATGCTGAAAAGTATAATATTCTTAAAGACTTTCTTTTCAGAATAGAATCAGCTCTGAAAGCAAAAACATCAAAATATTTGATGATGAATGCACCAAAAAATTCATTAGAGATTATTAAAAAAATTGTTCCATCATTAAAAAGTCCTACTATAGTTCCACTTGCGGATGAAACTATGGTTGCAGTTCATGCAGTTATCCCTTCTGATGAATTCTGGAACATTTATAAAAAATTAAAGGAAGCAGGTGCTTCCGGAATTTTATTATTACCAATTGAGAATATGATACTATGAAAATAATTATTAAAAATTCTTTAAGTCAAAAAAAATTAATTGAATTATTTAAAAGACCTGCACAAAACAATAATTCAATTAAAGAAAAGGTCAGTAAAATTATTTATGATGTGAAAAAAAATGGTCATAAATCTGTATTAAAATATGCTAAAAAGTTTGACGGATTAAATAGTGATTCAATTTTAATCACAAAAAAATATTTAAATGAGCAATCAAAAATTATTGATATTAAACTTGAGCGAGCAATTGATGTAGCATATAATAACATTTACAAATTCCATATTAAACAAATTCCAAAAACAATTAATGTTGAAACACAAAAAGGAATAGTTTGTGAAAAAAAATATTTACCAATTGAAAGTGTAGGATTATACATTCCGGGTGGAAGTGCTGTTTTGTTTTCAACATTATTAATGTTAGGAATTCCGGCAAAGATTGCTGGTTGTAAAAGAATTGTTGTTTGTTCTCCAGTCAAAAATGAAATTGATCCGGCTTTGGCATATGTTGCAAAAAAAATTGGTATTGAAGAGTTTTATTCTGTTGGTGGTGCTCATGCAATTTCAATGCTTGCTTATGGAACAGAACAAGTTAAAAAAGTTGATAAAATATTCGGACCCGGAAATCAGTTTGTAACTTTAGCAAAACAATTAATAAGCATAGATAATGATGGTAGCATTATTGATATGCCAGCTGGACCTAGTGAAGTTTTAATAATTGCTGATAAATTTGCAAATCCTTCATTTGTTGCAGCTGATTTACTTTCACAAGCTGAACATGGAATTGATTCACAGGTTATTTTATTAACAGATGATATAAACTTAGCAAAAAATGTTTTAGCAGAAATCAATAAACAATTAAAAACTCTTCCAAAGAAAGAAATTGCAAATAAATGCTTAAAAAAATCTTTCATTTTAATAGTTGATGATTTAAATGATGCTGTTAAACTTTCAAATAATTATGCTCCTGAACATTTAATTATTAATGTTAAGAATATTAATTCGGTTAAAACAAAAATTAAAAATGCCGGTTCTGTCTTTTTAGGAAGTTATTCACCAGAAAGTGTTGGTGATTATGCAAGTGGCACTAATCATTCTTTACCAACTTATGGATATGCTAAATCAATTGGTGGTGTTGATGTATTATCTTTTATGAAATCAATTACTTTTCAAAAGTTGACAAAAAAAGGTTTAAAAAATTTATCATCAACTGTAATTGAAATGGCAGAAGCTGAAAATTTACAGGCACATGCAAATGCAATAAAAGTGAGATTAAAATGAATATAAATAATTTGGTTCGTGAAAATATTCTAAAACTAAAGCCATATACTTCTGCAAGGGAATCGCATCTAAATGGAATATTATTAGATGCAAATGAAAATTCTTTAGGAAGTGTAGTTGAATTGAATGGATTAGAGTTAAATCGTTATCCGGATCCAAATCAAAATAAAATAAGAGAAAAATTGTCTCAGCTTCTTTCACTCCCAAAAGAAAATTTATTTTTTGGTGTTGGTTCTGATGAAATAATTGATTTACTAATTAAAATATTTTGCAATCCAAGTGAAGATGAAGTTATTATTTGTGAACCTACATATGGTATGTATAAAGTTTGTTGCGATATAAATAATGTCAGAGTTTGTAATGTGCTGCTCGATTTACAATATGATATTGATTTGTTAAAAATAAAAAATGCAATTAATAATAAAACAAAAATTATATTTTTATGTTCACCAAATAATCCCACAGGAAATTTACTTTCAAAAGAAAAAATTATAGAATTGACAAAACTGAATGTAATAGTTGTTGTTGATGAAGCATATATTGATTTTGCTAACGATGAAGGGTTGATAAAACATGCAGTTGAATTATCAAATCTTGTTGTTACCAGAACATTTTCAAAAGCATGGGGACTTGCTGGTGTACGTGCTGGTTTTTCTGTTGCAAGTAGTGAAATAACAAATCTGTTATTTAAAGTAAAATTACCTTATAACATTAATAAATTAACATCAGATGTAATATTAAATGCATTAAATAATTTTGAAAAACGTAACTTATTTGTAAACAAAATAATTGAAGAAAGAAAAAGAATAGAAAATGAATTAAATAATATTCCGTTTGTATTAAAAATATTACCAAGTGATTCAAATTTTATTTCATTTAAAGTTGAAAAACCAAAAGAAGTTTTTTCCTATCTGGAAAGTAAAGGAATAATTATTCGTGATAGGAGTAATCAATATAATTTTTCCGGTTATTTAAGAGTTTCTATTGGTACAACTTATGAAAATGATAGATTCATTAATGAATTAAAAAACTTTAAAGGTTAATATGAAAAAAAGAATTGCTATACATAAAAGAAAAACAAATGAAACAGATATAAAAATTAAAATTAATCTTGATGGTTCAGGTAAATCCAAAATAAAAACTAAAATTGGATTTTTTGATCATATGCTTGAACAAATTGTTAAACATTCAAATATTGATCTTGAACTTATTGCAAAAGGAGATTTACACGTTGATGAACATCATACAGTTGAAGATGTTGGTATAGCATTAGGGGAAGCAATTAATTTTGCTCTTGGCGATAAAAAAGGAATTGAACGTTTTGGTTTTTTACTTCCAATGGATGAATCTTTATCATATTGTGCATTAGATTTAGGTGGAAGAAGTTATTTATCTTTTAAATGCAAATTCAAAAGAGAAAAAATTGGTGATTTCCCGACAGAATTATTTCATGAATTTTTCAGAGCATTGTCATCCGGTTTAAAGGCAAATATTCATTTAAAATGCTCAGGAGAAAATGATCATCATAAAGCTGAAGCTCTCTTTAAATCTTTTGCAAAATCATTAAACATGGCGTTAAAATTTGATTCCAGAAATAAAGGTAATTTACCATCAACAAAAGGAATTATATGATAGCAATTATTGATTATGGTGCTGGTAATACAAAATCAGTTACAAATGTTTTAGAAGAGTTGAAAGTAGAATTCATTGTAACTTCACGTGAAACTGATATTAATAAATCGGAAAAAATTATTTTCCCTGGTGTAGGTGAAGCATCTTTTGCAATTAGAAAATTGCATTTAACAAATCTTTTCACATTACTGAGAATTACAAAAAAACCATTATTAGGCATTTGTCTTGGAATGCAATTACTTTCCGATAAAACTGAAGAAGGAAATACAAATTGCTTATCAGTCATTCCAACAGTTTGTAAAAAATTTGAAGATGAAAAAAATAAAGTTCCACAAATGGGATGGAACAAAGTAAAAATTATAAAAAAGAATATTTTGTTTGATGAAATTAATGACGAATCATTTTTCTACTATGCTAATTCTTATTATATGCCGATTAATGAATTTACTATTGCAACTTCAGTTTATGGCAATGAATTTTCTGCTGCTATTCAAAAAAATAATTTTTATGGTGTTCAATTTCATCCGGAAAAATCTGGTGAAGCAGGAATAAAACTTTTAAAAAATTTTATTGAAAAATGTTAGTAATACCTGCAATAGATATATACAAAAATAAAGTTGCTCGTTTATTCAAAGGTAAATTTGATGAAGTTAAATTTTATGAATTTACCCCAATAGAATATGCAATTTCTTTTTATGAAAATAATTTTAATACTATTCACATTGTCGATTTAGAAGCTTCAACCACTGGAGTTATTTCAACCATAAATTTTATTAAAGAAATAAAAAATTATACTGGGTTAAAAATTCAGTTTGGTGGTGGCATTAGAAATTTTGAAATTGTAAATGAATTAATTGATTTAGGAGTTGATAAAATTATTATCGGTTCTATTTCTGTTAATAATAAAAATGAATTTGAAAAAATTATCAACAAAGTTGGTTGTGAAAAAATAATTGTGGCAACTGATTCAAAAAATAAAAAAATATTAATCAAAGGTTGGTTAGAAGAAAGTAAAGTTGAATTATTTGAACATATAAATTATTGTTTATCGTTAGGTATTAGTTATTTCCTTTCAACTGATGTTGATAAAGATGGAACTTTAAGCGGTCCTAATTTTAATCTTTACAAAGAATTAATTAAAAATTTTCCAACTTCAAAATTTATTGCTTCAGGTGGAATCTCAAATTTAGATGATGTAATGAAACTAAATGAATTAAATTTATACGCAACTGTAATTGGAAAAGCAATTTATGAAAACAAAATTAATTTAAAGGAGCTTGCAAAAATTGTTAGCTAAAAGAATTATACCATGTCTTGATGTTAAAAATGGCAAAGTTGTCAAAGGAATAAATTTTATAAATCTGAAAGATGCCGGCGATGCTGTTGAATTATCCTTTAGATATTATAAAGAATTTGCTGATGAATTAGTTTTTCTTGATATAACCGCAACTGAAGAAAAAAGAAAAACTTTAGTGCATCTTGTTGAAGAAGTTGCAAAAGTAATTAGAATTCCGTTTACCGTAGGTGGTGGAATTTCTACAATAAATGATATTGAACAATTATTAAAAGCTGGTGCTGATAAAGTATCACTAAATTCTGCTATAGTAAAAAATCCACAACTGATTAAAGAAGCATCGAAACAATTTGGTAATCAAGCAATAGTAGCAGCTATTGATTTAAAAAAAGTTAATAATCAAAAAAAAGTTTTTGTTAATGGTGGAAAATTAGAAACAGATATTGATGGTTTAACCTGGTGTCAACAAGTTGAACAACTTGGCGCCGGTGAAATTCTTTTAACTTCAATGGATAATGATGGAACCAGAAATGGTTTTGATGTTGATTTTCTTAAAATTGTTCAGTCAAAAGTTTCAATTCCTGTTATAGCAAGTGGTGGTGCAGGAAATATGAACCATTTCTTAAATGCATTTCAAATTGCAAAAGTTGATGCATGTCTTGCTGCTGGAATATTTCATTATGATGAAATAAAAATTATTGATTTAAAAAAATACTTACATGAAAATGGAATTGAGGTTCGTTTATGATTCAAATTGATAAATTAAATTTTGAAAAATTTAATGGATTAATTCCAGCTATTATTGTTGATTCTTCAACTGAAAAAGTTTTAATGTTAGGTTTCATGAATAAAGTATCAATAGAAAAAACTTTACAAACAAAATTAGTTACCTTCTTTAGTAGAACTAAAAATAATTTATGGACAAAAGGGGAAACAAGTGGAAATTTCCTGAATCTTATTGATATTAAAGTTGATTGCGATAATGATTCACTATTAATATTTGCAAAACCAAACGGACCAACTTGCCATACAGGAAATTATTCATGCTTCAATGTTGAAAACAAGTCGTTAAAATTTCTTGAAGATTTGTATGAATTAATTAAAAATAGAAAAAACGAATTACCAAAAAATTCATACACAACTGAATTATTCAAAAGTGGTGAAAACAGAATAATTCAAAAGGTTGGTGAAGAAGCAATCGAAACAATAATAGCCGCAAAAAACAATAACAAAAAAGAAATAATTATGGAAGTATCGGATCTGATTTATCATTTATTTGTAATGCTTAATCAGAAAGATATTTTGTTAGAAGATATTGTTGAAGAGTTAAAATCACGTCATTCAAAATAATATTTCATACTTTTAGACATTACTATCCTTGATTTTACTTCCCAAGCTCACTATTTTGGCACTGCATAAACTAAAATTTGGAGGTAAAAATGGCACGTGAAGAGAATAATTTAGGAAAAGGTTTATTAATAGGTTTTTTAACCGGCGCAGCTGTAGGATCTATAATTGCTCTTTTATTTGCTCCTAAATCAGGTAAAGAATTGCGTGCTGATATTAAGAATAAATCGCAAGAATTTATGGAAGATGCAGAAAATTATGTTTCAAATGCTAAAGAAAAAGCAACTGAATTAATTAACGAAGGAAAAAAAAAGTCCGAACGTTTAGTAGCAGAAGCTAAAGTTAAAGTTGATTCATTACTTGATGAAGCTGAAAAAATATTAGCAGAAGCAAAAGATAAAGCAACAAATTTAGCTCAATCAAGTAAAGAAAAAATTGAAAGGGAAAGTGAAAAATTAAAATCTGCTGTAAAAGCTGGTATTGATGCTTATAAATCCGAAAAGGAATCTTAAATATGTTAGAAATATTTTTAATTATTCTTTCAGTTGCAGCCACTATACTTTGTGTTTATTTAATATTAGTATTAAAAAAAATTGTTTTACAAATTGAACAATTAAATAAAGACATAAAAGAATTAGTAGATAATACAATACCTGTTTTAAAAAACATAAATGATGTTACACTCAAAGCAAACCGAATAGTCTCCTCTGCCGAAGATTATTGGGATGGAATTGAGCGTTCAATTGAAAATGTCAGGTATAAATTTTCAAGATTAACAGGTGCAGTAAGAAACGATAGCGTGGAAAATCCCGCTGGTAATTTTATTCAAAATATAAAAGCTTTATCAAGAGGCATTTCTGCTTTTTGGCAAGAGTTTAGAAAATAATTCATTTGATAAGTAAGGAGAACTACATTGAAAGAATATCAAGCAGAAGCTATTAGGAACATTGCGCTCATTGGGCATGGAGGAAGTGGTAAAACTTCTTTATCAGAACTTTTACTCTTTACCGCTGGTGAAATTAACAGAATAGGTAAAGTTGAAGAAGGCAATACTACTTCCGATTTTAACCAAAATGAAATTGAAAAACAAATTTCAATTCAAACTTCCCCTTTACATTTGGAGTGGAATAATGTAAAAGTAAATTTTCTTGATACACCTGGATTTCCGGATTTTATCGGTCAGGTTATTTCATCATTACACGTTGCTGATGTAGCGATTTCAGTTGTAAAAAGTGCAGAAGGTGTTGAAGTTGGAACTGAACAAACTTGGGAATTTGTAAAGAAAAGAAAAATGTCTTCAGCTATTATTATTAACAAAGTTGATAATGAACATTCAAAATATTTTGAAACTTTCCAACAAGTTAAAAATCGTTTGAGTTCAGATGCTACTATTGTTGCATTTCCTGTTAAAGAAGGTATTAATTTTAATTCTATTGTTGATATTGTAAAAATGAAAATGATAACTTATGGCGATGCTGGATCTAAAAAAATTACTGAAGAAGAAATTCCAGCCGACCTTAAGGAAAAAGCTAATAAATTAAGAGAAGAATTAATCGAAAAAGTTGCTGAAAGTGATGAAGCTTTAATGAATAAATTTTTTGAAGAAGGTACTTTAACTGATGATGAATTATTAAAAGGATTAAAAACATCAATTCTCAATTGTGCTTTAGTTCCTGTTTTTCCATTTGCTGCTACAAAAGGTGTAGGTTCGAATTCATTACTTGATTTTATTGTTAAATATTTTCCAGCTCCTTCAGATTTACCAGCAACCAAAGCAAAAATTAAAGATTCGAATTCTCCTGTTGATATTCCTTGCACTCAAAATGGTGAGCCGGTTCTTTTCATTTTTAAATCATTATCAGAAAAACATGTTGGCGAACTTTCTATATTCAAAGTCTATTCAGGTTCAATTATTGCAGGTATGGATTTGATGAATACAAACAGAGATAAAGTTGAAAGATTTGGTCAGGTTTTTATTTTAAATGGTAGAAATAGAAAAGAAGTTACAAAATTAAATGCTGGTGATATTGGTGCAGTTGTAAAATTAAAAGATAGTCATACTGGTGATACTCTTTGTTCTAAAAATTTCACAGTAGTAATTCCTTCGATGGAATATCCCGAACCTGTAATTCGTTTTGCAGTAAAACCAAAAGCAAAAGGAGATGAAGATAAAATTTCTGCTGCTTTACATACTGCACATGAAGAAGAACCAACTTTAACTTCTAAATATGATCCCGAAATTTCTCAAACTATTGTTGCCGGACAAGGTGAATTGCAATTGAACTTAGCAATTAAGTTATTAAAAGATCGTTATGGTGTTGATGTTGATTTAGTTGAACCAAGAATACCATATAGAGAAACAATAAAAGGCAAGTGTGAAGATGCTGAGTATAAGCACAAAAAACAATCTGGTGGTCGTGGACAATATGGTCATGTTCATTTAAAATTAGAACCACTACCACGTGGTGCTGGTTATGAATTTGTTGATGCAATTGTTGGTGGTGTTGTGCCAGGTAGATTTATTCCTGCAGTTGAAAAAGGACTTAAAGAAATAATGGCTAAAGGTATTCTTACTGGTAGTAAAGTAATTGATGTTAAAGTAACTTTATTCGATGGTACTTATCATGATGTTGACTCCGATGAAGTTTCATTTAAAATTGCAGCTTCTCAAGCTTTTAAGAAAGGATTTCTCGAAGCAAAGCCTGTGATTCTTGAACCAATTTATGATATTACAGTTAAAATACCTGAAGAATATATGGGTGATGTAATGGGTGATATTTCATCACGTCGTGGTAAAATTCAAGGTATGGATTCTGAAAGTCCTTTCCAGATTATAAAAGCTAAAGTTCCTCTTGCTGAATTACATAAATATTCAACTCAACTTCGTAGTTTGACTCAGGGACGTGGACAATTTTCAATGACTTTTTCACATTATGAAGAAGTGCCAAAAGAAGTTGAAACTAAGATTATTGAAGAATATCAAAAATCTAAAGCATCTGAAGAAGAATAAGCTAAACATTAATTTTTAATAAAATATTAAAATGTCACTCTTTTTTTTCAAAGAGTGACATATTTTTTTTCTAAAAAAGAATCATTGCAAAAAAGTTTTTTTATTAAAAGTTTCTTTTTAGTTCCAACCATTATAAATTAGAAACAACAAAGAAATAATATTATGGAAAAACTTTGGTCTCCATGGCGATCTAACTATATTGAATCTTTCAAAGAGAAAAAAGAAATAGAAACTTGTGTTTTTTGTGAAGCTAAGAATAAAAATATAAATGATGATGATTGTTTGATAGTCTTTAAATCTAATAATTGTTATGTAATGATGAATTTATATCCGTATAATTCTGGTCACATAATGGTAATTCCTTATAATCATGTTTCATCATTAAAGCAATTATCTAAAAATGAATTAAATGAGATGATGGAAATTGTTTCACTTTCAATGGATGCATTAGAATTAACAATGAAACCGCAAGGATATAACTTTGGTGCAAACTTAGGTAAAGCCGCAGGTGCCGGAATTGATGAGCATATTCATTTTCACATTGTGCCACGATGGAATGGTGATACTAATTTTATGCCTGTGCTTGGTGAAGTTAAAATAATTTCACAAGATTTATTAATAACAAAAAAAAATTTAATTAACTCTTTCAATGAATTAATAAAAAGAAATGAAAATGAATAATATTACTTTTAATTGTTTAGTAGCTCCAAATAGTTTTAAAGAATGTGTTGAAGCAGTTGATATAGCAAAATTTATAAAACTGACTTTAAGAAATTATTTGCCTTCTGAAATTAGAGAACAAATTAATTTTGATTTAATACCAATATCTGATGGTGGTGACGGTTTCTTACAGGTATGTAAAAATAATTTCGATTTAGAAATTTTAGAATATGAAATTTCCTATCCTTATAATGAAGAAACATTCTTTTGTCCTGTAGGTTATTCTTTTGAAAATAAAACTATTTATATAGAATCTGCTGAAATTCTTGGAATGAAATTAATACCTAAAGAGCATCGTGATCCTATGAATTTGTCTTCAAAAGGATTGGGAGATTTACTTATTCAAATAGTGGATTCCATTGAAAATGATAATTTACAAGTTGATAAAATTATTATAGGAATTGGTGGAACAGGAATTAATGATCTTGGTTTGGGAATGTTGAAAACAATTGGCTGGAAATTTTTTGATGAAAATAAAAATGAGATTGTTCCAATCCCGGCAAACTTTATGAAAATTAAAGGATTTGAAGGCGAAAAAATTGAAACTCCTTTTAAAGTAGAATTAGTTGTTGATGTTGATAATCCTTTAATTGGTGATCAGGGTGCAAGTAAAGTATTTTCATTACAAAAAGGAGCAACTTTAAAAGAAGCCGAAGAAATGGATAAAGGATTTCAAGAAGTTCTTTCTGTTCTTGGAATACCAGAAAAAAAGATTGATTTATTAAATGGTTCAGGTGGTGGATTGACAGCTGCGTTTGAATTATTCTTTGATGTTAATATTAAATTGGGTAATGAATTTATTCTTGATGACTTAAAATTAAAAGATACCCAAAACAAAATTTATAACCTTGTTATTACAGGAGAAGGTAAACTAGATTATAAATCGTACATGAATAAAGGGGCAATGTTAGTTGTTAATGCATTTAAAGAAAAAGATATTCCAATTTATTTTATTTGTGGTCAGAGTGAAGATGATTTACCAGAAGTTCCAAATCTTCATGTTTTAGATTTATCTGAGTATTTTAATTCCGAAGAAGAATCAATTTTAAACATCGATAAAGGTATTGAATTAGTGACAAAAAAAATTGCCAAAGAAATCATTAATCAATTTAAACAAAGAAAATAGTTATATGAATGAATTTGAAAAATTAGAAAAAGTAAAAGTCGAATCACTTGATAACATACTTGGCAAAAAATTCCCTGTATTAGATGATGGTTTTGTACGTGTAATAGATTATATGGGCTCGGATGAATCAATTGTTCAGGCTGCAAGAGTTTCATACGGAAAAGGAACAAAAAAAATTTCTGAAGATAGAGGATTAATAAGATATTTATTAAGAAATCGACATACTACACCATTTGAAATGTGCGAAATTAAACTTCACGTACGCGTACCAATGGATACATGGCGTCAGTGGATTCGTCATCGGACTGCAAATGTAAATGAATATTCGACAAGATATTCTTTAGCAATTGATTCAATGCAAAAAACAAAAATTGATGAATGGAGATTTCAATCAAAAGATAATAAACAAGGTAGCGAAGGATTTTTTCCGGAAGAAATTGGTAGTAAACTTTCTGAAAGAGAAAATGAACTTCAAAATTTTGTAAGAGAAATTTATAATGAGAGACTAAATCTTGGTGTTGCCCGCGAGCAAGCAAGAAAAGATTTACCACTTTCAACATACACAGAAGCATACTGGAAAATTGATTTGCATAATCTTTTAAATTTTCTTGCATTAAGAATGGATCATCATGCTCAATTTGAAATACGTTCTTATGCAAATGTTATTGGAAATGAAATTGTTTCTCGTTGGGTTCCAATTGCATGGCAAGCATTTCTAGATTACAGAATTAACTCATTGGAACTTTCTGCTATTGATATTGAAATTCTTAAATTAATTGTAATGAATGAAAAAGAAAAAGCAATTCAAAAAGCAATTGAATTTGGATTTATTAAAAAAGAGGATAATAAAATTAAATTTAATAGAGAAGGTCAGGAATTTGAATTAAAATTAAATAGGATTGGAATAAAATTTAGTTGGTGAAAATTAATTCAGTAGATTTATTAGTAATTAAATTGTAGTAATAAAAAATTTAAAAGAGAGCGGTATTAATTATATTTGAAAAAAAATAATTTGGAAAAAATTATAATAGCTGCTGTTTCAAAAAATTTTGTTATTGGAAGAGGGAATAAAATTCCTTGGTTGATTAAAGATGAATTAAAACACTTCAGAAAAACTACTATCGGATTTCCGGTAATCATGGGAAGAAATACATGGGAATCACTATCTAAGCCACTCGAAAAACGAATTAATATTATTCTTAGCAAAAGAAAACTTAAAAACAAATCTGAAGAAATAATTACATTTAATTCATTTAAAAAAGCAATTGAATATTGTGAACGTAATAAATTTGAAAAATGTTATATAATTGGTGGTGAAAAAGTTTATAATCATGCAATTAAATTTGCTGATAAAATAATTTTAAGCATAGTTTCAAAAAAAGTAAGTGGTGATAAGTATTTTCCGAAAATTGATTCAAAATGGAATTTAATTGAAACAAAATATTATGATGATTTTATAGTTCATACTTATATTAGAAAAAGAAAAAATAGAAAAAACTAATTGGCACAAAGAATAAAAATATTACCCGAAAATTTAGCTAATAAAATAGCTGCTGGTGAAGTGGTAAACAGACCTGAATCTGTTGTTAAAGAATTACTAGAAAACTCAATAGATGCGAATGCAAAAAATATAGAAGTAGTAATTAAAAATGCTGGTAAAACTTTAATACAGGTTATTGATGATGGCTTTGGCATGAGTGAAGAAGATGCCATTCTTTCAATTCAAAGACATGCAACAAGCAAAATTTCAACTATTGATGATTTAGAATCTATTAAAACATTTGGTTTCCGGGGTGAAGCTTTAGCATCAATTGCTGCTGTTTCTCAATTTGAATTAAAAACAAAGCAATTATCAGATGAACTTGGAACAATAATTAAAATCGAAGAAAATGGTCAAATCATAAAAGAAAAAATTAATATTCAATTTGGAACAACCATTTCAGTTAAAAATTTGTTTTATAATATTCCAGCCAGAAGAAATTTTCTTAAAAGTAACTCAACTGAATTAAAACATATAATTGAAACATTTAAGAAAATATCTTTAAGCCATCCTGAAATTAGTTTCAAATTTTACAATGATGATGATTTAGTTTTTGATTTTCATTATTCTTCATTAGATGAAAGAATGAAGCAGGTATTTGCTGATAATATTTTAGATGCTGTATTAAAAGTAAATGAACCAACAGAATATTTGAGTTTAAGTGGTTATGTTACTAAACCAAATTATTTAAAAAGAAGCAAAGGGGAACAATATTTTTTCTTAAATAATAGATTCATAAACAGTAAAATTGTTAATCACGCAGTTTATAGCGCATTCGAAAATATTTTAGAAAAAGGGGATTATCCCTTTTTTGTTTTGTTTTTATATGTTGATCCACATAAAGTTGATGTGAATGTTCATCCTTCTAAATTAGAAGTTAAATTTGATGATGAAAAAGAAATTTATTCATTTATTAATGCAGTTATTCGAAAAACTATAAGTAGTTACGATTTGGTTCCCACAGTTACATTTGCAGATATTAACAATCTGAATGAAAGTTTAATATTTTCACAAAGTAGAACTGAAAGAAATGATTTTAGCGATAGACCTGATTTTACAGAACGTAAAGAAAACAAAATTCATTTTACTGATGATGATATTGACAGATTATTCAATGAACTTAATATTCCAATTAAATCAAGTGCGCCAGAAACTCCCGTTGAAACACCTTTTGAAAAAAATGAAACTGAAAATTTCTTTGAGCATCAGAACAAAAATGTTTATACTCCATTTATTGTAATGTTGCATAATAAATATATTCTTTCTCAAATAAAAAGTGGATTGATGATTATTGATGCTCATGTAGCTCATGAAAGAATTTTATATGAACAAGCATTAAATTCTTTTGAAGCAAATATTCCTTTTTCACAACAATTATTATTTCCTCAAAATATTTCTCTTGACCCTGCTGATTATCAATTAGCCAAGGAGTTAGAACCATATCTTATCAATCTTGGATTTGAAATTAAATTCAAAACAAAAAATGTAGTTGAAATATTTGGAATTCCTTCTGATGTTAAAATAGAACATGAAGTAGAAACATTTTTAGAAATATTACATGAGTATAGAAAAAATCAACAATTTAAACAGCTAGATGTAAGAGATAATCTTGCAAAATCATATTCATGTAAAGCTGCAATTAAAGCCGGCGATTCTTTAACTGAAAATGAAATGAGAATTTTAGTTGATAAACTTTTTGCTACTTCAATGCCTTATGTTTGTCCACACGGAAGACCAATAATAATTAAAATTCCTTTAGAAGAATTTGATAAAAGATTTGGTAGAACTTAATAATATCTTTATTAATATTTATAAAAAAGAAATGAGGATGATATGAATTCGGAAGAATTCAAAAACCATAAAAATAAATATGAAGAAAAACTGAAAAGCACAAAAGATACTGGAATGAAATATACAACAGTATCAGGAGAGCCAATCAAAACTCTCTACACACCGGATGATATTCCAAATTTTGACTATTTAAATGAATTAAATTTCCCGGGCGAATTTCCTTTTACACGTGGCATTCATCCAAATGGTTATCGTGGAAAAATTTGGACAATGAGACAATTCGCAGGTTTCGGTTCACCAGAAGATACAAATGAAAGATTTAAATACTTACTTTCACATGGTCAAACTGGATTATCAGTTGCTTTCGATTTACCAACTTTAATGGGTTGGGACTCAGATGCCGAGATGAGTAAAGGAGAAGTTGGAATTTGCGGAGTTGCAATTTCTTCACTTCAAGATATGGAAATTCTTTTTGATGGAATTCCGTTAGATCAAGTTTCCACATCTATGACAATCAATTCCCCGGCAGCTATGATTTTTGCTTTTTACTTAGCAGTTGCAAAAAAACAAGGGATAACATTTGATAAATTAAGAGGAACTTTACAAAACGATATATTAAAAGAATACATTGCTCAAAAAGAATATATTTTCCCTCCAAGACCATCAATGAGAATTATTACTGATATGATTGAATTCACAACAAACGAAGTCCCCCAATGGAATCCTGTTTCGGTTAGTGGTTATCATATTCGTGAAGCTGGTTCAACTGCAGTTCAAGAACTTGCTTATACATTAGCAGATGGTTTTGCTTATATCGAAGCATGTTTGGAGAGAGGAATGGATATTGATTCATTTGCTCCAAGAATTTCTTTCTTTTTCAATTCTCATTTAGATTTTTTTGAAGAGATAGCAAAGTTTCGTGCTGCCAGAAGAATTTATGCTAAAAGAATGAAAGAAAAATATGGAGCAAAAAATCCACGTTCATGGTGGTTAAGATTTCATACTCAAACTGCAGGTTGCACATTGACTGCTCAGCAACCAGAAAATAATATTGTAAGAACTGCTTATCAGGCATTGGCAGCAGTTCTCGGTGGTACTCAATCTCTACACACAAATTCAATGGATGAAACTTTAGCATTGCCAAGTGAAAAAGCTGTTAAAATAGCTTTAAGAACTCAACAACTTTTAGCTTTTGAAACCGGTGTAATAAATACTGTTGATCCATTAGGTGGAAGTTATTTTATTGAATCATTAACAAATAAAATGGAAGAAGAAGCAAACAAAATATTTGATGAAATTGATTCACTCGGTGGAGTAATAAATGCAATTGAAGTTGGATATTTTCAGAAAGAAATTGCTGATTCAGCTTATCGTTATCAGAAAGAATTGGAAAGAAAAGAAAAATTTATAGTTGGTGTAAATGAATTTGTTGAAGAAGATGAAAAAATTGATATACCGATTTTGCAGATTTCACCTGAAGTAGAAATTAAACAAAAGAAAAGATTAGCAGAATTAAGACAAAGTAGAAATAAAGAAGCCGTTGAAAAATCATTGAAGGAAATTTCTCAGGCTGCGATTGATGGCAAAAACATTATGCCTGTTTTAATTGATGCAGCAAATAATTATGCTACTCTTGGTGAAATGGTAGCCGAACTTAAAAAACATTTTGGAATTTATGAGGAATCTGTAATCTTTTAAAATGAAACACTATATTAAATTATTAAGAGTTACAAATTGGGTTAAAAATATTTTTGTTTTTGTTCCTTTAGTTTTTTCAAAACATTTGTTTGATTTTGATTTTTTTGTTAAAACTTTAATCGCATTTTTTTCTTTTTCATTTGCTGCAAGTTTTGTTTATATAATTAATGACATTTATGATGCAGAAAAAGATTTTCATCACCCAACTAAAAAAAACAGACCAATTGCAAGTGGAATTGTTTCAAAAAAACAAGCATTCAATTTTGCCCTATTTATTTTAATATTATTAATCCCTTTACTTATAATTTCACAAAACAATTATTTTATTTTTATCACCTTAGTTTATTTATTAATTAATTTCTTTTATTCAAAAACATTAAAAAATATTGTTATTGTTGATATTTTCTGTATAGCAATTGGATTTATGTTAAGAATAATTGGTGGGGCTGTAATTATTTCTGTTTATATCTCAAGTTGGTTAATATTAACTACATTATTCCTTTCACTTTTTTTAGCGGTAATGAAAAGACGTGCAGAATTATCTTCTGAATTATCTTCACAAAAACAAAGAGTAGTTCTCGAAGATTATTCAATAAACTTCATAGATCAGATTTCTGCAATTACAGGTGCCGGTGTAATAATTAGTTATGCACTTTATACTGTTGCTGATAGAACAATTATAATGTTCGGTTCTGAATATTTTGTAATTACAACTTTATTTGTTGTGTTTGGTATATTTAGATATATGTTTTTGGTAATAAGAAAAAACATTGGTGAAAATATTGTTGATGTATTGTTCAGAGATATTCCAATGATTATAAATATTATTTTTTATGTTTTAGTTTCGTTAATAATTATTTATCATAAAATTTATGTTAACTGATTTTATAATACTTGTTTTCCTGTTGATGCTTAGTGGATTTTTTTCCTCTTCAGAAATTGCTTTCATTGTATCTAACAAAATTAAAATTGAAATTAGAGCAAGAAAGAAAAATTTTGCTGCTATTAATGCAAATTATTTTGTTAAAAATCCGGATATATTTTTTTCTACTATATTAATCTCAAATAATATTGTGAATATCGCTTTCGCATCAATTAGTTCTGTTCTGCTTTTTGAGTTATTTGGATTCTCAGAGTTTACAATTCTAATAATTTCTACTTTACTTTTATTAATTGTAGGAGAAGTAATTCCAAAATTTGTTGGAAGTGAATTGGCTGATACTTTGGTTTTAATTTCTTCAACTCCATTAAGAATTATAAACTTTATTTTATTGCCTATCGGAAAAATGATTTCATCAATTTCTCATACATTAACAAAATCAAATTTAGAAAGTGAAGAAGGCATTTTAGATTTTGTTAAAAAGGAAGATATTCAGGAATTGTTAGAAGAAAGTTCAGAAGCAGGTAAGATGGATGAAGAGCAAACAGAAATTATTAGTAAAGTAATAGATATAAGAGAGCAAAGAGTTTACGAAGCTATGACTCCAAGAACAGAAATTGTTGGTGTTGATATTGAAAGTTCTATGGATGAAGTGCTTGATACATTCATTAATTCCGGATATTCCAAAATTTTAGTTTATGATGAAAATTTAGATAATATAAAAGGTTGGCTTTTTACAAAAGATTTTTTCAAAAAACCAGATGATTGGAAAACTATTATCCGTGAAGTTTTATTCATCCCCGAAACAAAAAAAAGTTTAGAAATGCTAAACGAATTTTTGGAAAATCAATTTTCTATTGCTGTTGTTGTTGATGAATTTGGTGGTACAGCCGGATTAATAACAGTTGAAGATTTAATTGAAGAACTTTTTGGTGAGATAAGAGATGAATATGATGATGCTGAAGAAAAAATGATTAGAAAAACAAATGATGGCTCATTCATTCTGAATGGTAAAGTAGAAATTGATACTTTAAATGATGAGTATGAGCTGAATATTCCTGAAGGTGATTATGAAACGATTGCTGGCTATATAATGTTTAAGCTTGGAAGAATTCCATTGAAAGGTGAATCATTCCAAATTGAGGATAACCAATTTTTAATATTACGTTCAGATAAAACTAAAATTGATTTAGTTAAATTGAAAAAAATACAAATCTAGTTGGAAAGGGAAAAAATGAATTCTTATTATGGTGATATAATGGTAAAAAATCTTGATTGTTTTTCTTTTGAAGAAAAAATAAAATCAGAAAATAATTCAATAATAATTGATGTAAGAACACTTGAAGAATTTAAAGAAGTCAGAATTCCAAATGCAATTTTAATTGATATTTATGAACAAAATTTTCTTGATAAAATAAATGAACTGGATAAAAATAAACCATATTTTGTTTATTGCAGAAGTGGTGTGCGTAGTTTAACAGCTTGCCAGCAAATGATAAAATTAGGTTTCTCCAAAGTTTATAATTTAAAAGATGGAATTATATCCTGGGAAGGGGAAACTGAACAAGGCTAAAAGTAATTAAGCTTTTCTTTAGTTATCTTTACACTTAAAAAATAGAAACGAATTGAAATTTACCATAATCAAATCCGATTTAAAATCCAAAGCAAGAATTGGTGAAATTGAAACTTCACACGGAGTTATTAAAACACCGATATTTATGCCTGTTGGAACTCAGGGAACTGTTAAAGCAATTTCTCAACGAATTTTAGAAAAAGAAATTAATGCCGAAATAATTCTATCAAACACATATCATTTATATTTAAGACCCGGTACAGAAATACTTGAAAAAGCGGGTGGACTTCATAATTTCATAAATTGGAACAGACCAATTTTAACTGATAGTGGTGGATTTCAGATTTATTCTCTTTCTGAATTAAGAAAAATCAAAAAAGATGGGGTTCAATTTAAATCTCATCTTGATGGTTCTTTACATTATTTTACTCCACATAAAGTTATTGAAATTCAACGAAGCATTGGTTCAGACATTATGATGCCGCTTGATGAATGTACACCATATCCATGTGATTTTGAGTATGCATTAAAATCAAAAGAGCTTACATCTCGGTGGGCAATTTTAAATAAAAAAGCTTTTGAAGAAACTAAACCTTTATATGGACACGAACAATATTTATTTGGAATTATTCAAGGTAGTATTTATAAAGAGTTAAGAGAAAGTTCAGCTAAAGATTTAACAAAATTAGATTTTGATGGTTATTCAATTGGAGGTTTGGCTGTTGGAGAACCAACTGAAGAAATGTATGAAATTGTTGATTTTACAACAGATTTTATTCCGGAAAATAAACCAAGATATTTAATGGGAGTTGGCAGACCAGAAAATATATTAGAAGCAATTGCCCGTGGTGTTGATATGTTCGATTGTGTAATGCCTACAAGAAATGCAAGAAATGCTTATCTTTTTACATCACTTGGAATAGTTTCAATGAGAAATGCTGCTTATAAAGATGATTTTACTCCACTTGATCCAAATTGTAATTGTTATACATGCACTAATTTTACAAAATCATATTTAAGACATTTATTTAATGCAAAAGAAATTTTAGCTTTGGAATTAGCTACTATTCATAATCTAACTTTTTACTTAAATTTGGTTCGTGAAGCAAGAAGAAGAATTGAAGATGGTAGTTTTATAGAATGGAAAAATGAGTTTACAAAAATTATTTCAATAAACATTCAAACAAAAAAGGAGAACTAAATGGATTTCTTATTAGCAATGGCTCCACCTCCAGATGGACAAGGTGGCGGTGGCGGAATGATTAGCACTTTAATTATGTTCGGTGCAATTTTTGCAATTTTTTATTTTATGATTATTCGTCCGCAACAAAAAAGACAAAAAGAACATCAAAAAATGTTAGATGCTCTTCAAAAAGGAGACAAAGTTATAATGAGTGGTGGTATTCATGGAACTGTTGCAGGTATTGAAGATAAAACTGTTTTAGTTGATGTTGGTAATAATGTTAAAATTAAATTTGAAAGAAGTGCTATAACTTCTGTTGTTAAGTAAACTTTTTATATCACTCTCAGTTTATTCTGAGAGTGATTCTTTTTATTATGAAAATATTAAAACCAAAAAATAATTTTTTACAATTAGAAGAAGAGCATTCCGGTTATAATTCTAAAATTATAGTTCTTCCTCTTAGTTTTTCTGATAATAAAAAGAAAAACGAAATTCATCCTTATCGTTTTATTTTCGATGTTTCTAAAAATTTAGAAAGATATGATGAAGAAATGCAACATAATATTGCTGAAGAATATGGAATCTGTTCATTACCACCAATAAAAGTTTTTACTGATTCAAATAAAAATGGGATTGTAACAAATAAATTATTAAATGAGTTTAGTCAGAAAATTATTTTTACAATTTCAGATAATGTTAATACACTTAATTTTATAGCTGAATATTTTAGAAATACAAAAAATGAATATTCAATTTTACATCTTGATGCAAAATCCAGAATGAAAGAAAATCATTCATCAGAAAGTGTTATTAGAAATTTAACAATAAATAAAATTGATATTACACAAGTTGGAATTCGCTCATTAAGTAAAGATGAAGAAAATTATAAAAAAGAAAATTTGGTTAAACAATTTTTAGCATGCGAAATAAATTTAGGAATGTATGGAAACGATTGGCAGGAATTAGTTGTAAGAAACTTAAAACAAAATGTTTTGATTGTTCTTAATATAAATGTATTTGAACCATATTATTTAGATAATATTTCAGAACCTGAACCATTTGGTTTGAATTGGAACGACTTAATTTATTTATTTAAAATCATTGGACAGGATAAAAATATTATTGGCGTTGATATATGTGGAATAAAATCTATAAAAAGAAGTAATTCAAATTATTTTATTGCTAAGCTACTTTATAAAATTATGAATTATGCTATTAAATAATCCTCAAAAGAGAGGGTGTTATGAAAAAAATATTTTATTTGTTATTCATTTTATTTTTATCATCAAATATTTATTCGCAAGTAATATATATTGGTGATATAGTTGGAGATATTGATCTTGGAATAGCACCTTATGTAAAAAGAGTTGTTAAAGAAGCAGAAGAAAATAAAGCTCAGGCAATAATTTTCAGAATTAATACTTTTGGTGGAAGAGTAGATGCAGCAACACAAATAAAAGATGCAATATTAAATAGTAAAGTAAAAACGATTGCATTCATTGATAAAAGAGCAATTTCTGCGGGAGCTTTAATTGCTTTATCATGTGAAAAAATTATAATGGTTCCTGGTGCTTCAATGGGGGCTTCAACAGTTGTTGATCAAGAAGGTAAAAAACAAGCAGAAAAATATCAGTCATATATGCGTTCAGAAATGAGAGCAACTGCAGAAAAAAATGGAAGAAGAACTGATATTGCTCAGGCAATGGTTGATGAAACAATTGTTATTGCAGATCTAAAAGATGATAGTACTAAACTTGTTACTTTAACTGCTGAAGAAGCAGTTAAATATAAAATGGCTGATACAATATTAGCTTCAATTCAGGAAGTGAAAGATTATTTTGGATTTTCTTATGCAGAAACAAAGACAATTTCATCTAACTGGGCTGAAGATGTTGTGAGATTTTTAAGTAATCCAATTATTTCTTCATTATTAATTATGATTGGTTTAGTTGGTTTATTCACTGAAATAAAAACACCTGGATGGGGATTAGCTGGTACTGCAGGATTAATTGCCTTATCATTATTTTTTGGAACAAGTTACATTTTAGAATTAGCAACTATCTGGGAAATCATATTATTTATTATTGGAGTCATTTTATTAATTGTTGAAATATTTGTTATTCCAGGTTTTGGAATTGCTGGAATTATGGGAATAATATTAATGATTGCTGCACTCTTCTTTGGTTTAATAACTGACATTGATATTGCAACAACAAATGCAATCTCAGTTGCAATTATTCAGCTTGCTTCAACTTTTGTATTAACGGGTATTATAATTTATTTCTTGTGGAAGTTTTTACCTAAATCTCAAACATTTAATAAATTAATTTTGAGTGAAAATTTAAATTTTAAATCCGGCTATGCAGCAACACCCGATATTGAAAAATTAGTTGGTAAGATTGGTAAATCAATTACAGATTTACGCCCAGCGGGTTCTATTGTAATTGATAACGAAAGAATTGATGTTGTTACTGAAGGTGATTATATCGAAAAAAATGTTGAAGTTATTGTTAAAAAAATTGAAGGTTCTAAAGTAGTCGTTGTTAAAAATAATTAATTAAAATTAAGTTTTGCCAAATAGTTAAATTTTATTAAAATTTGCATAAGAAAATATGGAGGTTATTAAGTTTAATTTTTACTATTTCTAACAAAATGCGAGTTAACTATTTCTTCCAAGCATAAAAATATTTTCAGTTTAGGAAATAAAATTCTATTTCCAATCTTAATTTTTATTATTATCTATTTATTAGTTTTTGAAAGTAGTAATAATCTTACTGCTAAAACTGGCTTATTATATCTTTCTGATTTTAATTATTCACCAAATTTTAAATCTTCACAAAATTTATTTGAATCAAATCAAAAAGAATTAAATTCTAAATCAATTCCAGATTCAATCGAAAATAAAAAAGCTCCTGATGATACAATTAAAGTAAAACTTTCTAAAGCCGATTCTTTAAAATTAAAAGCTAAACAAGATTCTTTAGCCAGAATTGAAGCAAGTGCAAAAGATTCAACTGCAAGATTAAAATATTTTAAACATTCAAGAGAAGATTTACATTACATTCCATTTCGTCCAAAAAAATTGTCAGCATTTTTTGTAAAACCAAATGAAGTTTATGCTCAAAGATTTGTAAGAATGGATTCATCCGGAACCAAAGTAATAATTGAAGAAAAAATTGCCGGACAAGAAATTCGCCCCAAACTTGAAATACCACTTGATGAATATATTAAACTAAGACTTGATGCAATTAAAAGAGATGGTTGGGAAAGTCTTGGATATCAATACACAATTAAAGATTCCAAAAAAGATTTAACTCAACTGATAACAGATATTACTAATATCGATATTCCACTTCCATCAAATCCAATTTTGAGCATTTTTGGTCCACCAAAAATCAATTTAAGAATAAGTGGTCAGGTTGATATTCATGGTGCATGGAGAAACGAAACAACAGAAGGTATAACTACTTCAGCTTTAGGAAATACCAGAAATGAACCCGATTTTAAACAACAGGTTCAAATCAATTTAAGCGGAACAATTGGAGATAAATTAAATTTAAGTGCAGATTGGAATACAGAAAGACAATTTCAATACGAAAATCAATTGAAATTAAAATACACTGGTTACGAAGATGAAATTGTTCAAAGTGTTGAAGCTGGAAATGTTTCTCTTCAAACTTCTCCATTGGTTGGTGGTAGCGAAGCTCTTTTTGGAATTAAAGCTCATTTCAAAATGGGTCCTTTTACATTAACTACTTTAGCATCTCAAAAGAAAAGTGAAATTAAAGAAGTTGCATTAACCGGTGGATCAAAAGCTAATAAATTTGAAATTCATGCTTATGATTATTCTCCAAATCATTTCTTTGTAGATTCAATTTATTACAATAGATCACTAAACATTTTCAATAATTATTACGGAAATCCTGTACCAAGAATTAATAATGAGTTTCGTATTAAAGATATTCAAGTTTGGAAATCAACAACCGGATTGTATAACCCAACAGAAAGAAAAGCTAATGCTTATTTATACCTTCCAACAAGAAAAGAAGGAATTCCATACGATAAACAATTAAGAGATAGTACATTACAATCCATTCCCGGAATTCGGGAGATTGATAGAAGATTTATTTTATTAACTGAAGGGACCGATTACATTGTAAATCCTTTTACCGGGTTCATTAGTTTTAAAACTTCAATACAGGATCAGGATGCTATTGCTGTTTCATTTAGATGGGAAGGAAAATCAGAAAGTTCGAATGATGATATATTTGTTGGAGAATTTACTCGTGATGCCGTTGGGGATTCAACAGCAAGATTAGTCTTAAAACTTGTTAAACCACCAAATCTTCAACCACAATTTAAAGATGCATGGAAATTACAATTAAGAAATATTTATCCAATTGGTGGACGCAGAATAAAAGAAGAAGGATTTGTACTAGATATTAAATATCGGATTGAAGGTCAGGAACCACAAGATAATATTCAGGGTGTAAAATTATTACAGGCATTCGGATTTGATAAAACAGATAAAAGTAAAACAAGTGCAAATCCGGATGGAACGTTTGACTTTTTCCCGGATAGAACAATTTTGCCAGAAACAGGTGAAATTATTTTTCCTGTATTGCAACCATTCAATCGTGATTTCCCATTAGATTTACCACAGGATTTAAAGTATCCTGCTGTTTATGATACAACTGCAACATTTGCAAAACAAAATAGAGAAAAAGATAAATTTATTATTACCGGTGAATATTCTGCTGATGTTTCTGCAAATTTTAATATCGGTTTTAATGTAGTTGAAAATTCTGTAAAAGTAATATTAAATGGACAAACATTAACCGCCGGTGTTGATTACATCGTTGATTATAATCTGGGACAAATTGTTATAAGAAATGATAATGCCTTAGTCCCCGGTGCCGATTTAAAAATTACCTATGAACAAAATGATTTGTTTAGTTTAGCTTCAAAAACAATGTTAGGCTTTCGTGGTTTGTATGAATTTAATAGAGAAACCAGTTTAGGTTTTTCTTTACTTAATTTGAATCAACAAACACTCAGCGATAAAGTTCGGATTGGTGAAGAACCTCTTAATAATACAATTATGGGTTTGGATTTTAAAACAAATGTTGATTTACCATTTATAACTAAAACATTAGATAAATTAATTTCAACAAGTGCCCCATCATCATTTTCACTAAGTGGTGAACTTGCGTATATAAATCCGGATCCAAATACAAAGAAAAGTACAATTAGTGGTGATGGAAGCAGAAGCATAGCTTACATTGATGATTTTGAAGGAGCTAAAAGAACAATTCCTTTAGGTGAAGCTTATGGTTCGTGGAAAGATATAAGTATTCCTGTTAATCTTCCTTATATCGGAAATCTTCCCGAAGAAGAACAAATGCGTTACAAAGGTTTAGCTTATTGGTTTAATATTCTACCTAGTGATGTTAATATTAAAGATATTTATGGAGATAGAAAACAAGCACCTCCGGATGGTCAACAAATTACAACTTTAGACTTTTATTATAATCCGGCTAAAAAGGGATATTATAATTATGATCCACTTTTAAGTACCCCATATAAAAATTGGGCTGGTATTATGAAAAATCTATCTTCAACTGCAAATAATCTGATTGAAGAAAACATTGAGTTTATTGAGTTCTGGATGAATATTTATGATGCTCCACCAAATACAAAAATTCATATTGATATTGGTCAAATTAGTGAAGATGTAATTCCAAACAGAAAGCTTGATACAGAAGATAAAAATAACAACGACCTTGTTGATCAGGGTGAAGATACAGGTTTAGATGGATTCAAAGACACAGAAGAACCAAATTATAATAGTGCAAATAATCCAGACCCGAACAACGATAATTATTCTTTTCAATTAAAAAAAGAAATGTCAATAAGTGACTATGAAAAAATTAATGGTACTGAAGGAAATGCAGTTTCAATTGATTTGGGTAGAATTCCTGATAGCGAAGATTTAAATCATAATAAAACTTTGGATAGAACAAACAGTTTCTTTAGATACGAAATTCCTTTGGATACATCAAAAGCAAATCCGTTTGTTCAAGGCGGTGGAAATAAAGGTTGGTATTTATATAGAATACCATTAAAAGATTTTATTGAAAAAGTTGGAAGCCCAAGCTTTTCTGTAGTTGAATTTTTTAGAATTTGGATTTCTGATGTAAATAATCCTGTTCATTTAAGATTTGCAGAAATGAATTTAGTTGGTAATCAATGGCAAAAAGTTCTTAATCAGAAAGTTACACTCGAAGATACTGTATTAACAATTTCAACAGTAAATATTGAAGATAATCCGGATTACTATTCACCACCAGGCGTTCAAAGAGAAAGAGATAGAACTCAAACTCAATACACAATTTACAAGAATGAACAGTCACTTGATCTTATTATCAAAGAATTAAAAGATGGTGATAAACGTGAAACAGTTCATTATCTACCAAGACCACTTGATGTTTTTAATTATAAAGAAATGAAATTTTTTATTCATGGAGATTTAAAAGATCATAGCGGTTCAGTTTCCCATTATGTAAATGATAATAACTATACAACTGAAGTTTATGTTAGGTTTGGTTCTGATTCCTTAAACTTTTATGAATACAGACAACCAGTAAAACCAAATTGGCAGGATATTGGTTTAAAATTTTCCGAATTAACAGCTATTAAACAAGTTAGACCGGATACGTTAAAAAATACATATTATATTCCTGCTCCGGATATGCCAGGCAGTTTTTATGGAGTAAGAGGTAACCCTACTTTAACACGTATTTCTTTCTTTTTAATTGGAGTTGAAAATCCATCAAATAAGGGAGAAAAAAACAGAAGTGCAAGTGGAAGTATTTGGATTAATGAACTAAGAGTTCTGGAAGCTGAACAAACTCCAGGTTGGGCTTATTTAGCAAATGCATCGTTAAAAGTTGCAGATTTATTTAATGTTAGTGTAACCTCCAATCAGAAAAATCCATATTTCCATGCATTAGCAGATAGATTTGGAACTCGTGATGATTCAAAAAGTTGGTCTGCTGCAATTGATTTTGATGTATTAAAATTAATTCCTGTTAATTTATCCGGTAGCAATTTAAGAGTAAGTTATACCCATTCTGAAAATTCATCAAAACCACTTTATTTACCCGGCACAGATGTTAAAGTTGATGATGCACAAATTGAATTACGTCGTTCTTTAAAAAGTCAAGGTTTTAAAGATGAAGAAATAGAAGAAAGAGTAAATGCTCTAAAAAATTCCACTCAAACAGTTAGTACAAGTGATATCTGGAATGTTTCTAACATAAGATTTAAGATACCAACAGAAGTTTGGTACATAAGAGATATTTTTAACAATTTAAGTTTTGGTTTTAATTACTCAAAATCTTATCAAAGAAGTCCTACAATTCTTCAAATGGATAAATGGAATTGGGGGGCTAATGCCAATTATACGGTTTCATTAAGTAGAGATTTATTCTTTAAGCCAAAAGATATTCCATTAATTGGCGATTTAATTGATTTATTTACCGACTACCGAGATGTTAAAATATTTTTCACACCACAATCTTTTAATAGTTCATTATCACTAACCAGAAAGAGAGATTTTACAAAAACAAGAACTAACCCGGATAAGCCTGATATTATGAGGGATTTTGGTGCTACAAGAAGTGCAGGATTTAATTGGACATTTACTGAAGGTGGATTATTAAATTTATCGCTCGGCTATAATGTTGATATTCAGTCAACATTGGCTTATTTATTAGTTGAAAATAATATTGAAAGAACTGAAGGACAAATTTGGAGAGAAATTTTTAGAGGAGCTTTTTTTGGAAAAGATTTTAACTACAGACAATCATTCGATTTAAGAACTAATCCAAAACTTCCTTCAATTTTTGATTTAAATAGATTTATTAGTGTAAGTGCAAATTACAGCTCAGGTTACCAATGGCAAAATAATTTTTCACAAGGTGAACTTGGAAGAGCTGCAGGTTATTCAAGTAAATTAAGTGGAAGTTTGAATGTAAGATTAAAATCAATTTTTGCTCCACTTTTCGAATCAACAGAAGTTAAAAAACCAGTTATCGGTATTCCTCAACAAACTCCTCAACAAAGAACAGGTGGTAGAAGATCTAATCGTGGTGCTGATAGAAATACTTTAGAACAACAAAGGGATATTCCAGTTGTTGATTCTCTTAAAACTGCAGTTGATTCACTTGCTAAAAAAACTGTTATTGATGATTCAATGGATGTTGCAAAAGAAGATTCTGTTGAAAGTATTAATTATTTAAAATATTCATTTGATTATCTCAAACTAGCAATAAAATATATTCTTTTTGATTATGAACAGATAAGTTTGAATTTTTCACAATCAAGTTCATACACAGGTGGTGGAATTTTAGGTGAAGGAACAGGTTTTAATAATTTTTGGGGTGCAAAGTATAATGACAATAAAGGTCCAAGTAGATTATTTATGTTGGGACTTTCAAACAATGTTGGTAAACGTGCACCACTTGGAAATATGCAAGATAATTACACACATAGAAATGATTTAGATTTGAAAACATCTCGGCAATTATGGGAAGGTGCTCAAATTGATATTCGTTGGCGTGTTGGTTGGGGTATTAATAAATCAGTAACAATTCAAACTGATTCAATCGGAGTTCCTAAAATTGCAAATCAACTTTCAACAGGAACAGTTGATCGTTCATTTTTAAGTTTACCTCCATTTTTATTCTTTAAAAGTGGTATTAAACAGGTAAATGAATTTTATGATAAGACTTCAAAAGATCCAAGTGCAAATCTTTCAGATGCTTTTAAAAAAGGATTTGAATCTTTTTCATTGTTATCAAAAATTCCTTTCTTAGCTAAGGTAATGAGTTATATTCCAAGACCAAATTGGAGTTTTAATTGGAGTGGTTTAGAGCAATTATCACTTTTCAGTTTTGCAAAAAGAGTTTCAATAAATCATTCTTATGATTCACAATACAGCGAAGGGTGGAAAATTAATCCGGATGGAAATCAGGAAATTCAATCTCAAAAAGTTGATTATGGTTTTAATCCACTTCTTGGTTTAACATTTAACTTCGATGAATTATTTGGTGGCAATTTTCAAAGTAGTGTAAGATATACTGCAAAAACTTCTTATAGTTTAGGTGTAACTACAAGAAATATTACAGAAGCATTCTCACGAGATATAAATGTAACGGCAAGTTATAGTAAATCCGGTTTTGAATTACCTTTATTTGGAATTTCATTAAAGAATGATATTGAAATATCACTTTCATTTACACGTGGTCAAACTTCAAGCATAATTTATTTAATGGATGATTTTAAAGATGGCGGTACTCCGCAAGATGGAAAAACAACAACTACAATTGAACCAAAAATAAGATATGTTATGAGTTCACGTGTTACACTTTCAATATTTTATAGAAGAACAAGTATTGAACCAAAAGGAGCATCTCACGTACCACCTTCAAAAACAAATGAAGCTGGTGTGGATGTAAGAATTGCAATTCAACCATAGGTAAATTTATGAATAAAAAAATTCTTTGGGTGGACGACGAAATAGAACTTCTTCGTTCACATATAATTTTTCTTAACGAAAAAGGTTATGATGTTGATACTGTAAATAATGGAGAAGATGCAATTTCTGAAATTAAAAATAAAAACTACGATTTGATTTTTCTCGATGAAATGATGCCCGGTTTAGGTGGATTGGAAACTTTGTCATTAATAAAAGATATTTCTCCAAATGTTCCTGTTGTAATGGTTACAAAAAGTGAAGAAGAAAGTTTAATGCACGATGCAATTGGAAGTAAAATTAGTGATTATTTGATTAAACCAGTTTTACCTTCTCAAATTTTATTAGTGTGTAAAAAATTTCTTGAAAGTAAAAAAATCAGTAGTGAGTATGTACAAAAAGATTATCTTAACGATTTTAATGAAATTTCAAGATTAGTTAATCTTGGTCCGACTTATGATGAATGGATTGATATTTATTTAAAGCTGGTTAATTGGGATTTTGAATTAGATGAACACCCTGCAACTGAATTACGCCAGATGTTAAATGAACAAAAAAAAGAATGTAATCAGGAATTTTCAAAATTTATTGAAAAGAATTATAAAAATTGGATTAACAATTTAAATGATGATGTCCCAAGTTTTTCTACTAACATCATTGAAAAATATGTTATACCGGAATTAATAAAATTTGATGGTCCACTGTTCTTTTTTGTTATTGATTGTTTAAGATTAGATCAATGGATTGTTTTGGAAAAACATCTCTCAGATATTTTTAATATAAGAAAAGAATATTATTATTCAATACTTCCCACTGCAACAACTTATGCCCGAAATGCTCTTTTTGCAGGTTTATTTCCAAGCGAAATAGAAAAACATTATCCCGATTTGTGGAATTCGATGAGTGATGATGAAAATTCAATGAACAAATATGAAAAAGATTTGATACAATTATTGCTCAACAGAAAGAAAGTAAATCTTAAAAACGAATTAAAATACATGAAGATAATTGATCCGGATGTTGGAAGAGCATTTGAGCAAAATGTTTTATCACATAGAAAAACACATTTTATGGCTGTTGTAGTAAATTTTTTAGATATGATAGCACATGGACGAAGCGATTCCGAAATATTAAAAGAAATTGCTCCGGATGAATCAGCATATCGTTCATTAACTAATACATGGTTTCAACATTCATCATTGTTGAATACATTTAGAGCAATTGCTACAATTCCAAATGCAAAAATTATCTTAACAACTGATCATGGAAGTATTAGAACACAAAGAGGAGCAAAAGTATTAGGCGATAAAGAAGCATCTTCCAATTTGAGATTTAAATATGGAAGAAATTTGAAAGTTGATGAAAAACATGCAATCTTTATTAAAAATCCTATTGATTATAAATTGCCCAAAAGAGGAATTGCTGCAAATTATATTATTGCAAAAGAAGATTTTTATTTTGTATATCCAACTGATTATCATAAATATTTAAGTTATTATAAAGATTCATTTCAACATGGTGGTATATCTATGGAAGAAATGATTTTACCAATAGTTATAATGGAGAAAAAATTTTGATAGAATTACCTTTAAGAAAAATAATTAATTCAGAAGATGACACTACAATTTTAGCAAATGAGTTTTCAAAAATAGTGGAATTAAGTGATATAATTTGCTTAAATGGAAATCTTGGAACGGGCAAAACTTTTTTTGTTAAGGAGTTTTGCAAAAATTATAAAATAAATAATGTAAATAGTCCCAGTTTTTCAATTGTAAATGAATATTTTGGTGATGCTAATATTTTACATTTTGATTTTTACAGAATTAAAAAAATTGAAGAGCTTTTTGATATAGGGTTTAATGAATATATTTTGAGAAATGATACAATTATTTTTATCGAATGGGCAAATATGTTTCAAGAAATTATCCCTAAAAAACATTATGAAATAAATATTAAAATAATTGATGATGCAAAAAGAGAATTTACAATCAACAAACATGAATAAGAATTTCCCGATATTAGCAATAGAAACAACTTCAGATTTATGCAGTGTTGCTGTTCTGTTTAATGATAATAATTATATTGAAATTAATTATTTGGCAAAACATATTCATTCAGAAAAATTAATGAATATGGTTTCACAGGTTGTAGAAGAATCAAAAATTGATATAAAAGATTTTTCATCAATTGCAGTTTCAATAGGACCAGGTTCTTTTACCGGATTAAGAATTGGATTATCAGCTGCAAAAGGAATTGCATTTGGTGCAAATTTACCTATTTGTCCTGTTCCAACTTTCAATGCATTAGCTTTTCAAATAAGTAACTATGTTAAACATGAGCAAGAATTTTCAATTTTGTTCCAGGCAAGTATTGATGATTTTTATTACGGAAAGTATAAATTAAATCAAAGTGAAATTTTAGAAATTATTAATTGTAATCTTGTTGATAAATCAACCATTTTTAATTTTATAATAAATGGTGATTTAGTTTTTGGAAATGGAAAGTTACCAGAATTAACAATAAGAAAAATATTTCCTTCAGCTCTATCAATTGCTAAATGGTCTAATATATTTGGTAAGGATTTATTAACTTTCAACTATGAAAATTTAGAACCTGAATATGTAAAACAATTTGTTGGAAGGATAAAAAAATGAAAATAAAAATTTTTATTTGGTTAGTAATTTCAAATATTATATTTGCTCAATTTAATCAACCAAAAATTGAAGCAACAAAAAGCACTCATGATTTCGGAACTATTGTTGAAGGACAAGTAGTAAGTACAAATTTTGAAATCATAAATAATGGTTCAGGTGAATTAAAAATTGATAGAGTAAATGCATCCTGTGGATGCACTGCAGCAGCTCCAACAAAAAATGTACTTAAACCAGGTGAAAAAACTTTGATTAAAGTTGATTTTAATTCAACCGGCAGATTAGGACCACAAGAAAAATATGTTTATGTAATGTCCAATGATCCTGTTAATAAAGAATTAAGATTATCATTTAAATGTGTTGTAGTTGATAAAAGTGTTGCAAAAGATGTTAATACAAAACTTCCCAAATTAAAATTGAATAAAAGTGAACATGATTTTGGTGATGTTGAAGAAGGAAAATTAGTAGATACAAAAATTGGTTTTAAAAATGTTGGTAATGCAGAATTAATTATAAGTGAAGTGAAAACATCTTGTGGTTGTACTGCTGCATTGTTAAGTAGTAAAAAATTACAACCAGGTGAAAGTGGCAATATAAGAATAGAATTAGATACAAATGGTAGAGAAGGAAAACTTACAAGAACAATAATAATTTATTCAAATGATCCGGAAGGACCAAATCAAGTAATTACATTAAACGCAAACATATTAAAGAGAAAATAATGGGCTGGTTTACAAGAAAAAAAGAAAATATATCTAAAGAAAGTAAAAAAAGTGATTTGCCGGATGGTTTATGGCAAAAGTGTGAAGATTGTGGTGAAATAATCTACAACAAACAATTAGAATTAAACCTTTGGTGTTGTCCAAAGTGTAATTTTCATTTTAGAATTGGCAGTAAAGAATATATTTCTTTTCTTTTTGATGAGGGTTCATTCAAAGAAATGGACAAAAAAATGAAATCTGCAGATCCTTTGGAATTTGTAGATACAAAAAAGTACACAGAAAGAATTACATCCACTATTAAAAAAACTGGTTTATATGATGCAGTAAGAACCGGAACAGGTAAAATAAATAATAAAAAAGTATCATTTGCATGTATGGATTTTGGTTTCATTGGTGGAAGTATGGGTAGCGTTGTAGGAGAAAAAATATCACGAGCAATTGATGTAGCTTTAGAAGAAAAAATTCCAATGATAATTATACGTCAAAGCGGTGGTGCAAGAATGATGGAAGGTGCTTATTCATTAATGCAATTAGCTAAAACAAGCGCTCGGCTTGCACGTTTAGCTGAAGCTAAAATTCCTTTCATCTCAATTTTGACTGATCCAACTACAGGTGGTGTAACTGCAAGCTATGCAATGCTTGGCGATATTATAATAGCTGAACCTAAAGCTTTAATTGGTTTTGCTGGACCTAGAGTTATTAAACAGACAATTGGAAAAGATTTACCTGAAGGATTTCAACGTTCAGAGTTTTTACTCGAAAATGGGTTTATCGATTTCATTGTTACTCGTAAACAAATGAAGGAAAAATTATCGCTTGTGATTGACTACCTTCATAATACAAAGTAATAACAAAATATAATTGTTGAGGTTTATAAAAAAATATTTTACAGCTTTAATTTTCTGGGGGATAATTTTATTTATTTACTTTAAATTATACTTAGAAACAAAATTTATTCAAGATGATGCTTTTACAACTTTACGATATGTTAAAAATTTTATTCAAGGAAATGGATTAGTATTTAATTTAAATGAAAGAGTCGAAGGTTATACAAATTTTCTATGGCTACTGATTTTAAGTGGAATTTATTCATTATCAAACATTTTTAATTTTAATATTGAACTAGAAAATTTAACTCTATATTTATCTTCTCTTTTTGGATTTGTTCAGTTAATTATTTCGTATTTTATTGCACAAAAATTATTTTCACATTTCAATTCTTATAATTTCATTAAAAAATTATTACCACTCTTAATTCCATTTATGATATTATTTACAACTCCATTTATTTATTGGAGTTTTAGTGGAATGGAAACTTCACTTTTTGCAACTTTAACAATTTTATCAATTTATTATTTCAATGAATTTGATAAAGGTAAGAACTATTTAGTGTTTTTATTAATATCAACATTAAATTCTTTTTTAAGACCTGAAGGATTAGTCTTTTTTATTCTCTTATTAGTAATTGAAATTGTTTATAATTTATATAACAATAAAGAAATAAAAATTATTTCAAGATTAAAAAACTCTTTACCTGCTAAATTGAAAAAAGTTTTAATATACTTTGTAATTATTCAATTCTTTTACATTGGTTTTAGGTTAATATATTTTGGTTATCCACTTCCAAACACATATTATGCTAAAACTGAATATTCATTTAATTTTATTTTAAGAGGGTTAGATTATTTTATAAAATATTTTTCCACAGATTTATTTTATGGTGTATTATTCTTACCTACAATTATAAGATTCTTAGTGAAAAAGTATGACCGAATTGAGTTTATAATATTTTTGTTTTCATTAAAATATATTGTATTAACAATTATAATCGGTGGAGATGTATTACCAATTGGAAGATTTTATATTCCAATAACATCTTTGGTTTATATTATTTTTATCTATTCATTAATCAGTTTATTGAATTATTATAATGTAAAAATCAATGTAAAATATTTTTTATTCATTACAATTATAATACTTTTATTTTCATTGAATAACTACAATAAAAATTATGATGAGATGATTGAAAAAAGATCTTATGAAATTGGGTTAGTAACTAAAATGAAAAGTTATGCTAAATGGATAAATAAGAATAATTCTAAAAATGTTACAGTTGCATTATCAACTATAGGTGCTTTTTCATTTTACACTGATGCAAAAATAATTGACATTGTAGGATTGACTGATAGTTATATTGCTCATAATCCAAAAGAAGAAAAAGGAATAAATGAAGAATTACCAGTTATTTGGAAAGAAAGGCATTATAATACAAGTTATGTAATGAGTAGAAAACCGGATTATATTATTTTCCCAGCAGGAGCAAAGCCAAGTGCATTTGCTGAATGTGCAATTTTTATTAATGATGATTTTTTAAAGAATTATTATTTGCAATTATTTTATTCTGATGGGTTTAATCAATTGCTCCCGATTTTTACTCTCAGAAAAATTAAAAGAAAAGATGAAACTAATTGTAACCCAAAGTTTTTAGCACATTATATTAATGCAAATAATTTGTTTTTATCTTTGACGAAAACAAAAAATAGAAAATTGTTAAATCAAATTTTAAATGAAGCAGATTTAGCAGCAAAATATTGTCCAAAAAGAATTTCTGAAATAAATGCTATTAAAGGTATGTCGTTTTATCATTCAGGTAATTATAATATTGCAAAAAAATATTTTGAAAATTCAATCATTCAAGATTCTATGAATTCTATTTCTTTATTTTATTTGATAAATACATATACCAAATTAAATGAAATTAAAAATGCAGAAAAAATGTTTGAACAACTAAAAAAGATTTCTCCAAATGCGATTAAAGAAATTTATGAAAATTAAAAAACGAGGTTGATGATGGGAAATATAGGATTTACAGAAATAATCTTAATCATATTTATACTAATATTTTTATTTGGTGGTAAAAAAATTCCTGAAATTGCAAAAGGATTAGCCGAAGGAATTAAATCATTTAAGAAAGGATTAAAAGGAGATGACAAAAACGATTCATCTACTAAATCCTAAAATTTGAGTTGATTTAATTTAGAAAATATTTTTGCAGTAATAAAATTCAATTATGGGAGGTTTATATGTCTGAAGTTAAAAATGTTAAAAAATATGAATTCAAAGCTGAGGTTAAAAAATTATTAGATATTCTTGTACATTCCTTATATACAAGCAGAGAAATCTTTTTAAGAGAATTAATTTCAAATGCATCAGATGCACTAGATAAATTGAGATTTGAACAAAATCGTGGAACAGAAATTATTGATAACGAATTACCATTAGAAATAAAAATTACATTTGATGAAAAAAATAAAATATTAACAATTTCAGACACAGGAATTGGAATGTCGCATGTTGAAGTAATTACAAATATTGGTACAATTGCTAAATCTGGTACAGAAGAATTTGCAAAAATGCTTTCAGAAGTTAAAGGTGATATTGGTAATATAATTGGAAAATTTGGAGTCGGCTTTTACTCAGTATTTATGGTTGCAAAAGAAGTTGTTATAAAAACAAAATCATATAAAAAAGATGAACCAGCAGTAGAATGGAAAAGTGATGGTCTTGGTGATTATGAAATATCTGAGCTTGATGAAAATATAAAAAGAGGAACAACAATTATTGTTCATCTGAAAGATGATGCTGAAGAATTTGTTCAGAAATGGAAATTAGAAAGTGTAATTAAAAAACATAGTAACTTTATTTCATTCCCAATTTATTTAGATAAAGAAAAAATAAATACTGTTACAGCTATTTGGCGTGAACCTAAATCTTCAATTAAAAAAGAACAATATGATGAGTTTTATAAATTTTTAACATATGATAATGATCCACCAATGGATGTAATTCATAAATCCGTTGATGCACCAATTCAATTTAACGCACTGCTTTTTATTCCTAAAAAAAGTAATGAATTATTTTTTTATGACAGAGAAAATTATGGTTTAGATTTATATGTAAGAAGAGTTTTAATTCAACATAAAAACAAAGATTTATTACCTGAATACTTAAGCTTTGTAAAAGGAGTTGTAGATTCAGAAGATTTACCATTAAACATTTCAAGAGAAACATTACAAGAAAATGTAATATTTACAAAAATTGCTTCGAGTGTTACTTCAAATATTTTATCATATTTAATTGATAAATCTAAAAATGATAAAGTAGGCTATAACGAATTTTGGAATGAGCATGGAAAAATATTTAAGCTTGGATATATGGACTTTACAAACCATGAGAAATATGTTGAATTAGTAAGATTTAATTCATCGAACTGTAATGATGAAAAAGAATTAGTTTCATTTGCAGAATATGTTGAAAGAATGAAAGAGGGACAGAAAGAAATCTATTACATTGTTGGTAATAATAGAAGTGCTTTATTAGTTGATCCTCATCTTGAAATATTTAAAAACAAAGGTCTTGAAGTTCTCTTCTTATATGATCCTGTTGATGAATTTGTTATACAAGCAATTAGAAAATATAAAGATTATGAAATTAAATCTGTCCAAAATGTAGATCTAAAAAAGCTTAATGAATTAAAAGATGTTGAAGAAAAAAAACAAGATGTTGAACCATTATCAGTTGATGATCAAAAGCATTTTTATAGTTTATTATCTAAAATGAAAAATATTCTTGGAGATAAAGTTGAAGATGTTGTTGAATCAAAAAGATTAATTGATAGTGCTTCATGTTTAATTTCGAAAGATGAAACAGTTTCATCTCAGATGAAAAAGATTTTGAAAATGACAAAACAGGATTTTATGATTGATAAAAAAATTATGGAAGTAAATCCAAACCATAAATTAATTCGTAACCTTGTCAAAGTATTTAAGAAAAATTCGTATGATGATTTTATTACACTTGTTACCGAACAATTATACGATTCAGCTTTATTACAAGAAGGAAATTTAGAAGATCCTCATAAATTGATTGAAAGACTAAATAAATCATTAGAGCAATCGAGTGAATGGTACACTAAGATTAATAATTTAGAATAACGAAAATGAAATTAATTGATAAAAAGTTAATAAATCTTTATGGTGAAGAAAAAATAAATTTACAAAAAAAAAGATTTAATGATTTAAAGAAAAGATATATACATCATTTTAAAGACGAACCAGAATTTTATTTTAGTTCTCCGGGAAGAGCTGAGATAGTTGGAAATCACACCGACCATAATAATGGAAAAGTTATTGCTGCAGCAATTAATTTAGATACAATTGCTGCAGTAAAAAAAACTGACAACAATAAAGTAATATTATTTTCTGAGAATATTAATGAGTTAATTCAAATTGATTTAACAAATCTTAATTTTAATCAAAATGAAACTGGTAAAACAAGTTCACTTATTCGTGGAATAGCTAAAGCTTTTGTAGATAAAAAATATTTAATTGGTGGATTTAATGCTTACATAAAAAGTGATGTTTTAATTGGCTCTGGATTAAGCTCTTCTGCTTCATTTGAAATACTAATTGCAAAAATATTTTCATTTTTGTTTAACAATAATAAAATATCTGTTCTTGAACTAGCAAAAATTTCTAAGTACGCTGAGAATGAATACTTTAATAAACCTTGTGGGTTAATGGATCAATTAACTTGTGCGCTCGGTGGAACTGTTTATATTGATTTCAAAAATTCCGAAAAACCAAATTTTATAAAACTGAAGTATGATTTAACAAAAAAAAATTATAGGATGTTGTTAGTTAACACGAGCGGAAATCATTCTGATTTAACAGATGATTATAGTTTAATACCTTATGAAATGAAATCTGTTGCTGATTATTTTCAAAAAGAAAACTTGAGGGAAATTGATGATAAATTGTTTAATAAAATAAATGATTTAAGAAAAAAAGTTGGAGACCGTGCAGTATTAAGAGCATTTCATTTTGTAAATGAAAATAAAAGAGTTGATGAAATATTAAATTCAATTATTAAAAAAAATTATAAAAATATTATTTCACTTATAAATAAATCTGGCGATTCATCCTTTAAATATTTGCAAAATGTTTTCTCATCAAAAAAAATAGAAACACAAAATATTTCATTAGCACTGGCATTAACAGATAAATTTATAAATGATAATAAATTAATTGCTTCTTCAAGGGTTCATGGTGGAGGATTTGAAGGAACAATATTAGTAATATTACCAGAGAATTATATCAAAAAATATAAACGATACATTCAAAAATATTTTGGAAATAAGTCAGTTGTTGAATTAGAAATAAGAAATCACGGTGCAGTTAGTTTATCAGAATTGTAATAAATAAATTCTTTATACAATTCATAAATAATTAATGCTAAAACAGGAATAAATTCAATCATTTGAATTAAATAAAAATCTTTCCAAACACCCGTTGTTTTATAAATAAAAATTGTTAATGAAGTTAAACTAACAGATGATACTAAATAAATCCCACTCCAGTTTCTTACAAAAGGCAATAAAATTAAAAGCCAACTTAAATACCAAGGATGAATTACAGGTGAAAAAATTATCATTAGTAATAAAGAAAAATATATTTTCTTAAGTAAATCTATTTTTCTAAAATAAATAGGAATTAAGAAGATAAATAATAAACCCCAGGTTGCTAATCTTGATAACTGATTATTTTTTAATAAAGAATTTATAGAAGTAAAAATAAATCCATTATACATCCAATTTTTTGAATAAATTATAAATGCTTCAAAAGGATTTGAAGAAAAAATATATGGAATGAATTGAATGAAAAATGACAATAATGAAATTAAAAGGAATTTTAATTTTTCAATATTACTTTTTTCGTTTAATATAAAAATAGGAATTAACACTATAGCAATTGGTTTAATTGAAAATGATAAACCAAGAAAAAAAGCAGATGTTAATTTTTTATTTAAGAAATAAAATAAAATGGCACTTAGTAAAAATGGTAATCCAAATGCATCAAGATGACCATCTAAAGAAAACTGAAAATAAATTAAAGGTGAAAGAATAAGTACTAAAATATTTTTTATATCATGATTTAAAACTTTTAATAATTTATATGTTAAAAAGTATGATAAAATTATTGAGATAAAAATTAAAAATTTAAAACCCCAAAAACTTTCTTCACTTATTTTATAACTTATAAAAAATAACCACTGACTTAATGGGAAATAAATTGTTTTCATTTCTTTAAAATTCATTTTGGCAGGAAGTAAATCTGAATGCAAACTATCTAATTCATTATCAATTGGTTTATATAAATATGGATTAATATTATTAGCTTGAACTTTACCATCCCATATGTATCTATAAATATCATCTGAACCTATAGGATCAAAATTTATAAAAGATAATTGTGTTGTTAATGAAATGAAAATTAAAAACATGATTTGATAACTTTTAATTTCATTTTTATTAACAATAATTACAGACAACAAATAAAAAATTGAAGATAATATCCAGAGCGATGAATAATTAAAAACTAAATTATCATCTGCAAAATGAATTTTTGTAATTAAAAGTATTGGTACTATTAAAATTGCAAAATAAAATTTACTCTTAAAAAAACTTACAATCTTTTGCATATAAGCATTCACAGTTAGTCTATAAAATTATTATGAAAATTAAGAATTCTTTATTTATTTTGTAACGAAAGATGAAATCACCAATTTATATTTAGGTACTAAAATGAAAATAATATTTAAATATTTTGTCCTATTAATAATATTAATATCATGCACAAATAGTAAGGAAAAAATAATCATGGAAAAGAAAATATTTGGAAAATTAGATGATGGCACAGAAGTATTTTTATTCACATTAAAAAACAAAAATGGAATGAAAGCTGAAATTATTACTTATGGTGCAACAGTTGTATCACTCACTTCCCCTGACAGAAATAATAATTATAAAGATATTGTTCTTGGTTATGATAGTATATCAGGTTACGTTAATGATGTTTCATATTTTGGTTCAATTGTAGGTAGATTTGGGAACAGAATTGCTAAAGGACAGTTTTCAATTGATGGGATTAAATATCAGTTAACAATTAATAATAATGAAAATCATTTACATGGTGGCAAATATGGTTTTAATAAAAAAAATTGGGATTTTGTAAAATCAGTTGAAGATGAAAATGGTATGAGTCTGATACTAAAATATTTAAGCAAAGATGGAGAAGAAGGTTATCCGGGAAATTTAGAAATTTATGTAACTTATTCAGTGACTAATAATGATGAATTAAAGATTGAATACTCAGCAACAACTGATAAAAAGACAATTATTAATCCAACACATCACTCATATTTCAACTTAACTGCAAATCCAAATAACACAATCCTTGATCATGAATTGATGATAAATGCTGAATACTATACTCCGGTAAATTCCGGGTTAATTCCTTTAGGAAAACTTGAAAAAGTTGAAAACACACCTTTCGATTTTCGCTCACCAAAAAAAATAGGTAAAGATATTGATTCAGATTTTGACCAACTTAAACTTGGATTAGGGTATGACCATAATTTTGTTATTAACAGAAAGAACAATGATGTTATAAAAATCGCAGAAGTTTATGAACCAACAACCGGAAGATTTATGGAAGTATTTTCTGATCAACCCGGACTTCAATTTTATTCCGGTAATTTTTTAAATGGAACTGCAATTGGTAAAAATGGAATTAAATATAATTACAGAACCAGCTTTTGTTTAGAAGCACAACATTTTCCTGATTCACCAAATCAAAAAGATTTTCCAAGTGTTTTTCTTAAACCGGGAGAAGTTTATAAACAAACTACTATTTATAAATTTTCATCAAAATAATTTTTTTAATGATAAACAGATTAGAAATAAAAATTATTAAAGGTGATATTACTAAAATAAAAGCAGATGCAATTGTAAATGCTGCTAATTCCTCTTTAATGGGTGGAGGAGGAGTTGATGGTGCTATTCACCGGGCTGGTGGGAATATAATTCATGAAGAATGCATGAAAATTGTTGAAAAACAAAATGGATGTCCAACTGGTGAAGCTGTTTATACTTCAGCAGGAAATTTACCTGCAAAATTTGTTATTCATACAGTTGGACCAATTTGGCAAGGTGGAAATTTTAATGAAGATATTCTATTAAAAAATTGCTATTTGAATTCTTTAAAGTTAGCTGAAAAATTAAATGTAAAATCAATTTCTTTTCCAAACATAAGTACTGGTGTTTATGGTTTTCCAAAAGAAAGGGCAGCTTTAATTGCATTTGATACTGTTTATAATTATGAATCAAACATTGTTAATATTGTAAATTTCGTTTGCTTTGATGATGAAAATTATAAGATTTATGAAAATTTAATAAATAATAAATATTTACGATAATTGATTACAAACTATGTAAGTGTTTTAATATGAAAACAAAATTTCTATTAATATTTATTTTTATAACAAATATATCTTTTTCTCAAAATGAAAATTTTATTGTTGAATTAAATTATGTTAAAGTAAATGATGAATTGAAATACTTAAATAATTTAAATGAACTAAATGTACTACCTAATGATAAAATTGAAATTCATTATAAAGCTATAACAAACATAAAAGGAAATTTATTTTATAGAATTTTCATTGATGCAACATTAATTGAGTCTAAAACTGTTGATACTATTTTTACAATTAATAAATTGAAAATGGGGGTTAATCTTATAAGAATTGTTGCGTTCTTCGAAAATGGTATTGAATCTCAGAGTTTAGTATTGCCTATAAAAGTAACAGAAAAATTAGTTACAGAAGAAAATAAATTAAAAGAAAATGTTAAAGTCGAAAGTCAACAAGAATCAAATAATTATCTTTTATATTTATTTGCTGCAGTAGTTATAGTACAATTTATAATTATAATTTTATTAATCACTATCAGAAAAAAATCTAATTCACAAAATAAAGTCTACAAAAATGAATTAGATGAAATTAAATATTCATACAAAAGAGCCAAGGAAGAATTAAATAAACAAAGAGAAGAAAATGAAAATTTAAAGAAACAAATCAAAGAACTCGATGAAAATGTTAAAACATTAGAAAAGACTAATGTTAAACTTGTTGAGCAAAAAGAAAAATTAGCAGAAAGCAAAGCACGTTTAGAATATTTGCATACGCAAAAAGAGGAAATGTTTGCAATTGCAATACATGATATAAAAAATCCTGCATCAGCAATTAAAGGTTATATTGAGTTATTAAATTCATATGAACTAACTGCAAATGAACAACATGAAATTATGGAATCATTAGTTGCATCAAGCGATGATATTGTTAAATTATCTCAAAAAATGTGTACAATAATTGCTAAAGCAATGCCGGAACCAAAAATTAAATTTGTTGAATATTCAATAAACCAAATAATTGAAAGTGTTTATAATCAAAATACTTCTTATGCAAAAGCTAAAAAAGTAAAGCTGTTTAATAAAAGCTCAAACGATTTACCAAATGTGAAAATTGATCCTGAAAAAATTGAAGAAGCACTTGATAATCTTGTAAATAATGCAATTAAATATGCTCCACCGGAAACTGTTGTTGAAATAAAATCATACGTTAAAGAAGGAGCAAAAAGAATGGTAGTTGTTGAAGTTAAAGATACCGGATATGGCTTATCCGAAGATGATTTAAAACGATCTTTCCAAAAAGGAGCAATTTTAAGTAATAAACCGACTGGTTTAGAGCAAAGCTCTGGTTTAGGTTTATGGATTGTTAAAAGAATTATTGAAGAACATAATGGTAAAGTTTGGGTTGAAAGTAAATTAAATATAGGTTCTACTTTTGCCTTCGAGTTACCGATAGAATAAATTCGAACACAGATTTTATAGATTAAAATCTGTGTTCAATTACAATTAAAAAATGCTAATTAGTTGTTGCAAGTTATTTAAATAATTTTTTCCAAGATTAATTGTCATTACATTTCTATTATTATCAATTAATGCCTGACGATCTCCTAATGCTTGTGATTTTATTAATATACCAAAAGAAATTGATGATACTTGATTAATAGCTTCATCTGGAATATTGAGATCAATTTCAGGTTCATTAATTATCTGTATAAAAAATCCATTCCCAGCATCGCCTTTATGTAACTGACCAGTTGAATGTAAAAAGCGTGGACCAAATCCTAATGTTGTTGCTATATTAATTTTTGTTTGCAATTTTGTTCTGAATGATTGTAATGCTTTTTCATTTTCATCATTCATATTTATATATGCCTGAATTGATAAATAGGGAAGTGGAAAAGATTTTTTCTTTTCCTCAATCAATGAAATTAAATTTTCAAACTGTTGTTTAATTGTCTCACCATTTAAATTACTTGTAATTTTTATTCCGTTTTCTTCACATGAAATTGGTAACTCAGTTAGTTTACCAGTTTCTTTAAAATCTTGTACCATTTTTCTTGCAACGATTTTAGCTGATTCTACATTGGGTTGATCGAATGGTTGAATTTTAATTACCCAACTTGCCACAATTGTTGCAAATTCCCATTTAAAAAATTCTACACCAATCTGAATTAAATCTTCTAATTCAAATTCAATAAAAGGAATTTTGCTTTCTTTCAATAATTTTATATTGCCATTAATATTCGTTTCATTTTTATAATTTGTAAAAATTAAAAATCTATCATTTAAATAATTTTCCGGTGTTAATATTTCTTCGTTAACAATTGGTAAAATGCCTTTACCATTTTTTCCTGTACTTTCAGCAATTAATTGTTCAACCCAAGCCCCAAAGTGTTCAAATTGTTTTGAATATATAAACGTTAATTTATCAATATTATTTTTTGCCAAAAGTCCAATTGCTAAACCAAGTTTAGCGGCTTCATTAATATTACAGTTATTATTTTTTGTTGAGTATGAATAAGCTTCAGCCAACTTTAAAACATTTTTAATATCTACACCAATTAATGCAGCAGGTACAATTCCAAAAAGTGATAAAGCTGAATATCTTCCACCAATGTTCGGATCATTTAAAAATATTTTTCTGAAGTTTAATTGTCTGGCCGTTGTTTCTAAACCACTGCCTGGATCTGTAATTGCAACAAAATGATTTCCAACTTTTTCCAATCCAACTTTATTCAATGTTTTATTATAAAAGTATTTTAAAAATGAAAATGTTTCTACAGTTCCACCAGATTTTGTTGAAACGATGAACAAAGTATTATCAATTGGAAATTTGTCTTCGAAATATTTTACTTGTTCAGGGTCAGTGCTATCTAAAACGGCTAAATCTAAATAACCTTCTTTGATTCCAAAAGTTTTTCTAAAAACTTCGGGAGCTAAACTTGAGCCACCCATTCCAAGTAGTAAAACATTTTTAAATCCTTCATTAATTACACTTTTAACAAATTCAAAAATTTCATCTAATTGTTTTAATGTGTTAGATGGACTATTTAACCAACCAAGTCTATTTGTTATTTCATCTGGTTGATCACTCCAAACTGTAAAATCTTTTTGCCAAATTCTTTCTGCAATTTTTTCATTTTCAAAATGACTTGATAAAATCTCTAATTCGGTTCTAAAATTTCCAATGTTGATATTCATTATTTCACCATTAATTTTTTGTTAATTCTCTGAAATATTTTTCTGTATAATTATTTGCTTCGATAATTGATTTCGCTTCAACAATACAACGTATTATTGGCTCTGTGTTCGATTTTCTAAAGTGAACCCAATGATCTTCAAAATCAATTCTCAATCCATCATCAGTATTAATATTTTCATCTTTATATTTTTTTATTAAACTATCTAATATTTCATCTGGATTTTTACTCCCAATTTCAATTTTCTTTTTTGAAATAAAATATTGCGGTAAGGATTTTTTTAATTCATTTATTGTTCCACCAAATTCAATAAGATGTTGAAGTAATAAAACTGTACCTGTTAAAGCATCTCTTCCAAAAACAGCTTTTGGTAAAATTACTCCACCACTTCCTTCACCACCAATAATAGCTTTAACTTCTTTCATTTTTTTTACAACATTTGCTTCGCCAACAGGTGAACGAAATACTTTGCAATTATAAAATTTAGCAACATCATCAACACCTCTTGTTGTTGATAAATTAACCACAACATTTCCTTTCTTTTTTGAAAGCCAGAATTTAATTGCCTGAACAATTGTATTTTCTTCACCAAAAGGTTCACCTTTTTCTGTAATTAAAACTAAACGATCAACATCAGGATCAACAACAATTCCTAAATCTGCTTTATGTTTTTTAACTGCTTTCATTGTTTGTGTTAAATTTTCTGGAATCGGTTCCGGTAGTCGTGGAAAAATCCCATTTTTATTACAATTTATTTCTATTACTTCACAACCAAGCATCTTTAAAAAATTTGGCATCGAATAAGCACCAGCACCATTAACACAGTCTAACAGAACTTTAAATTTTCTTTTTCGAATTTTATTAATTTCTATAAAAGGAATTTTTAATACTGAATCTATATGATCATCTAATCCTTTTTCATATTTAATTGATTCACCTAATTTATTCCACTGAGCATAATTCTTTTGTGAATTTTCTAAAAGAGAAAGCATTAATTTATTTTCTTCAGGTGACATAAATTCACCATTACTATTTAATAATTTTAATGCATTCCATTCATTTGGATTATGACTTGCAGAAATTTGAATTCCTCCAACAGCTTTTTGTTTTTTTACATTAAACAAAACAGTTGGAGTAGGGCATATTCCAATATCAATTACATCATTTCCTTTTGCTATTAAAGTACCTTCAACAATATTTTTAACCATACTTCCAGAAATTCTACCATCGCTTCCTAAAATTATTTTTCCTTTACCACAAAAATCAGCATATGCAGATGTATATTTTACAATTGTTTGAGGATCTAATCCATCACCAATTATTCCCCGAATTCCTGAAATACTAACCATTAATGTTGACATTAAACCTCCATGAATGAAATAACATTACAAAAGTAATTATACTTTTTATAAGTAAAAATATTAGAATGAACTTAGAAAATTTTCAATTATAGGATTCATTTGATCGAACTCAATTAAAAATGCATCGTGACCATAAATGGAATTTATTTCAAAATATTTTCCATTAATCACAGTTTCAGCAATTTCTTTTTGTTCTTCAATTGGATAAAGTATATCAGTATTAATTCCTATAACTAATGTTTTAGCTTTGATTGATTTTAGTGCATTTAAAGTTCCACCTCTATTTCTTCCAATATCGTGACTATCCATAATATTTGTAATATATAAATATGAATTTGCATCAAATCTTTGTACAAGTTTTTTACCTTGATAATGTAAATAACTCTCAACTTCATAAAAATCTTTTTTCTCTTTATGTTCTTTTACTTTTCGCTCAAATCTTGTTTCAAAATTTTTATTAGTTCTGTAAGTAATCATAGCTAACATTCTTGCTGTTGCAAGGCCATTGAAAGGTTGAGTGTTATATTCACCATTTTTCCATAAGGGATCATCCATAATAACTTTTCGTTGAATTTCATTTAAACCAATTGCCCAGGCAGAATGTTTTGAACCACATGCAATAGGAATTATTGATTCAACTAAATCCGGAAAAAGTAGCGACCATTCTAATGCTTGCATTCCACCAAGTGATCCGCCAATAACAGTTTTAATTTTTTTTATACCTAAAAAATCTATTAATAATTTTTGACCATAAACTAAATCTCTTACTGTAATACTTGGAAAACTTAAATTGTATTTTTTATTTGTTAAAGGATTTATTGAAGCCGGACCAGAAGTACCATAACAACTACCAAGAAAATTTGAACAAACTATAAAATATTTTGATGGATCCAATGATTTATCTAATCCAATTATTCCATCCCACCATCCAGCTCTACCGTTTGGATTATTAAATGATGAAGCATGAGCATCACCGGTTAAGGCATGACAAACAAGAATAACGTTATTTTTTTCATCATTCAGTTTCCCATAAGTTTCATAAGCTATATCGAGTCTTTCAATTTTTTCACCATTTTCGAAAATAAATCCATCATTTGATGAAAATATTTTATAGTCATGTTCATCTTTATGTAAATCGTGTATAACTTTTATTGTGTTTTTCATAATTATTATAAATTTATAAAACTAACTTATGAAAATAGAATTTAACATTTAGATAAAGCTTGTTCAAAATCCTCTTTAATATCATCAATATGTTCAATTCCGGTTGAAACTCGGATTAAACCTGGTGATACACCGGCTTTATTTTGTTCTTCGTTTGTTAGTTGGCTATGTGTTGTTGAAGCAGGGTGAATTACTAATGTTTTAGCATCTCCTACATTAGCAAGTAAACTTGCAAGTTTAACATTATTAATAAAATTTTTACCTGCTTCATAACCATCTTTTAATTCAAAAGTTAAAATGCCACCATATAAATTTTTTCTAAAATATTTTTTTGCAATTTCATGATCGGGATGATTTTCTAATCCCGGATATGTAACTTTTTCAACTTTCGGATGATTTGACAACCATTTAGCCAATTCAAGTGTATTAAAACAATGTCTTTCAACTCTCAATGAAAGAGTTTCTAAACCTTGTAAAAATAAAAAAGAATTAAATGGTGAAAGTGACGGACCAATATCTCTAAGTTGTTCTACTCTTGCACGAATAATAAAAGCGATATTACCGAAAGGACTTTTATCGCCAAAAACTTCCCAGAAATTTAAACCATGATAAGATGGACTTGGATTTGTAAACAAAGGGAATTTACCATTTCCCCAATTGAATTTACCGGAATCAATTATAACTCCTCCTATTGAAGTACCATGACCACCAATCCATTTGGTTGCTGATGAAACAACAATATCTGCATCATGTTCTATTGGGCGGATAATATACCCACCAGCACCAAATGTATTATCAACAATAAGTGGAATATTATATTTATGAGCAAGCTCTGAAAATTTTTCAATGTCTGGAATATTTAATCCCGGGTTTCCAATTGTTTCGATATAAAGTGCTTTTGTTTTGCTATCAATTTCCTTTTCAAAATCTTCAGGGGAATTACTGTTAACAAATTTTACATTAATTCCTAAACGGGGAAAAGTAACTTTAAATTGATTATAAGTTCCACCGTATAAAAAACTGGTTGAAACAATATTATCACCAGCTTCTGCAATAGTTGAAATAGCAATAAATTGTGCTGCATGTCCCGAAGAAACAGCAAGTGCTGCAACTCCACCTTCAAGAGCTGCAATTCTTTCTTCAAAAACTGCATTGGTTGGATTCATAATACGAGTATAAATATTCCCGAATTCTTTTAATGCAAAAAGATTAGCGGCATGATCAGCATTATTGAAATTGTATGATGTAGTTTGATAAATCGGAACAGCTCGTGAATTTGTTGCTGAATCAGGTTTTTGACCAGCATGTAATTGTAAAGTTTCGAAACGATAATTTGGTTTACTCATATATTACTCCTTATTTTGTTCAAAAAAAAAGCCCTTCAAATTGAAGGGCTTTGGGTTAATTAAAAAAATATATAGCTATTCGCCCTTCGTTCGTAACGAAAATAACATCATCATATTTATCATCATGATGTGGGCGATATTTATATCAATTCTTTTCATTTGTTTATCTTTGTTGCGAAAATAATTGATGATTTTTCATTTGTCAAGTTAAATTTATATTAATTCATAAATATGAATAATTATACATTTATTAAATGAGTATTAACATTAAAAAAATAATTAAAATAAATGAATTACTAATAAAACATTTTGGTGTTCCAGAAAGGCAGAATCCGTTACCAAATCCATTAGATACTTTAATTGCAACTATACTTTCTCAAAACACGAATGATAATAATTCATACAAAGCATTTAATAATTTAAAGAAGACTTTTAATAATTGGGAAGAGGCATCAAATGCATCAAAAAAAGAAATTGAAAAATTGATAAAAGTTGCTGGGTTAGCTAATTCTAAATCGTATGCAATAAAAAATTTGTTGAATGAGCTTAAAAAAAGAAATGATTTTAAACTTAATTTTCTAACAAAAGAAAGTTATAAAAATATTATTGATGAATTAACAAAATTCAAAGGAATAGGAGTTAAAACTGCATCTTGCGTTTTATTATTTTCACTGAATAGAAATATATGTCCTGTTGATACTCATTTACATAGAATATTAAATAGAATTAAATTAGTTAATACAAAAACACCTGAAAAAACTTTTTGGGAGTTGAACAAAAATTTTCCTGATAAAATTGCTCACACATTTCACACAAATTTAATATTACTTGGTAGAGAAATATGTAAACCAATTAAACCCAATTGTTCTATTTGCCCAATTGAAAAAATGTGTCAGTTTGATAAAAAAAATTTTATTACAGATAAAAAAGAGACTAAAAAAAGAATTTTACTTTTAGATAATATCGGAATTTAAAGAGGAATATTATGTGGTTATTTTTTGCATTACTTAATCCAATTTCGGAAGGTTTAAGAAGTTTATTTATTAAAAGAGCTTCTAAAAATATTGATCCAATTTTAATTTCATGGGCTAATAATGTAATACCAGTATTAATTTTTCCACCGATGCTTTTACTTATTGAATTAAAATTTAACATAAATTTTTGGATTGGATTTTTAGGTAGTGGAATAATTCAAGTGATAAATACTGTTTTGTATATGAGAGCAATTTCAAAAGGTGATATTTCTACAGTCATGCCAATGTTAAGTTTTACTCCTTTAGTTCTTGTTGTTGCTTCACCTTTTACTATAGGAGAATTACCCAGTGCAGTTGGATTCATTGGTATTTTATTGGTTGTTTTAGGTTCTTATATACTTAACATCGATTTAAAAAAAATGAGCATTTTTGAACCATTCAAAGCCATTGTAAAAAACAAAGGAACACGTTATATGTTAATTGTAGCTTTCCTATGGGGCATTTCCGGAGTGTTTGATAAAATTTCTATAAAAAGTTCATCAGTATTACAACATATTACATTTTTGAATTTATTGGTTTTTGTCTCAATTACAATTTTAGTTATAACACAAAAAAAATTTAATAAAGAAAAAATTAAAGCAACAAAATGTGATTTATTTTTAGTAAGTCTTTTTACGACCGGCTCCTATCTCTTCCATTATATTGCACTTTCACTTACCCTTGTTTCTTATGTCGTATCAATTAAAAGAATAAGCAGTGTATTTGCAGTTTTGTTAGGTTATTATTTCTTAAATGAACCAAATGTAAGGCAAAGATTGTTTGGTAGTATAATTATGTTTTTGGGAGTAATATTTATAATATTTTCACAATAAAAGACATAAAGTTTGTTATAAGATTATACTTCTATATATTTGTGTGAAATTCAAAAATAAAAAAGAGAAAAATGTCAAAAACGTTCGAAATAGCAGTTTTAGGTGGCGGTCCTGGAGGATACGTTGCAGCAATTCGTGCAGCTCAACTTGGTTTTAAAACTGTTGTAATTGATAAAGATAATCTTGGTGGAATTTGTCTTAATTGGGGATGCATTCCAACAAAAGCATTATTAAAAAGTGCAGAACATTTTGATTTTATTAAAAATCACTCCTATGATTTTGGAATTAAAGTGGAAAATCCAGTTTTTGATTTTGAAAAAATTATTAAAAGTAGTCGCGACATATCTGAAAAAATTTCTAAGAATGTAGAATTGTTAATCAAAAAAAATAAAGTTGAAAGAATTCGTGGTTTTGGAAAATTAATATCACAAAATAAAATTGAAATTTTTGATAACAACAACAATAAAATAGAAGAAATAATTGCTGATAAAATTATAATAGCAACTGGTGCAAGTCCTAAATCACTATCTTCAATTCCAGTTGATGGTGAAAAAATAATTACTTCAAAAGAAGCAATGATATTAAATAAAGTTCCAAATGAATTAATTGTGATTGGAGCTGGAGCTATTGGAATTGAGTTCGCATATTTTTATTCTGTTTTGGGTAGTAAAGTGACAATTATTGAAATGCTTGAAAATATTTTGCCTGTTGAAGATAAAGAAATAAGTGAAACTTTAGAAAAAAATTTTAAGAAAAGAGGAATTACAATTTACACTAAAACAAAAGTAATTCAGGCTAAAGTTGTAAATGAAAAAGTTAAAGTAAAAATTGAAAAAGATAATAAAGAAATTGAACTTGAGTCTGACATTGTTTTATCTGCAATTGGTGTTACAGGTAACATTCAAAATATTGGTTTAGAAAATGTTGGAATTGAAATTGAAAGAGGGCATATAAAAGTTGATAGAAATACTTATCAAACAAATGTTAAAAATATTTATGCAATTGGTGATGTAATCGGACCACCTTGGTTAGCGCATGTTGCTTCTGCCGAAGCAATTTACTGCGTTGAAAAAATTAAAGGATTAAATGTAGAACCAATTAATTATAATACAATTCCGGGGTGTACTTATTGTAATCCACAAGTTGCAAGTGTTGGTTTAACTGAATTAAAAGCAAAAGAGCTTGGTTATGAAATAAAAGTTGGTAAATTTCCATTTATGGCAAGTGGTAAAGCATTTGCAGTTGGCGAAAGAGAAGGATTTGTTAAAATAATTTTTGATGCTAAATATGGTGAAATTTTAGGAGCTCATATAATTGGTCAAGATGCTACAGAATTAATATCAGAAATTACACTTGCTAAATCATTAGAAGCAACACATGAATCAATTGTTAAAACAGTTCATGCACATCCAACATTATCAGAATCAATAATGGAAGCAGCAGCAAATGCTTATGGCGAATCAATCCATATCTAAAAAATTAATTTATTCGGATCTTGATTTTATAGATTATCAGGAAGCCTGGGATTTACAAAAAATAATTTTTGAAAATAGACATAACAATAATATCAATGATATAATTTTGTTACTTGAACATCCACATACTTATACACTTGGAAAAGTTGCCGATAAAAAAAATTTGTTATTCAATGATGAACAACTTATCGAAAACAAAATTTCAGTTTATGAAATTGATCGCGGTGGAGATATTACTTATCACGGACCTGGTCAAATTGTTGGTTATCCAATTATAAATCTAAAAGATTGGAAAGAAGATACTCATGAATATTTACGTTCACTTGAACAAGTTATTATTAATGTTTGCAACGAATATGGTTTATCTACTCAAAGAAAAGCTAATTATACTGGTGTTTGGATTGAAGATAGAAAAATTGCAGCAATAGGAATTAAAATAAGCCGTTGGATTACAATGCATGGATTTGCTTTTAACATTAATACTAATCTCGATTATTTTAATGGTATTATTCCTTGTGGAATTAAAGATAAAGATGTAACATCACTTGAAAAAGAATTGAATGAAAAAATTTCTATTAACGATGTAAAAGAAAAATTAGTTAATCAGTTTTATAATGTTTTTGGTTATTCAGCTTTAGAAATTATTTCTAAAGAAAAAATATTAAACAATTTTTTAATTCATTCTACATAATATTAAAGGAATGAAAATGGAAAAAGAACTATTAAAAGAAAATAAAATTTCAGAAATAAAACCAACAGGTAAAAAAGATTCATTTGGTGGATTAACAAAAGATGAATTAATGAACGCTTTACGAATTATGACATTATCACGCACAATGGATCATAAAGTGATGAATTTATTAAAACAAGGGAAAGCCTTTTTTCATATTGCCGGAGCTGGTCACGAAGCAATTCAAGTGGCTTGTGGTCTTGCAATGAAAAAAGGAATTGACTGGGGTTTCCCTTATTATCGTGATATGTGTTTTTCTTTGGCTGTTGGTATAAAACCGGAAGATATTTTTCTTTCATTTCTTGCAAAAGAGAATGACCCATTTACTGGCGGAAGACAAATGCCATGTCATTGGACATCAAAAGAATTTAACATACCAACACAATCTTCTCCAACCGGAACTCAATTTTTACAAGCAGTCGGAGCTGCATTATCATTAAAGAAACAGGGAATTAACGGTGTTGTTTATGTGAGTAGCGGAGAAGGAACCACTTCACAAGGTGAATTTCATGAAGCGGTAAATTGGGCAAGTCGCGAAAAATTACCAGTTGTTTTTGTAATTCAAAATAATAAATGGGCTATTTCTGTTCCTGTACAAAATCAGACTGCCGGAAAAAATTCATCTGTTTTAGAAATGATGAAAGGATATGAAAATTTATTAAGAATTGAAGTTGATGGAACTGATTTCTTGCAATCTAATGCAATTGCTCAAACAGCATTTAAATATGCAAGAAGTGGAAACGGACCAGCTTTAATTGAAGCTCATGTAGTTAGATTATTTTCACATTCCTCTTCGGATGATCAAAAAAAATATCGTCCTTTAGAATCACTTGAAAATGATTTAAAGAAAGATCCAATTCAACTATTTTCTAATTACTTAATTAAAAATGGAATTTTATCTGAATTAGCATTAAAAGAATTTATTAAAGAAATTCAAAATCATGTAAATGATGCAGCTGATTGGGCGTTAAAACAAGATGAACCGAAATCTGAAACTGCAACAAAATTTGTTTTTGATGAATCAGGTAAAAAAGATTTACTTCAATATGAAAAATTAACAAATGAAGGTAAACCTATTGTAATGGTTGATGCAATTAATCATGCACTACGCGAAGAAATGGAAGTAAATGAAAAAATTTATTTATATGGAGAAGACGTTGCTGATGGAAAAGGTGGCGTTTTTACCGCCACAAAGGGTTTATCAACTTTATTTGGAAATGAAAGAGTTTTTAATTCTCCTTTGGCGGAAGCAAGTATAGTTGGAACTGCAATAGGTATGGCACTAACCGGATTAAAACCTTGCGTTGAAATTCAATTTGGTGATTATATTTGGCCTGCGTTTATGCAATTCAGAGATGAAATGTCAATGTATCGTTATCGTTCTAATAATTTGTTTGAAGCTCCTGTTGTTACAAGAGTTGCTGTTGGTGGATATATTCATGGTGGTTTATACCATAGTCAAAATATTGAAGCTTTTTTTGCTCACATTCCCGGAATTTTGATTGCATATCCTTCTAATGCTGCCGATGCAAAAGGTTTATTAAAAACCGCCTTACGTCTTAATGACCCTGTTTTATTTTTAGAGCATAAAGGTTTATATCGTCAAAGTTATGCTCAATCACCCGAACCAGATAAAAATTACCTCATACCATTTGGCAAGGCAAAAATTGTAAAAGAAGGAAATGATTTAACAGTTGTTTCTTATGGAGCAACAGTTCATGAATCAAATTTTGCTATTAAAAATTTAGAACAGGAAGGTTATTCAATTGAATTAATTGATATAAGAACTATTGTTCCGTTAGATTTTGAAACTATCAAAAACTCAATCAAAAAAACAGGTAAAGTTGTTGTAATTCATGAAGATACATTATTTGCCGGATTTGGAGCTGAAATTTCTTCACAAATTGCTGAATATTGTTTCGAATTTCTTGATGCTCCTGTTAAAAGAATTGCAGCTCTTGATACCCCAATTCCTTATCACCCAAATCTCGAAAATACTGTTTTACCAAATAGACAAAAAATTTATAATGAATTAAAAAGCATTCTTCAGTATTAATTAATTGAGAGAATTAAAATGAAAATTGAAGTTATAATGCCACAAATGGGGGAAAGTATCACAGAAGGAACTTTAATCAAATGGCATAAAAAGAAAGGTGATAAAGTAAATAAAGATGAATTACTTTTTGATATTGCAACAGACAAAGTTGATACTGAAATTCCTTCTCCGGCAAGTGGTGTATTAGCTGAAGTAAAAGTATTTGAAAATGAAACTGTAGATGTTGGAACTATAGTGGCAATTATTGAAACGGATCCTGATAAAAAATCTGAAGAAACAATTCAAATAAAAAAAGAAGAAAAAACTTTAGATATTCCTTCAACCGCACAAATTGGTGGAGCTATTATTGATATTCCAATGCCCAAAATGGGGGAATCGATAATGGAAGGAATAATTATAAAATGGAGAAAAAATACAGGTGATAAAGTAAACCGCGATGAAATTATTCTCGATATTAGCACAGATAAAGTTGATACTGAAGTGCCATCACCTGTCGAAGGTATTTTGGAAGAAATTTTATTTAAAGAAAATGATACTGTGCCGGTTGGGACGACTATTGCCAGAATAAGAACAACTTCCGGTGTTGTTAAAATGGAAGATGCTCAAAAAAATGTTTTAGAAAAAATAAAGATTGATGTCAACAATGAAAATAAAGTTGAAGCTAAATCTGAAGAAAAAAAGATAAGAACAAATTCAAATAAGTTTTATTCACCTTTAGTTTTAAATATTGCTCGTAAAGAAAATATTTCATTCAGTGAACTTGAAAAAATTGAAGGCTCAGGAATAAATGGACGAGTAACAAAAAATGACATATTAAAATATCTTGAAGAAAAAAGAAGTGATAAAATTAAATTTGAAACAGATGATACTCCTCAAAAAATTAAAATATCAACATCAAGTGGAGAGAAAATTCAGGTTATCCCAATGGATAACATCCGCCAAAAAATAAAACAACATATGATAAAAAGCCGTGACACTTCTGTTCATGTTACTGCAGTAATGGAAGTTGATATGTCTGTAATTCATAATTTTATTGAGCAAAACAAAGATAAATATTTAAGTGAAGAAGGAATAAAACTAACATATTTACCATTTATTTCATTAGCAGTTGTAAAAGCATTAAAAGAATATCCATTGATGAATGCTTCGATTGAAGAAAATAATATTATAATTAAAAAGTATATTAATTTAGGAATTGCTGTAGCTGTTGAACCAAATGGTTTAATTGTTCCAAACATAAAAAACGCAGATGAAAAAAATATTAAAGGATTGGCAAAAGCAATTAATGATTTAAGTTCTCGGGCAAGGACAAAAAAATTAACGACAGATGATATAACTGATGGTACTTTTTCAATTACAAATTATGGTGTTTTTGGTTCGCTATTCGGAACTCCAATTATTAATCAACCTGAAGTTGGAATTCTTGGTGTAGGAGCAGTAGTTAAAAAACCTGTAGTTGTTGAATTAAATGGAACTGATGCAATAGTAATCAAACCAATGATGTATTTATCTTTAAGTCATGATCATCGTTTAGTTGACGGAATGCTTGGAGGAAAGTTTTTACAAACAATTAAAAATCAATTGGAAAATTTTGATACTTCAGTTGTTTAGTTTTATACTAACAAAAAGCAGTTAATAGAATAAAATTGTATATAAGTAATTAGAAATCATTTTGAAATTCAAAAAATTTAATAGCGAAAAATGAAAATCAATCAACATCAAAAAGCATTCAAAGAAATTGTTGAAAAAGAAAATAATTTAGGCAAAAGACCCGAATGGCTAAAAGTAAAATTACCAATCGGACAAAACTATAAAGATGTTTATCAGTTGATGAGAAAAAGTAAATTAAACACAGTTTGTGAAGAAGCAAAATGCCCAAACCTTGCTGAATGTTGGAACAGAAGAACTGCTACATTTATGATTTTAGGAGATACATGTACACGTAGTTGTGGATTTTGTAATGTTAAACTTGGATTACCAACAGAATTAGATCTTGATGAACCACGCCGAGTAGCCGAATCAGTTGAAACACTTAATCTTAAACATGTAGTAATAACATCAGTTAATAGAGATGAATTAAAAGATGGTGGAGCTTCAATTTTTTCTGAAACTGTTAGATTAATTAGAAATAAAATGCCCGATACTACAATTGAAATATTAATACCAGATTTTAAAGGTGATGAAGATGCATTTCAAATCATCATGCAAAATCCACCAGATATTTTAAATCATAACCTTGAAACAATTAAACGATTATATCATGCTGTTCGTCCACAAGCAAAATATGAAAGAAGTTTAGAATTAATTTCATGGTTCAAAACTAAAGGATTAAAAACTAAAAGTGGAATTATGGTTGGTATTGGAGAAAGAAAAGAGGAAGTATTTGAATTAATTGATGATTTATATAATCATGGTTGCGATATTATGACAATAGGGCAATACCTTCAACCCACCAAAAATCATTTACCTGTAAACAGATATGTTACTTTAGAAGAATTTGCCGAATATAAAACATATGGACTAATGAAAGGATTTAAAGCTATTGAAAGTTCTCCATTAGTTCGTAGTTCATATCATGCCGATAAGCATGCAGATTTAATATAGTTTCTCACTCAAAAATTTCTTTTCTCAAAGGTGAAAAACTATAAATTGAAACTAAAAGTATCTTAAAAAAAATATTTGTTTTTTGAAAAATATTCTTATTTTTTCATCACTAATTTAAAATGTGATAAGAGATTTTTGGCATGTTGTTTTATTCTCTTTAACACTAATTAAGGATTAATGATGATTAAAATCATCCTAATAATTCAACTAAAATTTTTAACCTGATAAAAAGGTTATAGCAAAAGCTATAACCTTTTTTATTTTTAAAAGAGAGGCACTTTATGGCAAAAGTAAAAGGGGATATCATTATTGATATTGAAAAATGCAAAGGATGTGAACTTTGCAAAGCTGCTTGTCCTCAGGAATCTCTTGAGCTTTCGCGTAAACTAAATACCAAAGGTTACCATTATATTGTAAAAATTGAAGATAATTGTACAGGTTGTACTAATTGTGCTTTAGTTTGTCCTGAAGGTATAATTAAAGTTTATCGCAAAACAGAAAAGAAAAAAGAACAAGTAGCAACAATTTCAAATGTAACTGGAGATATAACAGTAACGGTGAACTCATGAAAAAAGAATATGTATTAATGAAAGGAAATGAAGCATTAGCAGAAGCAGCAATTCGTGCTGGTTGCGATGCTTATTTTGGTTATCCAATTACTCCTCAATCTGAAATATTAGAATATTTATCACTTAATGCTAATGAAAGAACCGGAATGGTTGTTCTTCAAGCTGAAAGTGAAATTGCTTCTATAAATATGGGTTATGGTGCTGCAGGAGCTGGCAAACGTGTTATGACTTCTTCCTCTTCCCCCGGAATGAGTTTGATGCAGGAAGGTATTTCTTACATTGCTTGTGCTGAATTACCTTGTTTATTAGTGAATATTCAAAGAGGTGGTCCGGGATTAGGAACAATTCAACCTGGTCAAGCCGATTATTTCCAAACAGTAAAGGGTGGGGGACATGGTGATTATAAATTAATTACTTTAGCTCCTTCAACTGTTCAGGAATTAGTTGATTTTGTTGACTTATCATTCGATATAGCATTTAAATACAGAAACCCTGTTATGATTTTAGCTGATGGTGCATTAGGACAAATGATGGAAAAGGTTTTATTACCTGAACAAAAAGAGAGAATTAAAGAAGTTCCAAGTTGGGCTACTGTTGGGAAATCAAAAGACAGAGAAAAAAATGTAATTACATCTTTATCACTCGATCCACATCATATGGAAGAAATTAATTTACAATTGCAGGCAAAATATCGTCAGATTGAAAAAAATGAAGTTAGATACGAAATGACAGATTGTGATGATGCTGATTATGTTATAGTAGCATATGGGTTAGTAGCAAGAATTTCACAAAAAGCAGCTCACCTTGCTCGTGAAAAAGGAATTAAAGTTGGCGTATTTAGACCAATTTCACTTTATCCTTTCCCTTATGAAGCGTTAAATAAATTAGCTGACAATGTTAAAGGATTTTTAGATGTCGAAATGAATGCTGGTCAAATGATTGAAGATGTAAAACTTTCAGTACTTGGTAAAAAACCAATAGAATTTCATGGTAGAATGGGAGGAGTTATTCCTTCACCTGAAGAAATTCTTCAAAAATTAGAAGAAAAATTTGCAGGAGAATTGGTATGAACGAAAGAACAATGACTGAAGAACAACATTTTGAACAAATGATTGAAGAAGAAAGCATTTGTATAAATGATAATATAGTTTATGATAAACCAGAAACTTTAACTGATACTCCTATGCACTATTGTCCGGGTTGTGGACATGGTGTTGCGCATCGTTTACTTGCAGAAGTTATTGATGAATTAGATATTCAGGATAAAACAATAGGAGTTGCACCAGTTGGTTGTTCTGTTTTAGCTTATAATTATTTAAATATTGACATGCAGGAAGCTGCGCATGGGAGAGCTTCGGCTGTGGCTACAGGAATTAAAAGAGTTTTACCTGATAAATTTGTTTTTTCATATCAAGGTGATGGTGATTTAGCTGCAATTGGAACTGGTGAGACAATTCACACTTGTAACCGTGGTGAAAATATTTTAATTGTATTTATAAATAATGGTATCTATGGAATGACTGGTGGACAAATGGCTCCAACTACATTACCTGGTATGAAATCTACAACTTCGCCAAACGGAAGAGATATAATTACAATGGGTAACCCTTTGAAAATTACAGAATTGATTGCTCAACTTCCGGGGACTTATTACGTAACAAGATGTGCAGTTAATACACCTGTTAATGTTCGTAAAGCAAAAATGGCATTAAAGAAAAGTTTTGAATACCAGAAAGAAAATAAAGGTTTATGTTTTGTAGAAATTGTAACCAACTGTCCATCTAACTGGAAAATGTCACCATTAGAATCAAACAAATGGTTGGAAGAAAATATGCTTCCATTTTATCCACTTGGTGATATTAAAAAACCTACAAACTGAAATGGAGAAATAATATGACTGAAGAAATTATTATTGCTGGATTTGGTGGACAAGGTGTTTTATCAATGGGACAAATATTATGTTATAGTGCAGTAATGGAAGATAAAGAGGTAAGCTGGATGCCTTCTTATGGTCCTGAAATGAGAGGTGGTACAGCAAATTGTATTGCTATCATTAGTGATGAAAAAATTAGTTCACCAATACTAACAAAATTTGATACTGCCATTGTTTTGAATCAACCTTCATTAGATAAATTTGAAAAATCCGTTAAACCTGGTGGTCTTTTAATTTATGAATCAAGTGCTATTATTAACCCACCAACAAGAACAGACATTGAAATTTTACCAATTGATGCTGCTAATGAAGCGGTTAAATTAAAAAACACTAAAATTATGAATATGATTGTACTTGGTGCTTTCTTAAAGAAAAAACCAATTATTAGTTTTGAGAGTACAATAATAGGATTAAAAAAAGTTCTACCAGAAAGATATCATCATCTAATTCCATTAAATAAAGAAGCTTTGGAAAAAGGGATGGAATTGGTAGAAAAGATTGTTACTGTTTGATTACATAAAGTCACTCTTTACGGGGTGACTTTATTTTTTCACTTCTAATAATTTTAATCTTTCCAATTTACTGTTCAAAGTTGTTCTTGGAATTTTCAAAATTTTAGCCGCATTGGAAATATTTCCATTCGATTTTTCAATTGCCCATTCAATCATTTCTTTTTCTTTTGTAGATAAATAATCTATTAATGAGTTATAGCTTTCAAAATTTTCTTTTTTAATTTGATTTTTACTGAACATTTTAAAGTCTAAAACAGATTTATCAATCTGACCAGTAAAAGACATTACAATCATTCTTTCAACTATGTTTTCAAGTTCTCTTACATTACCGGGCCAATCATATTCCATTAAATAGTTCATTATTTCTTTGGTGACTAACATAAGTTTATCGTGAGCATTATGTTTTTTGAAAAAATAATCTACTAAAAGTGGAATATCTTCTTTTCTTTCACGGAGTGGTGGAATTTTTATTGGTATTATATTTAATCTAAAAAATAAATCTTCACGAAATTTTTTTTCTTCAACTAGTTTACGTAAATCTACTTTTGTTGCGCAAATTATTCTTACATCAACTTTTATATTTTCTGAACTTCCAATGGGAGTAATTTCTCTTTCTTGAATAACGCGTAACAATTTTATTTGCATATTTAAAGGGAAATCATCAATATCATCTATAAATATGGTTCCTTTATTTGCTCTTTCGAAATAACCTGTATGTTTTTTTATTGCACCTGTGAATGCACCTTTTTCATATCCAAATAATTCACTTTCTAACAACGTTTCCGGAATATTAGAACAACTTACTGTAATAAAATTTCCATTTTTTCTTAAGCTGTTTTTATGAATTTCTTTTGCAATTAATTCTTTTCCTGTACCGCTTTCACCTTCAATCATTATAGTTGATTCATTTAAAGAAACCTGATGTATAAATTCAATTAACTTTTTCATCTTTTCAGTGTTGCCAATTATGTTTTTCCCTTCAATTGTTTTAAGTTGTTTTTTGAGTTCTTCGTTTTCATTAATTACACTTTGAAGAATTTTTATATTTCTGATTATTGAGAGTAATTCATCAGGAGAAAAAGGTTTTGTTAAATAATCGTATGCACCTAGTTTAAGAGATGAAACTGCTGTATCTACAGTTGCAAATGCAGTTATTAAAATTACTTTTGTGTCAGGATTAGTTTTCATAATTGATTCTAAAATTTCTAATCCGTTTTTTTTTGGCAAGCGAAGATCTGTAATAACAATTTCCGGTAGTTCTTTATAAAAAACCGATAAACCAGTTTCACCATCTTCAGCAGTAAAAACATCAAAGTTTTCTTTAGTTAATATATCGGCCAAAGAAATGCGAGTTATTTTTTCATCTTCAATTATTAATATCTTCATTTTCATACTTCAATAGGTTGATAATAATTTTTGTTCCTCTTCCGGGTTGACTTTCAACTTTTATATTTCCATTATGACTTTCAATAATACCTAAACATACCGATAATCCTAAACCTGTTCCTTTTCCAACTTCTTTTGTTGTAAAGAATGGATCAAAAATATTATTCAAAATTTCTTTATCCATTCCAATTCCATTGTCTTCAATAATAATACAAACATATTTATCATTTTGATTTTTTGTCGAAATAATTACTTCACCTTTTTCATTTATTGCGTCGTAGCTATTTAACAAAAGATTCATAATTATTTCCTGGAATAAATGTGTTTCCATTTTTACAAGTGAAATATTTTTATCAAGATTTAATTTTAGTTCTATTTCTTTTTCTTTCAATCTGTAATCAAAAAGTGGAATTGTTTTTTCTATTACTTCATTTATGTTAATAATATTTTGAGAGTTTGTTTGTTGCCTTGCAAATCCTAAAAGTTTTTTAACAACATTTTCAATATTTGAAATTCCTTCATTAATTAAATGAAGGTATGTTTTAGTTTTTTCATTATTAATTTGATTGTTCTCAATAGCATATAAACAGGATTTAATTCCATTAAGAGGATTATTAACTTGATGAGCTACACCTGAAGCCAATCTTCCTATCGAAGCTAATTTTTCTGCCTGATAAATTTGTTTTTGTGCATTTTCTAATTCTTTCTTAGATAATTCTAATCTTCTGATTAATTCTTTAAATTTTTGATATAGAAAACCTATTTCATCATTTTTAATTGGTAGATTTATATCAATCTCTTTATTGAAATCAACTTTATCAAATTCAAAAACTAATTTTTCCAATGATGAGGTCATATGATTAATTGAATAAAATAAAATTATTAATACAATTGAAGTAAGAATGATTGTTGAAATTAGCAGAATAAGAAAAGTTATTTTTATTTCACTTCTTATTGGTTCAGCATTAAAACCAATAATAGCTTTTCCAAAAAATTTACCTGAAAAAATAAAAGGTTCGTGTACTTCTAAAATCCACCCGAAAGATTTATGATTATAGATTTTTATTTTTTCTGATAAAAGATTTTTCTCGTTTTTTTCTAACTGAATATCATTTAAGTTTTTTGAATTAGTTAATAAAACTATAGGATTCCCATTCTTATCAAAAATTCTGACGAAGCTTACGTTACCCAATCTTTTGATAAAATTTTCAATATAGGTTTCTAAAATATTTTCTTTTTGAAACGAACCTTTTTCTTCGAAAATGATAGCATCTATAACGCTGGAAGCAAAAGTTTTGGAAATTGCTAATGCGTTTTCTTTTTGTTTTGTTATAATAATTTCCCGCCACTTTATTAATAATATAGTGGAGATTAAAAACATTAAAAGAATTATCACTAATCCAATTAAGAGTAGAATTTTTGTTTTCAAACTATTTGTAATTTTATTCATCACTTAACCTTATTTGCTGATTCTTCTAACAATATCGTATTCTTTATCAGTAGCTTCAACAAATCCATGAATAAATTCATTATCAAAATCTTTTGTTAGGTTTAATAAATCTGGATTTTGCGGGTTGAGTTTTAAAAAAGCATTTTTAATTTCTTTTATTATTTCTTTAGGATAATTTTTTGTTACTACTAAAGGAGCCGTAGGAAATGGATCCGAATATAAAATTATTCTGGTTGAGTTTGTATTTAATTTTTTTAATAAATATTCGCGTGTTACACCTGCATCGTATCTTTTATTTAAAACATTATAAATCACACTTTGATGATGAGGAAAATTTGTAATAATCTCTAAATCGCTTTCCTTAATTTTATTTCTTTTTAGTTCATATTTCAATAACCAATTGCTCGATAAAGATTGAGAAGAAGGTAAAGCTAATTTTTTCCCTTTTAGGTCATCAATTTTATAGATGTTTGAATTTTCATTAGTAAATAAAACGGATCTTGAAAAAGGTTCATAGTTTTCATTAAGAGGTTTTAAAATTGGAATAATTCCATATTCTTTGTGAGCTTGAATATAAATATAAGAACCAATGAATGAAGCTACTACTTCTCCTGTTATTAATTTTTGTATTGCTTGTTCATAGTTATCACTGAATTTAATTTCAAAATTATAGTTTGTGTTTGAGCTTAAATAATCCATAATTGGTTGATAACCCCGATAGATAATATTAGGTGGGTAACGTGAAATTACTCCGATGAAAAGAGTTTTTTTTGATTTATTAAAATTAGAGTTTTTGTAATTAACTAAAATTGTTTCTTCTTCAATATTAATTGAAAAAAAATAAAATGCTACCGTAAATGAAATTCCAATAAAAAAAGTTAATGTAATTAAAACAAAATTTTTCTTTTTCATAATAAATCTATTTTATCATCTTATTTCTAAAATCATTCCAAAAAAAACTTATGATTTTTATTCTTATCATAAATTAAAATTAAATTTGACGACGAATAAACGTCAATTGACGAATAAAAGTCAAGGAGAAAAATTAAATCTTTACAAAATGTTAACATTTAAGAGTTTAAATTAATTTTTGTAAAAAAATATAATGGCATAATGGTTGGGGAAATGAAAAATCAAAAACAAAAGGAGAAAAAATATGTCAGAAATAATTCCACGTTGGGAATGGAGAACTTTCACAGATGATCTCGGAAAAGCAGAAGAAAACATTCGTAAACATCCCGAAGGTAAAACCCGTGAAAGTGATGAAGTTTATATTCTTTCAGAAGTAAGTATGGATAATACTAAAATTCGTGATGGATTAATGGATATAAAAACATTACAGCAAGTAAATGAAGATAGACTCGAACAATGGTTACCAATAATGAAAGGTTCTTTCCCTTTACCAGTTTCTGAAATTGAAAAAGTATTTAAATGCTTCAAAGTTGCAGTTCCAAAATTCGAAAGAACAGAATATACATATGAACAATATTTAAATGAATTAATTAAACCTTCTAAATTATTAAAAGCAGTTGATGTACATAAAAAAAGAACAGGTTTTACTATCAATAATACAATTGTTGAAATTGCAGAAGTTACTGTTGATGGTAAAACAATAAAAACTGCTGCAGTAGAAATGGAAGATCCGGAATTAGTTATTAAAACAGTCAGAGAATTAGAATTAGAATCATTTCCAAACATTAATTACATAAGAGGATTAAAAAACTTAGTTGGAATGAAATAGGAGATTATTATGGCACAAGAAGTTGAAAAAAAATTCTTAGTAAAAGGAGAATTCAAACACTTAGCTGAAAAATCAACCAGAATTACACAAGGATATTTATCTTCTGTACCTGAAAGAACAGTTAGAGTAAGAATTAAAGGTGATAAAGGTTTTATTACTGTAAAAGGTATTGGTAATGATTCTGGTGCTTCAAGATTTGAATGGGAAAAAGAAATATCAGTAAAAGATGTAGAGGATTTATTAAAAATTTGTGAACCGGGTGTAATTGATAAAACACGTTACTTAGTTAAATATAAAAATCACACATTTGAAGTAGATGAATTTTATGGAGAAAATGAAGGATTGATTTTAGCAGAAGTAGAACTAAGTGATGAAAATGAAAATTTTGAAAAACCAGAATGGCTTGGTGAAGAAGTAACAGGTGATGTTAAATATTATAATTCAATGTTAATGAAAAATCCTTTTAAGAATTGGGAGAAATAATTTTCTAATGAAAGATGAAAAAATCGTTTCAGAGAAAGTTGAAATTTCTAATGGTAGTAATGGAGAAGATTTAGAAAACTTACTTGATTTAGATAAACATAAATTATCTGTAATACCGGAAAAAAAATCTTCACAAAATGAAAAGTGGTTAAAGTATTTAGGTGTACCCGTTTCAATAATTGTTTTTCTATATCTTTACTATATGCCAACACCAACAGGATTAACTGCATCCGGGCAAGTGGTTATTGCAGCATTTATGTTTGCATTAATCTTATGGGTTACCGAAGCAATACCTACGCATGTTACTTCGTTAATATTAATGATACTTTTAGTTTTCTTTAACGGTTGGGAAATGAAAAATGTTTTAGGTGTTTTAGGATTTGATGTAATATGGTTAAATGTTCTTGCTTTTATTCTTTCATCTTTATTAGTAAAAACAAATATTGCAAAAAGAATAGCATTAAACTTAATTGTAAAATTTGGAAGCAAAGCTCTTCCAATGTTGCTTGCTTTTATTTTATTACAATTAGCTCTTGCTCCTTTAATTCCTGCTACTGCAGCAAGAACGGTAATTACATTACCAATTATGTTAATCGTTGCATCAATTTATGGCTCTACAAGTGATGCTCCAAACAATTTTGGTAAAAACTTATTTCTTCAAAATTTATTTGGTATAAATATTTTCTCAAGCGGATTTATGACAGGAAGTACTGCTAATTTAATTGCAGTTTCTTTCATCTTTAGTATGGCAAACACAAAAGTTTATTATACCGATTGGATGTTTGCTAATCTTCCAGTTGTAATAATTGCAATGTTAATAGCATGGTATCTTGGACCAAAGTATTTCTTCAAATTAAAGAAAGAAGAAACAACACCCAAAGTTAAAGGAGGAATTGATTCATTAAAAAAGCAACTTGATAGTATGGGAAAAATGAGTGCAATGGAAAAGAAGGGTGCATTTATTTTTGGTTTAGTTGTGTTTCTTTGGGTTACAGATAGATTTCATACTCAATTATTTGGATTTCAAATTGATCCTGTAATGGCTGCAATGGTTGGTGCTGTTATAACTCTATTACCAAAAGTCGGTTTATTAAAATGGAATGAATGTGATATCCCCTGGCACTTAATGTTATTTAGTGCAGGGGCATATGCTGGCGGTTTAGCTTTAAATGATACTGGTGCTGCAAAATGGGCTGTTCAAAATTTATTTCAATCATTCAACCTTAACAAAGAAATAAATTTTTGGGTTATCTACATAATTATAATTTCTGTAATGATGTATTCTCATCTTGTTTTTACTTCTAAAACAATGAGAACTATAATTTTAATTCCTTTTACAATTGCTCTTTCCAAAGAACTTGGTATAAATCCAATTGCTCTTGCACTTCCGGCTGCATTTACTATTGATTGGGTAATAGGGTTACCTATTAGTGCTAAACCAAATGTTATTCTTTTTACAACTGGGCAATATTCAGTCCTAGATAATTTAAAGTATGGAATAATAATGTCAACTATTGGAATAATTCTTTTATTAATTGCTGGATTAACCTGGTTTAGATTTTTAGGAATCACACCATGAAAAAATTTTTATTACTTACTTTTTTAATAACTAACATATTTTATGCTCAATCAGCTAATTACTTTTATGAAAAAATTTATTTGAATGAAAATGGAAATGCTTATGTAATATGGGATATTGAATTTAATCAAGTTTATAATGATGAAATTAAATTGCCATTTGTATTTAAAAATCTGAACACAGCCAGTTTAGAATCTAATGAATTGCAACTTAATTTTATTAAAAGTGATGGAAATAGTTTTATTGTAATTAAAGAATTAAAAACAACCAAAGCTCAAATAAAATTTAATGTTGATTCATTTTATAATTTTTCTACTGATAAGTTAGAAGATTTTGGAAATTATAATTTCAAATATCGTTTCATCAATTCAACTTTATCAAAAATAAATAAATTGTATTCCAGAATAATTTTACCTGCCGGTTATGTTATTTCTTCGATTGATGAAACTATACCAAAAGAATCTGAAGACAATCCCGTGTTTCCATACGAATTGTTAAAAGATAAAAACAGAAATGCTGTTGAATTAAAGGCATCTAATTTAAAATTAGGAGAACATGCTTTTATAAAAATGAAAATTAAAAAAGAAGAAAAATCATTATGGGTATTAATCCTATTTAGTGTTATAGGAATAATCTATTTATACTTTTTCAAAGATTTGATTAAAAAATCAAAATAATAATTGAGAGGAAAGAATGTCTTTATTTTTTAAGAAGACACAAAAATTAGAAGCACAAATTGATGAATATCTCGATTTGGTAGTAAAAGGTGGATTGATTTTTAAATTAGGAATTAAATGTTATTTATCAAATCAAATGACTGAGTTTGAAAATTATTTAACAGATTTAAGAAAAATTGAAGATAGAGCTGATGATTTAAGAAGAAATATCGAAATAAAATTATACACAAGAACATTAATTCCGGAAGCAAGGGGAGATGTTTTAGGATTACTTGAAAGCAGTGATAAAGTTTTAAATATAACAACCGAAAACCTTTTAGAATTTTCAGTTGAAATTCCTCGTATTAATGAAGAATTAAAAAATGATTTTATAGAGCTTGCAAATCGTTCTGTTGAGTGTTTGGAAAATACAGTAAGTGGAATACGTTCATATTTCAAAAATATTGATGCAGTTAGAGATTATGTAACAAAAGTTCAGTTCTATAAAAAAGAAACAAACAAAGTTGCTGAAAAAATAAAACGTACAATTTTTAGAACCGATGAACCTTTAAGTCAAAAAATTCATGTAAGGTATTTTGCATTTCACATTGAAAGAATTGCAGAACAATCAGAAGATGTTTGTGATAGACTATCAATTGCAACAATAAAAAGGTTGGAGTAAACTTTGAATCCTTTGCTATGGTTTTTTTTAAGTAGCGGAATATTTTTAGGTTGGTCCTTAGGTGCAAATCATGCTGTAAATGTTTTTGGTACTGCAGTAGTATCAAAAATGGTAAAGTTTAAAACAGCTGCTATTGTTGCTGGAATATTTGTAATAATCGGATCAGTAATAGGGGGAAGCGGAACAACTAAAACTATAACAGAACTGGGTGCAGTAAACGCTATTGCTGGCAGCTTTACAGTGGCTTTGGCTGTTGCTATTTCAGTTTTTGCAATGACAAAAGCTAAATTACCTGTTTCAACTTCCCAAGCTGTTATTGGTGGAATTATTGGCTGGAATCTTTTTACAGGTTCTCCAACTGATTTAAAATCTTTATATAAAATTTTATCAAGTTGGGTTGTTTCTCCTTTATTAGCAGCAGCTTTTGGTTTTATTTTGTTCAAAATTGTTAAACATTATCTCAAAAAATGGAAAATACATTTACTTGAAATTGATTCTTACACAAGAGCCGGATTGATTATTGTCGGAGCTTTGGCTTCCTATTCTTTAGGAGCAAATAATATTGCAAATGTAATGGGTATGTTTGTTTCAGCTCCTTTCTTTGATGAAATTAATTTGTTCGGTTTAATTAAAATCAGTAGTGTACATCAATTGTATTTTTTAGGTGGTTTATCAATTGCTGTCGGAATTTTTACTTATGGTAGCAATGTAATGGAAACTGTTGGTAAAGATTTGTATAAAATTTCACCAATTACTGGGTTAGTAGTTGTATTCTCCGAATTCTTAGTTCTGTTTTTATTTACTTCTCAGGAACTTGAATCAATTTTATTAAAACTTGGATTGCCAACATTTCCTTTAGTTCCACTTTCCACAACACAGGCGTTTATTGGAGCTGTTATTGGGGTTGGATTGGCTAAAGATCCCCTTTCAATAAATTTTAAAGTTTTTGGCAAAATTGCAATTGGTTGGCTTGTTGCTCCTCTTTCTGCTGGATTAATTACATTTATATCTTTGTTCTTTGTGCAAAATGTATTTGAACAAAAAGTTGTAGTTGCTAAAAATTATGAAATATCAAACTCAATCATTAATGAATTAAAAATAAATAATGTTAATACAGAAAAACTTAATTCAATAATCAATAAAAGATTTTTTAGTTCAAGAGAATTTAAAAATGAATTAATGAAATTAGAAAATTACAATGAGAAGGATTTGTACTTGATATTTCAATATTCAATAATTGATTCCTTCAAAGTTGATTCTAATAAAATAAAATTTCTTTTAACAGATAAATTAATAAATGAGAATCAATATAATTTTATTAAAAAAAATCATGGAATGAATTTTAAGCACAAATTGGATTTTGAAAATCATCTGTTTAATAAAAATAATTTTTGGAAACCAACAGGAAATAAAACAATTGATAGCAATTTAATGAATGCAAAAGAATTAGTTGAAAATCAATTAAGAGTTAAAAAATAAGTATCTAATAACAACTAGGAGTAAATATGAAAAAGCAAGTAACATTTTTCTTAGTACTATTAATATGTTCATCAAATATTTTTGCACAAGATGCAAAAGTACCCGGTGGAAGCAAAAAAGTACCGATGGGTGTTGAACAAAGAAATGGTAAATTAGTTTTTGAATCTGAAAATGGAAAATATCAATGGTGGTTTGATTCAAGAATTCAATTTGATGGGGCAATGTATTTTGAAAACAAAAATCCTTTGAGCAATGGTACAATATTTAGAAGATTAACATTCGCAACAAAAGCAATTTTAGATAAAAACTGGCAAGCAGAATTAGATTTAGAATTTGCAGAAGCAGTATTAGAGCTTCGTGATGCATGGGTTCAATATACTTTCCCATCTGTAAATTTATCGTTAAGAGCTGGTAATTTTAAAGAACCAATTGGTATGGAAAGACTTAATAGTTCAAGATTATTAACATTTCTTGAAAGATCATCTGTTTCTAATGCAATTCCACGTGGAAGAAGAGTTGGTGTAGCGGCAAGATATTGGACAGAAAATGCTCAAATAACAGCAGGTATTTTTGGACATGAACCAGGAACAAGAATAGATAAAGGAACTCGTGATGAAGGTTTCTCTTCAAATGTAAGATTATCAGTCGCACCAATTAATGAACATGGAAAAAATTTACATATTGGTGCTGCATATGCTTATACAATTCCAGATGCTGTTCCTGATTTAGCTCCTAATACAATTGAATTAAAAGCCAGAACAGAAACTTATGTTTTTGATCCCAAACTACTTCATACTGGTGATATTACTGATGTAAACTATTACAATAGATTTGGTGGTGAATTGATGGGAATTTATGGACCATTTTATTTTCAAGCAGAGTATTTGATGACTAAAGTTGTGCGTTGGTATAAAAAACAAGATGTTGATGTTAAAGGTGCTTATGCCATGTTGGTTTATAATATTACTGGTGAAACAAGATATTACTATGCTGATGAAGGAGAAGTTGGACCGGTTGAAGAACCGAAGAATTCCTGGGGTGCTTTAGAAGTAGCTTTTCGTTATAGCACACTTGACCTGAATGATTTCGCTGCCGGAATTAAAGGTGGTAAATCAAATCAAATGATGTTTGGAATTAACTATTATCCAAATACTAATATAAAATTACAATTTAATTACTCTGTTGTTGACTTAGATGATTTTGCAACCAGCAAAGGAAAATTCAAAGGCAACGATGATCATTCATTTATTCAAATGAGAGTTCAAGCATCATTATAATAGGAGAGAAAAATGAAAACAAAAATAATTTTAGTTTTTTTAATTGCTTCAATATCATTCATTTCATGTTCAAGAGATGAACCTGCAATAGTACAAGTAGAAGTGAAACCAACAATTATTAAAATGAATGAAATTTATTCTCGTGGAACTACCACAGACCCCGATTGGATAGAAATTTATAATGCATCAGATTTTGAAGTTGATATTTCAGGATATAAAATTTATGATAGTGGAGGACAAACGGCTGTAAAACCTAAACTTGAATTTCCTGCTGGGACAAAAATTAAATCAAAAGGATTTTATGTTATTGTAACTGATATTCCAACAACAACAAATCCCGCTGGTTTTGGATTATCAAGTGCAGGAGAAGAAGTTTGGCTTGAAGATAATAAAGGAACTGTAATTGATAATGTAGTATTTCTTGCAATGTCCGAAACTCAATCTTATAGCAGAATTCCTGATGGTGGAGCTTGGGCTTTAACAAATACAATAACAAAAGGTTCTTCAAATAAATAATTAATATGAAAAAGTTTTGTTTCATTATTTTAATTTTTGGGTTGATTAGTTGTAGTAGAAATCAACCCGATTCTTTATTAGTAAATTTACCTTCAGTTAATCTAAAACTAATAGAATCATTTAAAACCAATGTTCCTGAACCTTCTGGTTTATTTTATAATAAAAAAACAGAATCACTTTTTACTGTTTCAGATGGAAATTCAACTGTTTATGAAATTGATTTTTATGGAAAAATAAAAAACAGTTTTTCAATTCAATCAACAGACTTAGAAGGAATTTCTTTTTCTGAAAATTGTGATACAATGTATGTTGTTGAGGAACAGAATAAATTAGTTACTAAATATTTAAGTAATGGAACAAAACTTTATTCATTTTCAGTAAATGTTGCAACAGTTCAGAATAATGCATTAGAAGGTATTGCTATTGATAATAGAAATGCTATTTATGTATTAAATGAAAAATTGCCGAATATGTTACTTAAATTTTCAAACAAGACTGAACTTTTTAGAAAAGAAATTAACTATACAAAAGATTGTTCCGATATTTGTTATGATAAAGACTCAGATTGTTTATGGATGGTTTCAGATGAATCACAAAAAGTAATTAAAATGTCTAAAGATGGAAATATTATTAATTCCTATAATATTAATTTTTCTAAGGGAGAAGGTATAACAATTTATCAGAATAAAATTTATATTATAAGTGATTATGATGGGATGATGTATGTTTTTGAAAAACCATAAATTTTAATAATTATTTAATAATTAATTTTGATAAAATTATATATGTTTGAATAACAAACGAGAGAAAAAAAATGAAAAAAGTATTTACAATTTATTTGATTTTATTCATTTCAGTTTTAGGATATGCACAAAACATAAAGATGAATGAAATTTATTCACGCGGAACAACCGCAGATCCGGACTGGATTGAAATTTATAATAACAGCAATTCAGAAGTTGATATTTCAGGATATAAGATTTACGATAATGGTGGAAGTGGAGGAACAAAACCTAAAATGGAATTTCCATCAGGTGCAAAAATTCCTGCCAAAGGATTTTATGTAATTGTAACTGATATTCCAACAACAACAAACCCGGCTGGCTTTGGCTTATCAAGCACTGGCGAAAAGGTATGGTTGGAAGATAAATCCGGAGCTGTAATTGATACTGTAACATTTCCAGCTATGGCAGAAGGGCAATCGTATGTACGTTTTCCAAATGGTAGTGCATGGAAACTTCAATCACCACTAACAAAAGGATTATCAAATAGTTTTATTGTAATGAATGAAATTTATTCACGTGGTACAACTGCAGATCCTGATTGGATAGAAATTTATAATTCATCTGATAAAGAAGTTGATTTAACAGGGTATAAAATTTATGACAATGGTGGAAGCGGAGGCACAAAACCTAAAATGGAATTTCCATCTGGAACAAAAATTACTGCTAAAGGATTTTATGTTATTGTAACTGATATTCCAACAACAACAAACCCGGCTGGATTTGGCTTATCTAGTAGTGGTGAAGAAGTATGGCTTGAAAATAAAGATGGAGTTGTAATTGATAATTATACTTTTGGTGCAATGACCGAAACACAATCGTTTTCAAGAGTTCCCGATGGTGGAAATTTTGCATTAGTAAATACAATTACTAAAGGAAAAACAAATGGAACTTCTTCAGATATAAAATTTAGAGATGAATTAGTTACAGACTTTAAACTTTATCAAAATTATCCAAACCCATTTAATCCTGAAACAATTATAAGTTATCAACTTCCATTTGAAAGTAAAGTTCAATTGAATATTTATGATATTTTAGGTAACGAAGTTGCTTCTTTAGTAAATGAAATTCAAAAAGGTGGATTTTATCAATATACTTTTTCTATGAACAGATTTAATTTATCATCTGGAGTTTATTTTTATCAATTAAGAGCAGGAAACTTTGTTCAAACTAAGAAATTTATTTTAGCTAAATAATAATTTCTGAAAAGAAAGTTTAATTAGGTTGTCCAATAACTTTGGACAACCTTTTTTTAAAGTAATTCAATAATATTTCTGTTTATCGCAATAGTAGTTCTTTTAGTTTTTCTGGTTTTTTGGAGTGAATCTTTTCCAGTCATAGTCAATGTCATTTCCGTTTTAGTACCGGTATCAGCTTTTATTAGTTTACCATCTTCGAAATCGAAAAGAATAGTTCCATCACCATTAATTTTTGGATCACCAAAATTGTAAGTGATGCCATTTTCTGTTCCACTTTTTTTACCAGTAAAATTAGCTGAAAGTTGTGCTGAAATTTTTGCAGTTTTATTTCCATTAACTTTTACAAAATCAACAACAGTAAATTTTGCAATATTTTCCATAGTCATTGTTCCTAGTGGTTGTGGAAATCTTTTTTCCCATGAAGAATCTTTCGCAACTTCTTGATGAGGAAGTTCTCTGAACAACATTTGAGTTATTGGTCTAATAGCACTTTCAGCAAGTTGTTTAGCTAAAGCAGATTTTTGTTCCGTTGTTAAATTTTGTTTTTGCTGAGATAATGAATTCATTTTGTCGATCATTTTTTCAACACGGGTTATTTCAATTACTTCGCCATGCTTATTTATTCTTGCGCGGAAAGGAGTATTATGAAGTACAATATATTCCATAAATTTCTGTTTGTCTTCTTCAGAAATCTTTTGATTTGAATCGAAATGAATTTTCTGCCCATTAATATCAATATCAAAATTGATAGAAGAAACAACTAAAGAAATCTCGGCAATTTTATCTTCATCAATATCAATTACTTCGCAATCAAATAAATATTTTAAAGTTTGGTCTGCTTTACTTTTCATAGTTGAATCAGCAACAACTATTTCTTCATTTTGTGATTTAGTAGTTAAGCTATATTTAAATTTATCACCTTTTGAAAATTTATAAGCTAAACTTACCTTTTCATTACCAATCGAAATTTTTTCTAATGATTCAGATTGTAATTTGTTTGATTCGTTCTTGTTTTCATTTTTACTGCAAGCAAATAATGAAACAATTAGTATTATGATTAAAAAATTTTTCATATAAACTCTCTTTTTAAAATGAAAAAGGAGTTAACAAAAAATTAAATATGTTAACTCCAATGTTATTATTAATTCCAACCGTTATTTTCTAAAATTTCTTTTCTAGAGAAAAAGTGAGAAATTTCTTTCAAAGCATTTTCATCTGAATCTGAACCATGTACAATATTTTCTTGAATGTTTTCAGCATATAATTTTCTAATAGTTCCTTCTTCAGCTTTTGTGGGATCAGTTGCACCAATTAGTTTTCTGAAATCTTCAACCGCATTTTCTTTTTCTAAAGCAATAGGAACACAGGGACCGGAAGTCATATAAGCAATTAATTCATTAAAGAATGGTCTCTCTTTATGAATTTCATAAAATCCTTTAGCTGAATCTTCTGTAAGATGAACCATTTTCATTGCAAGAATTTTAAATCCAGCATCTTGAATGTGTGAAATAACTTTACCAATTAAATTTTTTCTAACACAATCTGGTTTAAGAATAGCAAGTGTTTTACTCAATTTTTACTCCTTTATTTTGATTTCTTTTTAACTACTTTTTTTGATGATTTAATTTTTTTTGTTACAACTTTTTTATTTGTTGTTTTTTTAACGGATTTTTTATTAACAACTTTTTTTGTTTCAACTTTATTTTTGGTTTTAAATTTATCCAAAGCTTTCTTCATTGTAATTCCAATTTCAGCAGGAGATTCAACGACAGTAATTCCAGCTTTTTTCATTGCAGCCATTTTTTCATCAGCAGTGCCTTTACCACCAGAAATAATTGCACCTGCATGACCCATTCTTCTTCCAGGAGGTGCAGTTCTACCAGCTATGAAGCCAACAACAGGTTTTTTAACATACTTCTTAATAAACTCAGCAGCTTCTTCTTCAGCAGTTCCACCAATTTCGCCGATCATAATTATTCCTTCAGTTCCTGGGTCATCATTAAATAATTTTATGATATCAATAAATCTTGAACCGATTACAGGATCGCCACCAATTCCAACACAAGTTGATTGCCCAATACCAAGATCAGTTAATTGTTTTACTGCTTCATAAGTTAAAGTACCACTTCTTGAAACAACACCAATTTTACCTTGTTTATGAATAAAGCCGGGCATAATACCAATTTTAGCTTTACCGGGAGAAATAATACCGGGGCAGTTTGGTCCAATCAATCTTATATCTTTACCTTTAATTGAATTATAAACTGTAATCATATCTTTAGTTGGAATGCCTTCGGTAATACAAACGATTAATTTGATTCCAGCATTAGCGGCTTCTAAAATTGCATCTGCAGCAAAAGCAGGAGGAACAAAAATAGCAGAAGCTTCAGCTTTTGTTTGCTTTACTGCTTCTTCAACAGTGTTAAAGATTGGAATTCTGGTATCTTCAAATGTTTGTCCACCTTTACCAGGTGTTACTCCACCAACTACATTTGTTCCATATTCAATCATTTGCTTTGCATGGAATGAACCTTCGCCGCCAGTTATTCCTTGTACTATTACTCTTGTTTTTTTATCTAAGAGGATACTCATAATAAATCCTATATTTAATTTTTAACATTGTAAAATTATAAAAGCTAATTCAATTTTCCTTAATTGAAATAGAATAAATTACTTTGAAAAATTTTTTACTTCATTAATAATTTTATTTAAATCAATTCCTGAAATACATTCAAGATTATTTGGACAAACTTTTTTCCAGCAAGGAGAACATTCTAAATCTTTTTGATAAAGTTTTATTCCACGATTAAAAAGTTCAATTTCACTCCAGCAAGATAAACCGAACCAAGCAATTACAAATTTTTTAAGTGAAATTGCTAAATGCATTCCGAAAGAATCTCCTGTAATCACAATATCCGGAATACTCATAAAGCAAGCACCTTTTCTTATTCCAAGCTCGGTTGGTGTATTAATAACTTTTTTCTTTGTTTCGTCAGAAAGTAGGGAATAGATTTTATTATTTCTTTCAGTGTCTTCTTTACCACCAAGAAGCAAAATAATTGTCTTATCAAATTTTGAAATTTCATTTATTAAAAAAACATGTTGCTCAATTGTCATTTTTTTATTTGGGAATAAATTTGAGCAGCCGGTATTGAATCCAACATATTTAATTGAGTTATCGTAATTAATTTCTCTTTTGTAATTCTCAATAAATTTAATTTCATCTTCAGTAAAATTAAAAATGTACTCATCTCTTTGATAATCTAATTCCAAAGCTTCACTTATAATTTCTAAACCAGTGCGTTGGTTAATTTTGAATTTCAAATTATCATCAAGTCCTAAATTGTAACTATAAATTGCATGTTGGCTTGCTGGAATAATTTTACCATCTTCGTTTAATAGAAAACCTCTTTTAACATTTCCATTTACTTCATTGGCAAAAGCACAAGCATAATTTGATTTATCAGTGTTAAATACATAATCAAATTTTATTTGACGTAAAATCATTCTGTTTTCATCTGTCCATGTGAAAAGAAAATCAATCAAATTATTATTGAAAAGAATTTTTTCGGCTGAAGGTTGAGTAATCCAATAAATTGTACTTACCGGAAATTTTCTTTTTATTGAGTGAAGTAAAGCAGTGTTCATTAAAACTGTACCAAGTGCATCAAGAGATATAATTAAAATTTTTGTACCAATTTTATTCTCATCGTTATCAAGTTGACATCCATCTTCTAAACAGTTTTTAAATGAAATACAAGGTTTATAACCATTGAATTTTTTACACTTTGGAATATTTAAGTTTTCGAATTCGATCATTTAATTTGATTTGCAAGTTGTAAAATTTTTAATTCATTGAATTGATTTGACATTAACTGCATTCCAACAGGAAGATTTTCAGAATTAAATCCGATAGGAACATTTAATCCCGGAATGCCAACTAAATTTGCTGAAGTTGTGTAAATATCTTCAAGATACATTGAAAGTGGGTCGTTAGTTTTTTCACCAATCTTAAAGGCAACATTTGGAGTGGTTGGTGTTAAAATAATATCAACATTTTTGAAAGCATTATCAAAATCATTTTTTAATAATCTTCTGACTTTTTGAGCTTTTCTGTAATATGCATCATAATAACCGGAAGATAAAACATAAGTTCCAAGCATAATTCTTCTTTTAACTTCGCTACCAAAACCTTCAGTTCTGGAATTTGTGTACATATCATTTAAATTATTCACCTGGTTTGAACGAAAACCGTAATGAGCACCATCATATCTTGCAAGATTAGATGAAGCTTCTGCAGTTGTTAAAATATAATATGTTGCAATTGAGTATTCTGTATTTGGTAAAGATATTTCAATTATTTCATGACCGATTGATTTTATTAAATCAATTTTTTGTTCTATTAATTTTTTTATTTCAATATTTAGTCCGGAATTAAAATACTCTTTTGGTAATCCAATTTTAAATTTTTGTTTATCATTTAATTTATTTAGATAATCATTTTCAGAATCTTTATATGAAGTTGAATCATTTTCATCATAACCGGAAATTACTTCAAGAACAAGAGCAATATCTTCAACAGATTTTGCAAAAGGTCCAATTGTATCAAAAGAAGAAGCAAAAGCAGTTAATCCGTATCTGCTTACTTTACCATAAGTTGGTTTTAGACCATATATTCCACAGAAAGCTGCTGGCTGGCGAATTGAACCGCCAGTATCAGTTCCTAAAGCAACATCACATAGGTTTGCGGCAACAGCAACAGCAGAGCCACCACTAGAACCACCCGGAACACGTTGATTATCAAATGGGTTAAGTACTTTTCCAAAAGCAGAATTTTCATTTGATGAACCCATTGCAAATTCATCACAATTTGTTTTTCCAATAATAATAGCATCTTCATCAATTAATTTTTGAACTGCTGTTGATGTGTATATTGCTTCAAAATTTTTTAAAATATTTGATGAGCAAGTTAATGGTTTATCTTTAATTGCTAAAACATCTTTTATTGCTATAATCATTCCTGCAAGTTTTCCGGCAGTGCCATTTTTAATTTTGTTTTCAATTTTATCAGCAGAATCTATTGCATCATTAAAAACAAAATTGAATGCGTTTAACTTTTTTTGTTGTTCAATTTCATTTAGAAAAAAGGCAATGTTTTCTTTCAATGAAAACTTGCCTTCTTTTATTTGAACAATTTTTTCAGAATGATTTTTGTAACTAATCAAATTTATTCCACTTAGTTATTTTTTATCTTCAGGTTTATCAATGTTTTTAACTTCATCTTGAACATCGTTCAATGCCTTTTTGAATTCTCTCATTCCTTTTCCAATACCTTGTGCAAGCTCAGGAATTTTTTTAGCTCCAAATAGTATTAATATTACTAATACTATTAGAATTATTTCACCAGCTCCTAAATTGCCAAACATAATTTCCTCTCTTTCTTTTTTTTAATTAATAAAATTTTCAACTACAGATTTGAATATTAATGCACCATCTGTTTTATTTAATATTGGGTCACATGCGTTTTCGGGATGTGGCATCATGCCCATAACGTTTTTACTTTTATTACAAATTCCAGCAATATTATTTAATGAACCATTTGGATTAAATTGTTTTTCAACAATTCCTTCTTTTGATGAGTATCTAAAAATAATTTGATTATTATTTTCAATTTCTTTTAATGTATCATCATCAACATAGTAATTTCCTTCACCATGTTTGATTGGAATTTTTATAACTTTCTTGCCAATCTTATTCGTAAAAATTGTTTCGCTATTTTCAACTATTAAGTATTGATCTTTACAAATAAATTTTAAAGATTCATTTTGTAACATCACGCCGGGTAACAATCCAATTTCAAGCAAAATTTGAAATCCATTACAAATTCCTATAACAATTCCGCCATTCATTGCAAATGTATAAACTGAATCCATAATAGGAGAAAACCTTGCAATTGCTCCCGTTCTTAAATAATCACCATAAGAAAATCCACCTGGTAAAACAATTATATCGCTATTTCTCAAATCTTTATCTTTATGCCATAAAAATTCAGTGTTGAAATGAAGAACTTTTTTAAGAGAATAATAAGCATCGTAGTCGCAATTAGAACCTGGAAAAACAATTACACCAAATTTTGGTTTCATTTATTTTCTCCAGAAGAACTTATTTCCGTTAAAGTATATTCATAATCTTCCATTATAGGGTTTGATAAAAGTTTTTCAGCGTATTCTTTTACTTCTTTATCTGCTAAAACTTTATCGGTTGTGTCAACAAAAAATTCAATGTATTTCCCAATTCTTGTATTATGCACATTATTAAAACCAAGAAGTTTTGCTCCTTGTTCAACAGCTTTACCTTGTGGATCTAAAATTTTAGGTCTTCTTTTAACAATTACTATTGCCTTAAACAAATTTAATTCTCCCGAATTTTTAATTCATGTATTTTATTTTTGGTATCGAAGATTTTATTGTAAATAGCTCTAACAATACCAAAAAGTATAATTGCTAAAAATATAAAAAAAGCAATTGCTCCTTCACTTAATATTATCAAAAAAATACTTATAAGAAGAAACATAATGTAAATTAATTTTTGTTTTACTGTTTTCTCTTTTAATTTGGGTAAAGCATTGTAACGAATTTTACTTACCATTAAAATTGATAAAAGAATAACCAATGGAAAAATTAAATAATTAATTGGTTCTATAATTTTTCCATCTTTATAAAAAGAAAAAATAAGAAGTGAAATAGTAATTGCAGAAAGTGGTATTGGTAAACCAGTGAAATCTGCTTTTGTATTAATGTCTTGAATAGAAATATTAAATCTAGCTAAACGTAAAGCTCCAAAAATTAAAAGCATTGAACTCAATAAAACACCAACAACACCAAATTGAAATGCAAAAGCTTTATAAATTAAAAATGATGGTGCTGCACCAAAACTTACTACATCAGAAAGAGAATCAAGTTCAACCCCAAACTTTGATGAAGTTCCTAAAAGTCTTGCAACAATACCATCAAGAGCATCAAAAATTGCAGCAATCATAATAAAAATAGCAGCAAGCATGAAATCATTGTGGGATGCAAAAACCAATGAAAGAAATCCACAAAAAATATTCATTGATGTTACAGAATTTGCTACAAACGATTTTGAAAAATTTAATTTCATTTATTTAACTCAAATAAAATGGTTTCACCAGCGGTTACTTTATCTCCAAGTTTAACTTTTAATTTCCAGTTTTTGGGGACATAAATATCGGAACGACTACCAAATTTTATCATACCAAATCTTTCACCCATTTTTACGTTATCATTTTCTTTAAGAGTATTTACAATTCTTCTTGCAACAAATCCAGCAACTTGAGTGAACATTATTTTACCATGTTTACTATTAATACCAATTTCAGTTCTTTCATTTCTTTTATCAGCTTTTTCATAGAAGGCAACTAAGTATTCACCTTTTACATATTTACTCATTTCAACTTTACCACTAATAGGAATTCTATTTACATGAACATTTAATGGAGACATGAAAATTGAAACTTGCGTAACTGAATCTTTAACAAATTCATTTTCACTTGTTTCTTTAATAATTACAATTTCACCATCTGCCGGAGATACAATAACATCATCTCGGTTTGGAGGAGTACGTTCCGGATCTCTGAAAAAATTTATGCAAAACAAAAGAAATGCAATGCTTATTATTATTAACGGATATTTAACAAAATTATTATTTGAAAAAATTCCAATAATTAACAATATAATTGAAAATAATGATGCAATTAAAAAAGTATTTAAACCATATTTTGTAATCATTTATACCAATATTTTATCATTAGATATGCAAATGTAATATTTTCTTAGTTTAATTTCTTGTGAAAGTTTTTTTTGATATTTTTGAATTAAATTATTCGAAAGCTACAAATCAAAATACAATTCAAAAATTTTTTCTGGAGGAAAAATGAAGTTTAATATGAATGATATGTTAAAACAAGTTCAGAAAATGCAAGCAGATATGGCAAAAATTCAATCTGAACTTGAAAATAAAGTTGTGACTGAAGAAAGTGGTGGTGGAATGGTAAAAGCAACTGTAAATGGAAAGAAAGAACTGATTTCAATTTCCATTGATGAAAACATTATTAAAGAAGGTGATAAAGAAATGATGGAAGATTTAATTGTTGCTGCTGTTAATAAAGCAATTCAATCAATTACAAAAATTTCTGAGGAAGAAGTTCAAAAAGCTACTAAAGGAATGATTCCTCCAGGTTTAAATATTCCGGGATTTTAAATGTTAATAGCTGAACCATTACAAAAAGCGATTGATGAATTAAGTAAGCTTCCATCAATTGGTAAAAAGACAGCTCAAAGGTTAGCAATTCATATTTTAAAAAATGATAAAGAATATGTAGAAAATTTAATTAATTCATTACGAGATCTTAAAGATAAAATTAAACTATGTAATGAATGCTTTAATATTTCGACTGATGAAAAATGTGAAATATGTAAAAGTGCAAAAAGGGATCGTTCAATTATTTGTGTTGTGGAAGATGCAAGTGATGTAATTTCAATCGAAAAAACGAATGAATATAATGGCTTGTATCATGTTCTTGGTGGAGTTTTAAATCCTTTAGCAGGAATTACAGTAGAAAAATTAAAAATCAAAGAATTACTTCAGAGAATTAAAAATGATGAAGTAAGAGAAATTATACTTGCGTTAAATCCAGATGCCGAAGGTGATACTACCTCATTATACTTAACAAAAATTTTAAAAGAGATTAATATAAAAGTTACCAGAATTGCAAGAGGATTACCGATTGGCGGAGATTTAGAATTTGCTGATTCTGCAACAATTGGTAGAGCATTTATTGGAAGAATTGAATTGTGAAAAAAGATTGGTTTAAAGTTTGGTTCGAATCTGAATATTATCAAAAAGTTTATTCGCATAGAGATAGTGAAGATGCAAAACTTTTATGCGAATTAATTTTAAAAACAACTCATTTACAAAAAGATGCTAAAATTCTTGATGCTGCATGTGGAAATGGAAGGCATTATATTAATTTTAGTAAAGCTGGTTTTAATGTCTTTGGTTTTGACTTAAGTAAAAATTTATTATTTGAAGCAAAAGCGAATTCATTTAATAAAAAAATTCCTCAAAATTTTTTTTGTAGTGATATTAGATTTACATGTTTGAAAACAAGATTTGACCTGATAACGAATCTTTTCACAAGTTTTGGCTATTTTGATGAAGATGATGAAAATTTTTTATTTATTGAAAAAGCATTTAATCTTCTAAATGAAAATGGTTTTTATGTTTTAGATTATTTTAATGTAGAATATCTAAAAAATAATTTAAAATTAATTTCAGAAAAAAAAGTTGAAAGCTTACACATTAAAGAAGAAAGATTTATTCATGAAAACAGAATAAATAAAAAAATAATTATTGTAGATTTGAAAAATAATTCTGAAAATGAAAATATGATTTTTTATGAATCGGTAAAGTTATACAAAAGAGATGAGTTAATTGAAAGAATATCCAAATATGGTTTTAAATTACAATTTGAATTTGGAAATTATTATGGTGAAAAATTTAATCTAAAAAGTTCTGAAAGATTAATTTTGTTTTTTAAGAAATGAAAATAAAACATTTAATAATATTAACTATTCTTTTTGGTTGTAATTTCTTTTCAACAAGAGAACCGGAATTACCAACGTCAACATCAACATCTCAAATACCCGCAACAACACCTGAAATATTATTTAGAAATTTTAAGAGTTCAATAGAACAAAAAGCAATTGATAATTATATATTATGTTTTGTTGATCAGGCTTTTTTAAATAAAAAGTTCAAATTCATTGCATCAGCAAATTCTCTTGTTCAAAATCCAACTTTAAATGATTGGGGAATAGAATCTGAAAGACAATATTTTAATAATCTGAAATCAATTTCTTTAGAAGGGAATTCATTAAATCTAACTTTAAACAATTTAATAAATACTTCTTTTGGTGATAGCGCAATATATCAATATGATTATGAATTTAATGTAAATACAAAAGATATTTCTGTTACCGGTACATATAAAGGTACAACACAATTTAAAATAAATTTAGATAAAAGAAATCAATGGGTAATTACAAGCTGGCAAGATATTTCAAAAGATAATTCCAAAACATGGAGTGATTTAAAAGGGAGGCTTTATTAAAAAATATTTTTTGCTTGTTGTAATTATTATTTCAAGTTGTAATCCATTTGCACCTTCAATAGATGAAAATTTAAATACTCAAAGCGGTATTATAAGTGATCAAACTACGGTTCAGGGAGTTTTTAAAAATTTTCAATATGCTTATACTTTTAAAGATACACTAATCTATAGCAATTTACTTAATAATAAATTTTTATTTAGTTACAGAGATTATGAAAAAGGTGTTGATGTTTCCTGGGGGAAAGAAGAAGAAATGAGAGTTACAAATGGACTTTTCCAAAATTCGCAAAGATTAGATTTAATTTGGAACAATATTATATCAATGAACTCTGATTCAACGCAAATAATAAGAAGTTTCAATTTATCAATTGCATTTAATCCTACGGATATTATTTTTATAGATGGAAAAGTAAATCTTAAACTAAATAAAACTGAAAATGGCAAATGGCAAATAATAAACTGGATTGATGAATCAAATTATTAAGAATTATGATTTTATTTTACTTTAAAGAAGCATTCCGATTATTTAGAAAAAGTGGTTATAATTCTTTTTTGTTAATCTTTATTACAACATTAGCAATCATAACTTCGATTTCTTCATTTATGATTGTTTATGGTGTTATAATATTAGATCGACAAATAAAATCTGGTATTAAAATCAATGTATTCCTTTCAAATGACATTCAAAGTTATGGAATTGAAAATGTTAAAAATGAAATTTCTGGATTAAATGGAATAAAAAAAATTGAACTCATAAATAAAGATGAAGCAAAAAAAATTTTTCTAAAAGAAACAGGGGAAGATTTTAATAAAGTTCTCGAAGAAAATCCTTTACCAAATTCACTTAGAATTTCTATCGATCCAAACATTATTAATGAAAATAATATTGAAACAATAAAAGAAAATATTTCCAAAATAAATGGCGTTGATGATGTAATTTATGATTATCAAACTGTGTTAAAAATTTTTAGAATATTGAAAATTGTACAATATTTGTTTTATCCACTTTCATTACTATTAATTATTCTTTCAATCTATTTAGTATATAGCAACAATAAGTTATTGATTAAGCAAAATTATAACTTATTTAATACAATGAAATTAGTTGGTAGTAAAATATCTTCTATTCGCATTCCAATTATTTTAAATGGTTTTTTTATTGGAATTATTTCTTCGCTACTTAGTTCAATAATTATAATTTCAGTTTTAATTTTATTGACAGCTTTAATAAATAATATTAGATTTACAGAGAGAATAATTATTCTAACGTTAATAAATTTTGTGATTGGAATAACGTTAGGAATTATTGGAAGTTTTTTATCTTCGAGGGAGATTCAATTTAAAGCAAGTAAATTTTAAAAGGAGAACTAAATGAAAATTGCAATCAAAGCAGTTTTATTGTTTATTCTTGTAAATAATCTTTTTGCTCAAATAAAAGATTATGAACTTGGTGCAAATTTACTAAATAGAACTTATCAACAAAGTGGTTATTTTGACCTTTCTGATCCGGAAGCTGTAAATATCAAAGTAGCTATTTGGGGATGGGTACGTTATCCAGGTAGATATGTTATTCCCAATTACACTACGATAAGTGACCTGATTTCTTATTCCGGTGGACCACTTGAAGGTGCAGATCTAGAAGATATAAGAGTTTTAAGAACAAAAGATGATGATACTCAGGAACTTATTAAATTAACTTATAATGATATTATTTATGCAAATAAAATTGATTTCAAAAATCAAAAAATATTAAAACTTCAGGCAGGGGATATTGTTGTTTTACCAGGTGAACCAAGATTATATGCCCGTGATAAAGTTGCAATTTGGACTTCGATTCTTAGTCTTATAATTTCATTAACAATTTTAGTGTTAAATATTACAAAGAAATAAGGTGGAACAGTGAATAATAACAATAATGCAAATCGTATTATACCTCAACAACATGTTCAGGAAACTAATTCGCTTAGAGATACACTTAATTTAATTAAACTAAATTTTGTACCTATATTTTTAATTACTTTAACTGGTTTAATTGTTGCTCTGATTTATGCTATTAATGCACCAAATATTTATAAATCTACAACAGTATTAAAATTATCAAAACCTCAAGGTTCTATTCTTACTGGGTCATTACTACCAGAATTTCAGGAATTTGGAAGTGACAGATTTATTGCTAATGAAATTGAAATATTAAAAAGTTATAAACTAAGAGCTCAAGTTGCTCATGCATTGATTGATAGTTTTACAGTTTCAAAGAACAAAAATAATTTCTCACTTATTTTTGAAGATATTGAAGAAGCAAAAAAAGGAAACTATAAAATTAAATCTATTGATGATTTGGTTAAAATGCTGAAAGATAATGTATCAATTGATCAAAAAAGAGGATTGGATATTGTTGAAGTAAATGTTGAATCACATTCACCAATTGAAGCAGCAATTATTGCAAACTCCTATGCTGAAGCTTATAAAAGTATAAACCTTACCTATAACCGTGAGCAATTAACCAGGATTAAAGATTTTTTAGCAAAACAAAGAGAAGAAAAATTAGCTGAACTAGGAAATGTTGAAGAAACACTTAAAAGTTATCAAGAACAAAGAGGAATTGTGGAATTACCTGAACAGGCAAAAGCATTAATAACTCAATCTTCTGATATCGAAGCTAAAAAAAATGCAACAAAAATTGATTTAACAATTTCAGAAAAAACATTAAATCAGTTAAAAGAAGAATTAAAAAGAAGAAATCCTGAAATAACAAATTTTATTGAAAATTACTCTACTGAACCTTACATGAAAAAACTGCAAGAACAAATTGCAGATCTTAAAACAAGAAGAGATAGAGCAATTTCAGATGCAGGACCAAATTCAAAGCTAGTAAAAGATTTTGATCAAAAGATTGCAGATTTAGAAAGTAAATTCAATAACCAACTTTCGGTTTACAAAGCTGGAATTTTAGCATCAAGTCCCGAAGAAATTAAAAAATTAACTGCTCAAGTTTTAGAGGAAGAAACAAAATATCAAGCTTTAAGTGCTTCTTATCGTAAAATGGCTGAAATTAGTGGAGAATATGAAAAAAAATTAAGTTTGCTACCTACTTCAACAATCGATCTTGCACGTTTACAACGTGAAAAAGAAGCTTATGAAAAATTATATCTGCAAGTTGAAGAAAGATATCAGGAAGCAATTATAAATGAACAATCAGCTCCTGGTAATGTTTTAATTATAGATGAAGGATTAATTCCCAAAAGACCAGCTAAACCTAACCGTGTTTTAATTGTTATTGTAGGTTTTGTTTTAGGAATTGGTTTAGGAATCGGCTTTGCATTTATCAGGAATTATTTAGATAGTACTGTAAAAACTCCAGAAGATATTCAAAATAGAAATATCAATATTTTAGCATGGATACCTCAAATTGAAGGGCTGGATGCTGGTGATAAAGAATTTGAATTTATTGTTGCAAAAAAACCTGATGCAAGTGCAAGCGAAGCTTATCGTGCGTTAAGAACTAGAATTAAATTCTCAAAACTTAGTAATGAGTCAACCAAAACATTATTAATTACCTCTCCAACATCTGGTGAAGGTAAAACAACTACTGCAGTTAATTTAGCTGGTAGTTTTGCTCAAGCTAACTTTAAAACAGTTATACTTGATGCGGATCTTAGAAAACCAAGAGTTCATACAGTATTTAAAGAAAAAAGATTCCCGGGTTTTACCGATTATTTCTTCGGGCAAGCTACCTATGAAGAAATTGTAAGAAAATCTCACGTAAATAATTTGGATTTTATCACTGCTGGTACTATTCCTCCAAATCCATCTGAAATATTAAGCTCAGAACAAATGATTGAATTTTTGAAAAAGTTAAAAGGAATTTATGATTATGTAATTGTTGACTCTCCACCAGTTATTGCTGTAACAGATTCAGAAATAATTTCAAGTATTGTTGATGCTACAATTTTAGTTGTATCAGCAAATAATACCGAAATAGAGTTAATGGAAAAAGCAATTCAATTATTAAATCATGAACATTCAACATTTATTGGAACAATTCTAAATAATTTCACTTACAGAAGTGGTTATGGTTCTTACTACAAATATTACTATTACTATTCAAGACCTTCAAATGGTTCAAAGAAAAGTAAATCGAAGGTATCATGATTAAAACTGCAGTTGTAACAGGTGGTGCAGGTTTTTTAGGATCACATTTATGTAATAGATTAATAAATGAAGGCATTAGAGTTATTTGTTTAGATAATCTATTAACCGGAAGAATTCAAAATATTGAACACTTATTTGGAAACGATTTATTTTCATTTATTAAACTTGATGTAACAAACTTTATTCATGTAACTGGTAATGTAGATTACGTACTTCACTTTGCATCACCAGCAAGCCCAATTGATTATTTAAAATTGCCGATACAAACTTTAAAAGTTGGTTCTTTAGGCACTCACAAAGCATTAGGTTTAGCAAAAGAAAAAAAAGCAAGATTTCTTTTAGCTTCAACTTCCGAAGTATATGGTGATCCATTAATTCATCCACAAACAGAAGATTATTGGGGAAATGTTAATCCAGTTGGACCACGAGGAGTTTATGATGAAGCTAAAAGATTTGCAGAAGCTCTCACTATGGCTTACAACCGATATCATAATGTTGATACAAGAATTGTAAGAATATTCAATACATATGGTCCACGGATGAGAGTAGATGATGGCAGAGCTTTGCCAGCATTTTTTTCTCAAGCAATTAAAAATCAGGATGTTACTGTTTTTGGTGATGGTTCTCAAACAAGAAGTTTTTGTTATGTTGATGATTTGATTGATGGAATTTTTAAACTTCTAATGTCAAATGAAATATATCCAGTTAACATTGGAAACCCAGAAGAAATTTCATTAAAAGATTTTGCAGAAGAAGTTATTAAGTTATGTAATTCAAAAAGTAAAATTGTATATAAAGAATTACCAATCGATGATCCCAAAGTTCGCCAACCAGATATTACCAAAGCAAAAAATATTTTAGGATGGAGTCCTAAAGTAAGTAGGCAAGAAGGTCTTAAATTAACCCTTGAATATTTTTTGAAAGAAGTTAAATAGAAAAAAATCATAAAAAAAGTCCTGGATAAAACCAGGACTTTTTAATAATACATTAATCAATCTATTAATACATTCCGTCCATACCGCCATGTGGCATTGGAGGCATTGCTTTTTCTTCTTCTTTCTTTTCAAAAATTACAGCTTCGGTTGTTAATAATAATGAAGAAACTGATGCTGCATTTTCTAATGCTGTTCTTGTAACTTTAGTTGGGTCAATAACTCCGGCTTTGAACAAGTTTTCATAAACTTCGGTAGCAGCGTTAAATCCAAAATCATCTTTTCCTTCAAGAACTTTATTAAGAACAACAGCACCTTCTAAACCAGCATTCGCAGCAATTTGTTTTAAAGGTTCTTCTAATGCTTTTTGAATTATTTTAATTCCTGTTGTTTGATCAGCATTTTCACCTTCTAATTTTTCAAGAACTTTTATTGCTCTTACTAATGCAACACCACCACCAGCAACAATACCTTCTTCGACAGCAGCACGTGTAGCATGTAAAGCATCTTCAACGCGAGCTTTCTTTTCTTTCATTTCAACTTCTGTAGCTGCACCAATTTTTAATACTGCAACACCACCAGAAAGTTTTGCTAAACGTTCTTGTAATTTTTCTTTATCATAATCTGAAGTTGTTTTTTCAATTTGAGCTTTAATTTCATTTATTCTCTTTTTGATTTCTTCAGTTTTCCCAGCACCTTCAACTATTGTTGTATTATCTTTATCTATTGTTACTTTTTTAGCACGACCTAAATATTCAATAGTTGCATTTTCTAATTTAAAGCCTCTTTCTTCAGAAATAACAGTTCCATTTGTTAAAATTGCGATATCTTCTAACATTGCTTTTCTTCTATCACCAAAACCAGGAGCTTTAACAGCTGCAACTTTTAATGTTCCACGTAATTTGTTAACAACTAAAGTTGCTAATGCTTCACCCTCTAAATCTTCAGCAATGATTAATAATTGACGTCCAGCTTGTGCAATTTTTTCGAGAATAGGGAGAAGATCTTTCATTGCAGAGATTTTTTTATCATGAATTAAAATATATGGTTCTTCAAGAACTGCTTCCATTGTTTCGGAATTAGTTACAAAGTATGGAGAAATATAACCGCGGTCGAATTGCATACCTTCAACAACTTCTAAAGTTGTTTCAGCTGATTTACTTTCTTCAACTGTTATTACACCATCTTTTCCAACTTTTTCCATTGCATCAGCAATTAAATTTCCAATTGTTTTATCATTATTAGCAGAAATAGAACCAACTTGAGCAATTTCTTCTCTTCCACCAACTTCTTTGCTCATCTTCTTTAATTGTTCAACAACTTTAACAACAGCAAAGTCAATTCCACGTTTTAAATCCATTGGATTTGCACCAGCTGTAACGTTTTTCAAACCTTCACGATAAATTGCTTGAGCTAAAACAGTTGCTGTTGTTGTTCCGTCGCCAGCTAAATCACTTGTTTTGCTAGCAACTTCGCGAACCATTTGTGCACCCATATTTTCAACTGGATTTTCCAATTCAATTTCTTTAGCAACAGTAACACCATCTTTTGTTACAGTTGGTGCACCAAATTTTTTGTCAATAATTACATTTCTTCCTTTTGGACCTAAAGTAACTTTAACAGCATTTGCAAGTTTATCAACACCAGCTTTTAAAGCTGAACGTGCATCTACTCCATATTCGATTAATTTTGAAGCCATTTGTTCCTCCTCTTATTTAATAATTCCATAAATATCGCTTTCGCGCATAATTAAATATTCTTGATCATCAATTTTAACTTCTGTTCCGGAATATTTACCATATAGAACAGTATCACCGACTTTAACAGTCATTTTTAATACTTTGCCATCATCTGTAACTCTTCCTTCGCCAACAGCTACTACAGTACCTTCAATTGGTTTTTCTTTTGCAGTATCGGGTAGAATAATACCACTTTTTGTTTTTTCTTCAGCTTCTTTGGGTTTTACTACTACACGATCATGAAGGGGTTGAATTTTGAAATCAGCCATAAATCCTCCTTTTTTTAATTAAATTTTAAGATTAGCACTCACTTTTTACGAGTGCTAAAATATAAAATTGTAAAAATTTTGTCAAGAATTAAGATGAGATTATTTGTCCGAAAAAATAAGAATTGTGGTTTTTTGCTTAGATTTTATTATTTATCAACTGAACGAGAGAAAATGTAATCTATTTTTGTTAAAATTTTTTGTGGATCAAATATTTCTTCAATTTCATTTTTTGATAAATAGTTTAATATTATCTCAGAACTCATTAATTCATCTTTTAAATTCAAATTATTATTTTGCCATACTTTCATTGAATAATCTTGAACAATTTTATATGCTTCTTCGCGTGTCATTCCTTTTTCAGTAAGTTTTAATAATACTTTTTGAGAGAAAATTAATCCTCGAGTAAGATTTAAATTTTGCAACATTCTTTCCGGATAGATAATTAGTTTATCAATCAAATTAATCATAAGATTCAAAGCATAGTCAAGTGCAATACAACTATCGGGTAAGATAATTCTTTCAACAGAAGAGTGTGATATATCTCTTTCGTGCCAAAGCGCAACATTTTCTAGTGCAGCAATTGAATTACTTCTCAATATTCTTGCAATCCCAGTTATTCTTTCTGATATAATAGGATTTCTTTTATGTGGCATTGCAGAAGAGCCTTTCTGACCTTTTGAGAAATATTCTTCAGCTTCTAAAACTTCTGTCCTTTGAAGATGACGAATTTCAATAGCTATTTTTTCTAATGTTGATCCAATAATTGCAAGAGTTGTCAAGAATTGTGCATGACGATCTCGTTGAACAACTTGTGTTGCTACTGGTTCTGTAGTTAATCCTAATTTTTCACAGACAAATTCTTCAACCTGTGGAGGAAGGTGATCAAATGTTCCAACTGCTCCGGAAATTTTTCCACATGAAATTGATTTGATTGATGATTCTAATCTTTCAATATTTCGTTTAATTTCTTCATACCAAAGGGCAAATTTTAATCCCATTGAATATGCTTCAGCGTGAATTCCATGAGAACGACCAACACAAATTGTTCTTTTATGTTCGATTGCTCTTTTTTTAAGTATATCTTTTAATTGTTGTAAATCTTTTAATAATAATTCTCCAGCTGATTTTAACTGATACGCTAATGCGGTATCTAAAACATCTGAAGATGTCATTCCGTAATGAATGTGTCGGGATGATGGTCCAACATTTTCGGCAACATTAGTTAAAAAAGCAATAACATCATGTTTTGTAGTTTCTTCAATTTCTTGAACACGTTTTATATCAAATTTTGCGTTAAGTTTTATTTCTTCGAATTCATTTGCAGGTATGTAACCTAAATTTTTTCTTGCTTCACAAGCTAGTACTTCAATTTTTAACCAAGTTTCTAATTTAAATTCTTCACTCCAAATTTTTCCCATTTCAGGGAGAGTATATCTTTCAATCATTTTTTATCTCTTTTCTAATTTTAGTTTTAATGTTAATTCTTTATCATCACGAAGAACTTTTACATTAATAATTTCATCAACACGAAATTCTTGTAAAACTCCTATTAATGTATTTTCATTATTTATTTTGTATTCATTAATAGAAAGTATAATGTCTTCAACTTGTAAACCAGCTTTTAATGAAGGTGAGTTTTTTGAAATTTCAGTTATAATACATCCACGTGAAGATTTCAGGTTATAAGTTTTTGCAAGTGATTCATCAACTGTTAAAACTTTAAGTCCTATCCAAAAATCGCGATCAACTTTTCCATTAGATTTAAGTTCATCAACTATTCTTTTAATTTTATTAACAGGAATTGCAAAACCAACACCAACATTTCCGCTTGAACCTTGAGCAGTAAATATTAAAGTATTCATTCCAATTAATTCTCCATCAGCATTTACAAGTGGTCCGCCACTGTTACCACTATTAATGGCTGCATCGGTTTGTATCATATTCATATAATATCTGTTATTTGAAGAACCTAAATTCATGTTTGTTGCACTAATTACTCCAACAGTTACAGTTGGTTTATCATTTACATCAAAAAGTCCAAAAGGATTTCCTAAAGCAACAACCCATTCACCAATCATAATATTATCAGAATCACCGAGTTTGATATAAGGTAAATTTTTGGCATCAATTTTTAATAGGCAAATATCAGAAATTGGATCGCTCAAAATTGTTTTAGCAGTGAATTGTCGTCCATCGGTTAATGTAACAGTTGCTTCAACAGCGCTACCAGCAACATGGTCGTTCGTAAGAATATATCCATCTGGAGAAATAATTGCTCCGCTTCCTAAACTTTTAATTTTTTGATTATAAACTCTATCACCAAACCATTGTCTCCAGAATGGATCCAAACTCCAAATGTCACGGTATTGTCTAATTTCTGTAACATTAATACCAACAACAGCCGGACTTACATTTTTGACAACATCAGTTATAATTGATTTGCGTGAGTTGTTAATTAATTCATTTTTATTTTGGGCAATTATATTTATTGATATTAATACAACTATTAAGAATAAAGTTTTTTTATTCATGATAAAACCTATGATTGTTTAAGTAAATTTTTTAATGGTTCAATATGTTTTGATATAATTACTATCATTATAGTTGAGACAAATATCGGGAAATGAAATTTAATTTCTGGAATTATGAAAGAGTAATTAATCATCAAGTCAGTAAAAATAAAAGGTAATATTATCAAGAAAAATGTAGCCAATATATTTGCAAAGTGAATATTTTTTTTAATTAAATAAAATAATATCCAAAATAAAATCCAAAGGAATAAAACAGGAAGCGAAATAAAAATTGCACCACCAGCGGCAGTTGCTAATCCTCGTCCACCTTTAAATTTTATCCACGGTGAATAGCAATGTCCAATAACAGCAAAAAGTAAAGCCACAATTGTAATTCTAAAATCATGTTCAATTAAATTATATGCAAGAAAAGAAGCAAGCCATCCTTTAAATGCATCAATTAATAAAACTAAAATTCCAATTATTTTAGAATTAGTAACTTCAAAAGAATTCATTGCTCCAACATTTCCACTTCCATGTTGAGTGATATCAATTCCTTTTGACTTTTTTAATAGGATATATGCAGTTGGGAAAGAACCGATTATAAAACCTAAAGTTAATGCAAGTATAATATTCATAAAGATATTTTAAATTTTTTTATGTAAGCACTAAATATATAATAAAACATTTAATTCAAAGTCACATTTTTTATTTCTAATAACATAACTTTGTTCCATATTTATTAATAATCAATTTTTTTGATAATCAATTTTTTTTTATTTTGATTTTGAATTATGAAAAATCAAGGAGAACAAATGATTAATTATGTTGGCAGATTTAATATTGTTCCATCAATTCCAGAAAAACTTTTGCCATTGAAAACAATAGCTTACAATTTATTTTGGACATGGAATCAAGATGCAATTGAATTATTTAGAAGATTAGATCGTAAACTATGGGAAGAAACACATCATAATCCGGTTTTAATGTTAGGAAAAATTAGTCAAGAACGTTTAACATTTGCAGCAAATGATGACAGTTTTGTCTCTCATATGAACAGAGTGGATGAACAACTAAAAATTTATTTAGAAGAAAAAACCTGGTATCAAAAACATTTTAATATTGAAGGTAAAAATATAATCGCATATTTCTCTGCGGAATATGGACTTACAGAATGTCTTCAAATTTATAGTGGTGGTCTTGGTGTTTTATCAGGAGATCATTTAAAATCTGCCAGCGATTTAGGTTTGCCATTAGTTGGTGTTGGTTTATGTTACAAAGAAGGATACTTTCAACAATATCTTTCAAATGATGGTTGGCAACATGAAAGATATGAAATAACAGATTTTTATAATCAACCGATGAATTTGGTAAAAGATAAAAATGGTGAACCATTAAAAATACATATAGATTTTCCAAATAGAACAGTAACATTTCAAATTTGGAAAATTGATGTTGGTAGAATTGCCTTATATTTATTGGATACCAATGTAACAGAAAATAATGAAGAAGATAGAAAAATTACCAGAACTTTATATGGTGGCACAATTGAAACAAGAATTCAACAAGAAATTGTTTTAGGGATAGGTGGAATTAGAGCTTTACATGCGATGAATATTAAACCATTTGTTTGCCATATGAATGAAGGTCATTCTGCATTTTTATCTTTGGAAAGAATAAGATTATTAATGAAAAACTTTGGATTAACATTTTACGAAGCAAAAGATGTTAATTTTTACTCTAATGTTTTTACAACTCACACACCAGTTCCTGCTGGAATAGATATTTTCCCGAATGAATTGATTGAAAAATATTTTGGATTTTATTACAGAAATGAATTACAAATTTCTGATAAGCAATTTTATTCTTTAGGAACAATTATAAAAGATAAACCACCTGCTAATTTTAATATGGCTCACTTAGCAATGAATATGGCAGGATATGTAAATGGTGTAAGTAAACTTCATGGTGTTGTATCTAAAAAGATGTGGCAAAATGGATTCCCTCAAATACCATTCGATGAAATACCTATTGATTCAATTACAAATGGTGTTCATCAACTTACTCATTTATCGAAAGATATGAATGAATTGCTTTATAGATACTTAGGAGAGAGATTTAGAAAAAATCCAGCTGATGTTGAAGTGTGGAAATCAGTTGATGAAATTCCTGATGAAGAACTATGGAGAACACATGAAAGAAGAAGAGAACGTTTAGTTGCATTCGCAAGAAATAGACTGACAAAACAAATTATTGAAAGAGGTGGCTCAACTTCTGAAATTGCAGCTGCAAGAGAAGTTCTTGATGTTCAAGCTTTAACAATTGGTTTTGCCCGTAGATTTGCTACATATAAAAGAGCGAACTTAATTTTCAGAGATATTGAAAGATTAGCAAGCATTGTTTGTAATCCTGATTATCCAGTACAATTTATTATTGCAGGAAAAGCTCATCCTCAAGATGAAGAGGGAAAAAAATTAATTCAAGAAATTGTTCAGTATGCAAAAGAACCACACTTAAGGAAAAAAATAGTTTTCTTAGAAAATTATGATATGAATGTTGCTCGTTATATGGTTGAAGGATGTGATGTTTGGTTGAACAATCCAAGAAGACCATTAGAAGCAAGTGGTACAAGTGGAATGAAAATAATTGCAAACGGTGGTTTAAATTTCAGTATAATGGATGGTTGGTGGGATGAAGCTTATGAACCGGATTTAGGTTGGAAAATTGGAAACAGAGAAGAATATACTAATCTTGATTATCAGGATGAAGTTGAATCAAGTATAATTTATGAAACAATTGAAAAAGAAATTGTTCCGGTTTTTTATAATCGTGGTGAAGATAAATTACCACGTAATTGGATTGCAATGATGAAAAACTCTATGAAAAAACTTGGACCAATTTTCAATACTCATAGAATGGTTAAAGAATATTCGCGTAAATTTTATTTTGCATCTTATGATAAAAGAATTGGTTTGCAAAAAAATAATTGGAAGCATGCTAAAGAATTTTCTGCATGGAAAAGTAAGATTTATGAAAATTGGAACAGAATTAAGTTTATAAATATTACTGAAGAATTAACACACGAAGAATTTAAAGTTGGTATGAAATATCCAATTATTGCCGAAATTGAACTTGGAGATTTAACTCCGGATGATGTTGATGTTCAAATTTATTATGGTAAAATTGATAATGGCTCAAATGAAAATAAATTTGTTACTATGGAATATATACCTAAAAAAGGTAAAAGTAATTTTTTCTACCGAGGAGAAATTGATTGTAATGCAACCGGACTTTTTGGTTATACATTAAGAGTTTTACCTAAACATGAAATATTGATTAATCAGTTCGAGTTAGGACTTGTTAAATGGGCTGGAGATATTAAATAATTTTAACTGATGAAAAAATTGTATTATTTTTTTGTACACTGAGAAATAAAAATTTCAGATGTTAAAAATTAATTTTTTACATGAGTTTTATAAATCAAATTAAATCTATAATAATTATTAAATTTGAACTAACAATATAAAACAAAAATGTTTTTAGAAACTTTAGATTACCGCGCAAATGATGTTCTGATTTACTCACAGAACAAATTTAATTTTAACGATAACTTTAAAATCATTTACAAAAATGAAAAAGTAAAAAGAATCAGGAATATTTCTTATTTCGAAGTCTGTTCAATTGTTAAAAACCCGGCACCCAAAAATTTAATTGTTTATAGATTATTAACAAACGTTAATCATCTTGATGCATATTCAACAAAATATGGTTACTTCATTCAAATTAATGGTAAGGTGGAATTAATTTATTTTGATCCAATCTTTGCTTTGAAAGATTTAAGACATTTACGATTTGATTTAGACCCGGATAAATTTAGATTTAAAATTCAACAGGTTGGTTTAACTTCATTAACAAGAAAAATTGACCCAACTGGTAAACCTCTAGAAGCAGATTTTAGTGAAGTATATTCATTTGACTTAAAAGCTATTGAAGCACAACATCAAAACGATAAAATTTTTGCCGATGCAATTTTTGCATTTGAAGATATAATTGATGAAAGTGAATATCAAAACAAACAAGTTAGTATTTCAAATCCCACAATTAAAAAAGATTTTTCAGAAAGAGTCCCTAATATTTCTGAAGATAGAAATGTGCCTTCCCAAAATTTAAATCGGGTTAATTCACCAAACCCCGAAAGAATTATTGATTTAAGAGAAGAAATTGTTGATCTATTAAAACAAGCTTTAGGCATCCAACAAAATGAATTATCTAATCAGGAAAAACTAAATCAATCATCATTTCAAAAAGATGCTCAACAATTTTTAGAAACAGGAAAAAAAATTGGTTTAAGCGAAGATGAACTTAAAGAAGGTTTGTTTGAATTATTTAAATCAACAGGAAAAACTTCTGAATTGTCTAATCGCCAAAGAGAATCAGTAATTCTTAGATTCGATTCAGATTAGTTAAACCAATTAAAATAATTTCAATTTCATTTCTTATTTGTATTGTTAAAAAATTTATTGACAAAAAATATTTTAACAAATATATTGCAAT